>DATAJS010000010.1:0-310595 GCA_036262035.1 Burkholderiales bacterium | reverse complement strand
CAGCAGGTTGAAGCTCGTCGCGCTCCAGATGTCGGCGGCGATGCCTTGCTCTTCGAGCAGCTTCGCGCCCGCGAGCACTTCGCGCAGGATCGTGCCGCTGCCGAGGAGCTGAACCTTGGGCTGTCCTTTCTTCGCCTTGCCTTCGGAGAGCAGGTACATCCCCTTGAGGATGCCTTTCTCCACGCCTTCGGGCAGCGCCGGATGCTCGTAGTTCTCGTTCATCAGGGTGATGTAGTAGTACACATCCTCCTGTTCCTGATACATCCGCCGCAGTCCGTCCTGCACGATGACGGCCACTTCGTACGCGAACGTCGGATCGTACGAGATGCAGTTCGGGATGGTGGACGCGAGGATGTGGCTGTGGCCATCCTCGTGCTGCAGTCCTTCGCCGTTGAGCGTCGTGCGTCCCGCGGTGCCGCCGAGCAGGAAGCCGCGCGCGCGCATGTCCCCGGCCGCCCATGCGAGGTCGCCGACGCGCTGGAAGCCGAACATCGAGTAGTAGATGTAGAACGGGATCATCGCCTGCCCGTTCGTGCTGTACGACGTCGCGGCGGCGATCCAGGACGACATCGCGCCGGCCTCGTTGATGCCTTCCTCGAGGACCTGGCCGCTCTTGTCTTCCTTGTAGTACATGAGCTGCTCGGCGTCCTGGGGGCGATAGAGCTGGCCGACGTGCGAGTAGATGCCGAGCTGGCGGAACATGCCTTCCATGCCGAAGGTGCGCGACTCGTCCGGCACGATGGGCACCACGAGCTTGCCGATCTTCTTGTCGCGGATGATCGTGTTGAGGATGCGCACGAACGCCATCGTCGTCGAGATCTCGCGGCCTTTGTCGGTGCCTTTCAACTGCGCTTCGAACGCCGAGAGCGCGGGCACTTCGAGCGGCGCCGCCTTGCGCCGGCGCGACGGCAGCGAGCCGCCCATCGCTTCGATGCGGCTCCTCATGTACTTCATCTCGGGCGAATCTTCCGGCGGCTTGTAGAACGGAACGTCGTCCACCTTGTCGTCGGGAATCGGCAGGCTGAAGCGGTCGCGGAAAGCCCGGATCGAGCTCGTGCCCATCTTCTTCTGCTGGTGGGTGATGTTCTGGGCTTCGCCCGATTCACCCATGCCGTAGCCCTTGATCGTCTTGGCGAGGATCAGCGTGGGCTGGCCCTTGTGCTTGGTCGCCGCCGCATACGCCGCGTACACCTTGTGAGGATCGTGGCCGCCGCGATTCAGGCGCCAGATGTCGTCGTCCGACATATTCGCGACCATGTCGCGAAGCTCCGGATACTTGCCGAAGAAATGCTCGCGCACGAACGCACCGTCGTTCGCCTTGAACGCCTGGTACTCGCCGTCGACGCACTCTTCCATGCGCTTGAGGAGCAGACCGTCCTTGTCGCGCGCGAGCAGCGGGTCCCAGTACGAGCCCCAGATCACCTTGATCACGTTCCAGCCCGCGCCGCGAAAGCCCGCCTCGAGCTCCTGGATGATCTTGCCGTTGCCGCGCACCGGACCGTCCAGGCGCTGGAGGTTGCAGTTGATGACGAAGACGAGGTTGTCGAGCTGCTCGCGGCCGGCGAGCGAGATCGCCCCCAGGGACTCGGGCTCGTCCATCTCGCCGTCGCCCATGAACGCCCAGACCTTGCGGCCGGAGGTATCGACGATGCTGCGGTCCTTGAGGTAGCGCATGAAACGCGCCTGGTAGATCGCCATCAGCGGCCCGAGTCCCATGGACACCGTCGGGAACTGCCAGAAGTCGGGCATGAGCCACGGATGCGGATAGGAAGGCAGCCCCTTCCCGCCGACTTCCTGCCGGAAGTGGTCGAGCTGGTCCTGCGTGATACGCCCTTCCAGGAAAGCGCGCGAGTAGATGCCGGGCGCCGAATGACCCTGGAAGTACACGAGGTCGCCGCCGAAGTTCTCGTTCGCGGCACGGAAGAAATGGTTGAACCCGACGTCATACAGCGTCGCGGCCGACGCGAAGCTCGCGATGTGTCCGCCGAGTTCGGACGATTCCTTGTTCGCTCGCACGACCATCGCCATCGCGTTCCAGCGCACGAGCGAGCGGATCCTGTGCTCGAGCTCGGCGTCGCCGGGCGAGCGCTCTTCGCGCGAAGGCGGGATCGTGTTGATGTAGGCGGTGGTCGCGTTGAAAGGAATGTAAGCGCCGGAGCGCCGCGCCTTTTCTACGAGACGTTCCAGCAGATAGTGCGCACGGTCGGGACCTTCGCGATCGAGCACCGACTCGAGCGCCTCCAGCCATTCCCGGGTTTCCTGCGGGTCTACGTCGGGCAGGATGTCCTTCATGTCCATGGCGTCACCTTCTTTGGGGAGCGTTCAACGCGCGCACGGCGCCTGTAGCGAGTGCGGTTCGGGGAGCAGAAATTATACCTCCCGGTAGGCAAATGCCAGGCCGCTAACGCATGCTGCGGCGCGCCACCTCGATCGTCGCCCGAAAGCGCGAATCGATTTTGACGCTCGCATTAGGAAAATGGATGAGCGCGCGTGCGCTCGACAGACGGCAACGGCCGCGTTCAGCGTCCGGCGAATTGCGCCGCGCGCTTCGCGAGGAATGCGGCCATGCCTTCCTTCTGATCTTCGGTCGCAAAGCTCAATGCGAACGAGTTGGTCTCGAGCACGCACGCGTTGGCGAGATCGAGATCGGCGCCGCGCTGCGCGCACTGCTTGGCGATACGCACCGCAATGGGGCCGTTGGCCGCGATCGCCCGCGCCATCTCGAGCCCGCGCGTCCGGAGCTCGGCAGCGGCATAGACGTGATTCGCGAGCCCGATGGCGCGGGCTTCGTCAGCCTTTACCTGACGCGCGGTGGCGAGGAGCTCGATCGCCATCGCCCGGCCGACGAGCCGGGTCAGGCGCTGAGTGCCGCCGAAACCCGGCGGGATGCCGAGCTTCACCTCGGGCTGGCCGAACACCGCGTTATCGGCCGCGAGGATCCAGTCGCAGCTCATCGCGAGCTCGCAGCCGCCGCCGAGCGCATAGCCGTTGACCAGCGCGATCACGGGTACCGGCAGCGCCTCGATCGCCTGCATGACCGCGGTTCCCTGCGCGGAAAAAGCGCGCGCCTCGTCGACGGTATACGCCTGCATCTCCGCGATGTCCGCGCCGGCGACGAATGCTTTCTCGCCTGCGCCGGTGATCAGCAGCGCGCGCGCGCTCGCGTCCGACCTCACCGCTTCGAGCGCCGCAGCGATGTCGGTCAGGGTCGCCTTGTTGAGAGCGTTGAGAAATTTCGGTCTGCTTACAGTGAGGAGGTATATCCCTTGTTCGGGAGTTTCGAGTGTGACGTGGCTGTAGCTCATATCAAGGCGTGAACAGGTGAACGAGTGAACGGGTAAGAACGTAGGGTAGCCCAGCGGCTCGGCGAATAACCACCAAACAAAAAAGGCCTCCGACTGGAGGCCTTTGCTGGTTTTACCCGTTCACGCGTTCACGACCTTCGCCTTATTCGTCGTCTTCCCTCAACCGGCGAATCTCCGCCAGCCGCTGCTTCGCCGGATCGACCGGCTCCCAGTAAACGAGGTGGCGCGACAGCAGGCGCGACAGCGGCCAGCCGACGATGCCGCAGCAGATCGCGGCGAAACCGAAGACGAAAGCGTCGGCGAGCTGGAACGCCGGCGGCACCGCCTGCATCGCGAACGTGCCGACCATCGCCATGAGCGGACCGAAAGCGGCGCCGAAGAGCCACTTGTCCTTGGCGCGCAGCGCAGTGCTGCACTTCTCGCACCAGTACGACGGGTTCCAGGCGCTGCCTTTATTCGGGCCTTCGACGATCTCGGCCGCGTAGTCGGCCTCGTGCCCGCACGAGGGGCAACGGAAAACGAGGGTGTGCCACTTACAGAGCTTCACGAGCTTCCCCAGGGCTGGATGGATGTTCAATCAGGATTACGGCGATTTAACCGGAAACCTGACGGCGACCATCCGCCGAAAAGGCTGTTTATCAGCGTCTATTTATGCGCCCCGCGGTGCTTGGCCGCGGCGCTTTGATCGGGGTCTGACCCCGATTTTCGCGATACGAGAAATTGGGGACAGACCCCGATTTCGATTCTCCTATTTGGGACCCATCCGGATGGCCCCGTCAAGGCGTATCACCTCGCCGTTCAGCATCACGTTCGAAAAAATGTGCTCGGCGAGGGCGGCGTACTCGTCGGGCTTGCCCAGACGCGACGGGAAAGGCACCTGCGCCCCCAGCGACGCCTGCACTTCGGCGGTCATCGCGGCGACCATCGGCGTCTCCATGATGCCGGGAGCGATGGTCAGGACGCGGATGCCGAAGCGCGCAAGCTCGCGCGCGATGGGCAGCGTCATGCCGGCGACCCCTGCCTTGGACGCGCTGTACGCCGCCTGCCCGATCTGGCCCTCGTAAGCCGCAACCGACGCGGTGTTCACGATGACGCCGCGCTCGCCGTCGGCGCCGGGCTCGTTCTGCGCCATCGCTTCGGCGGCGAGGCGGATGACGTTGAACGTGCCGATCAGGTTGACGTTGATGACGCGCTGGAACATGGCGAGCCCGTGCGGGCCGGTCCTGCCGAGCACGCGCTCGGCCGGCGCGATGCCGGCGCAGTTGATCGCGCCGTGCAGCGCGCCGAAGCGCTGCTTCGCGGTGTCGACCGTGGCGCGCGCCTCGGCCTCGTCGCAGACGTCGGTCTTCACGAAGACCGCCGCGGCGCCCAGCTCCTTCGCCACCGCCTCGCCGCCCGTGGCGTTCACGTCCGCGAGCACGATGCGCGCCCCGGCCCTGGCGAAACGCCGCGCGCTGGCGGCGCCCAGACCCGAGCCTCCGCCGGTCACCAGGACGACCTTGCCGTTGAGCTCCATATTCTTCTCCTTAGGCTTTTTTCGATTTGGCGCGCGGCGCGCGCAGCGCCGTCTTCACCGCTTTGGCAGCGGGCTTTTCGGCAGCGTCCGGGCGGCGCTGCCGGCGCTGGCGCGGCGCCGGCGCTTCCCCGCCGTCAGGCTTGGCCGCGACCGGCCCCGGCTCTGCCGCGACCGCCAGGGGCAAACACGAGGCGCCGGGCGCGTCGGCGCGCAGCGTCACATACGAGCCCGGCGCGTCTTCGAGCACCGGCAGCTCGTGATCGCCGGGGACGCGCGCCGGCACTTTCGGGCCGGCGTGGCTGGCGATCCACCGGCTCCAGTCGGTCCACCACGAGCCCGGCTGCTGGCACGCGCCGGCGAGCCACGCCTCCGGGTCTTCGGGCAGCGAGCCGTCGTTGGTCCAGTATCCGTACTTGTTCGCCGCGGGCGGGTTGATGATGCCCGCGATGTGTCCCGAGCCGCCGAGCACGAAGCGCACCGACCCCCTGAAGAGCCGCGCGCCGATGTAGGTCGACTTCCACGGCGCGATATGGTCTTCGACCGTCGAGATGAAGTAGGTCGGCACGTCGACCGCCTTCATGTCGATCGGCGTCTCGTTCATCACGATGCCGCCCCGCGCGAGCTTGTTCTCGAGGTACATGTTGCGCAGGTAGAAGCTGTGCATCGCCGCCGGCATGCGCGTCGAGTCCGAGTTCCAGTACAGGAGGTCGAACGGGAAAGGATCGCGGCCGAGCAGATAGTTGTTCACGACGAACGACCAGATGAGGTCGTTGGCGCGCAGCATGTTGAAGGTCGTCGCCATCTCGGAGCCTTCGAGATAGCCGCGCTCTTCCATCTTCTTCTCGAGCGAAGCGACCTGCTCTTCGTCGACGAACACTTCGAGCTCGCCGGGACGCGTGAAGTCGATCAGCGTCGCGAAGAAAGTCGCGCTCTTAACGCGCTTGTCCGCCTGCGCGGCCAGATAGCCGAGCGTGGTCGCGACCAGCGTGCCGCCGAGGCAGAAGCCGACGATGTCGATCTCGTCCTCGCCGGTCGCCCGCCCGATCGCGTCGAGCGCGGCGAGCGGGCCCTCGTTGAGATAGTTCTCGAACGTCTTGCCGGCGAAGCGCGCATCGGGATTGACCCACGAGACGATTAAGACGGTATGGCCTTCGCCGACCGCCCACTTGACGAACGAGTTCTTCTCGCGCAGATCGAGGATGTAGTACTTGTTGATCCACGGCGGCACGATGAGCAGCGGCCGCTTGTACACCGTCTCGGTCGTCGGCGAGTACTGGATGAGCTGCATCAGGTCGTTCTGGAACACGACCTTGCCCTGCGTCGTCGCGATGTTGCCGCCGACCTTGAACGCTTCCTCGTCGGTCATGCGCAGCTTCAGCCGCTCGCCGTTGCCGCGCGAGAGGTCCTCGAGCAGGTTGGCGAAGCCGCGCACGAGGTTCTGGCCGCCGCTGGCGAGGGTCTCGCGCATCACTTCGGGATTGGTGCCGACGAAGTTGGTCGGCGAGAGCGCGTCGATGTACTGCCGCGTATAGAAATCGACCTTCTTCGCGGTCTGCTCGTCGAGGCCCTGAACGCCCGCGAGCGTCGAATGCAGGTGCTTGGCGGCGATGAGGTACGACTGCTTGATGTAGTCGTACAGGAAGTTGTTCTGCCACGCTTCGTCCTTGAAGCGCCGGTCGCCCCGCGCGGGCTCGGCGACGGGCGCGGGCTGCTGCCCGAGCATGCGCATGAACGAGCCCTGCCACAGCGTGACGTAGTCCTGCCAGATCTTCATGCCCGTCTCGGCCAGGCGCAGCGGATCGGTCAGCATGCGCGCCCAGGCTTCGAAGAACGCCTTGCTGATGCCGAGCTCGTCGCCCATCGGGCGCACCTGGCCTTCGGCCTGGCGTTCCATGAACTTGCCGAGGAGCTCGCCGCTCCTGGCGGCGATGTCGGCGTACAGCCGCGCCACCTCCGCGGGGTCGAACTTCAATTCAACCTGCTGGCTCTGGTCGCCCATCGTTGCGTTCCGTGGTTGGTTCATAGGTGCTTTCGTTGACGGGGTGTAACGCGCGGGCCTATGATGCAGAATCCATTGATTTTACGCGAGTTATTGCGCAGCAACAACACAAAAGCCGACATCTGCATGACCGATTACGCCTCTCTGGACCTCGACCTGGGCGAAACCGCGGACATCCTGCGGGAAACCGTCCGCAGCTTCGCCGACGCGGAGATCGCCCCGCGCGCCGCCGACATCGATCGCGACAACGAATTCCCGCGGGACCTGTGGCCGCAGCTCGGGCGGCTCGGGCTGCTCGGCATCACGGTCGAAGAGCAATGGGGCGGCGCCGGCATGGGCTACGCCGAGCACATCGTCGCGATGGAGGAGATCTCGCGCGCGAGCGCCGCGGTCGGGCTCTCCTACGGCGCGCATTCCAACCTCTGCGTGAACCAGATCCGGCGCAACGCGAGCGACGAGCAGAAGAAGCGCTACCTGCCGAAGCTCATCTCCGGCGAGCACGTCGGCGCGCTCGCGATGAGCGAAGCGGGCTCGGGATCGGACGTGGTCAGCATGCGCTTGCGTGCGGAAAAGCGCGGCGAGCGCTACGTGCTGAACGGCACCAAGATGTGGATCACCAACGGCCCCGACGCCGACGTGCTCGTCGTCTACGCGAAGAGCGATCCGAATGCGGGGCCGAAAGGCATCACCGCGTTCCTGATCGAGCGAGGCTTCAGGGGGTTCTCGACCTCGCAAAAGCTCGACAAGCTCGGCATGCGCGGCTCGAACACCTGCGAGCTCGTGTTCCAGGATTGCGAAGTGCCCGCGGAGAACGTGCTCGGCCGGGAAGGCGGCGGCGTCAACGTGCTGATGAGCGGGCTCGATTACGAGCGCGCGGTGCTCGCGGGCGGGCCGCTGGGCATCATGCAGGCGTGCATGGACGCGGTGCTGCCGTACGTGCACGAGAGGAAACAGTTCGGCGAGCCGATCGGCTCTTTCCAGCTCATGCAGGGCAAGCTCGCCGACATGTACACCACGCTCTCGGCGGCGCGCGCCTACGTGTACGCGGTCGCGCGCGCGTGCGACGCGGGGCGCATCACGCGCAAGGACGCCGCGGGTGCCATACTCTATTCGGCCGAGCGCGCGACGTGGATGGCGCTCGAAGCGATACAGGCGCTCGGCGGCATGGGCTACGTCAACGACAGCCCGACCGGCCGGCTCCTGCGCGACGCCAAGCTCTACGAGATCGGGGCGGGCACGTCGGAGATCCGGCGATGGCTGATCGGCAGAGAGCTGTTCGAGGAGACCCGGTAGCGCAGGCGCCCCCGCCTGCAGCGCCGTAAAAGCAGGCGAAGCGCCTGCGCGACAGAACGAGCGAGAGTCATGGATAAGTCAATCGTCATCGCTTCCGCCGCACGCACCCCGATGGGCGGCTTCCAGGGTGCGCTGAAATCGCTCGCCGCACCCGAGCTCGGCGCGGCGGCGATCCGCGCGGCGATCGAGCGCGCCGGCATCGCACCGGCCGACGTCGACGAAGTGATCATGGGCAACGTGCTGCCCGCGGGGCTCGGGCAAGCGCCGGCGCGGCAGGCGTCGCTCGGCGCGGGCCTGCCCGAATCGACCGGCTGCACGACGATCAACAAGGTCTGCGGCTCGGGCATGAAAGCGGCGATGCTCGCGCACGACCTGATCGCGCTCGGCACCAACCGCATCATGGTGACCGGCGGCATGGAGAGCATGACCAACGCGCCCTATCTGCTGCCGAAAGCGCGCGGAGGCCTTCGCCTCGGCCACGCCGAAGTGAAAGACCACATGTTCCTCGACGGTCTCGAGGACGCGTACGATCCGGGGCGCCTCATGGGCACGTACGCCGAGGAGACCGCGGCGAAATACGGCTACACGCGCGAAGCGCAGGACCGCTACGCGATCGAGTCGCTGACGCGCGCGCAGGACGCGATCAGGTCGGGCCGCTTCAAGCGCGAGATCGTTCCCGTGGCCGCGGGCAAAGCCACGGTCGAAGACGACGAGCAGCCGCTGAAGGCGAACCTCGAGCGCATCCCGCAGCTGAAACCCGCCTTCAAAAAAGACGGCACCGTCACCGCGGCCAACTCGAGCTCGATCGCCGACGGCGGCGCGGCGATGGTCATCATGACGCTCGAAGAAGCCGAGCGCCGCGGCCTCACGCCGCTCGCGCGCATCGTCGGCCACGCCACCCACTCGCAGGCGCCCGCGTGGTTCACCACTGCCCCGGTCGGCGCGATCCGCAAGCTCTTCGAGAGGACCGGCTGGGACGCGAAGAGCACCGACCTCTTCGAGATCAACGAAGCGTTCGCGTGCGTGGCGATGGCGGCGATCGACGATCTGGGTCTTACGCACGATCGCGTCAACGTGCACGGCGGCGCGTGCGCGCTCGGCCATCCGCTCGGCGCTTCGGGCGCGCGCATCATGGTGACGCTGCTCGGCGCGCTGCACGAGCACGGATTGCAGCGCGGCGTCGCCGCGCTGTGCATCGGCGGCGGTGAAGCGACCGCGATCGCAGTCGAACGGTTGTAGGGTCAGACCCCGATTCTGACGGTTGGGGTCTGATCCTGGTCTAAAAACGGAGCCAACAATGAGCAACCCGATCGATTTCTACTTCGACTTCTCTTCGCCATACGGCTATTTCGCCTCGGCGAAGATCGAGGACATCGCCGCGCGCCACGGCCGCACGGCGACGTGGCGGCCGATCCTGCTCGGCGCGGTGTTCAAGGTGACCGGCATGCAGCCGCTCGCGAGCTACCCGCTGAAGAGCGCCTACATGAAGCGCGACCTGGAGCGCACGTCGAGGCTCTTCAACGTCCCTTTCAAGCTGCCGAGCAAGTTCCCGATCGGCACGACCGCGCCGGCGCGCGCGTTCTACCACCTCAACAATCGCGATCCGGCGCTCGCCAAGCGCCTCGCGCTCGCGCTGTACGTCGCGTACTTCGCCGACGACGTCGACATCTCGACGCCCGAGAACACGGTCGAGATCGCGGGTCACGCGGGCGTGGACAAGGCCGAGATGAAGGAAGCGCTCAACGATCCCGCGGTGAAGGACCGCCTGCGGCAGGAGGTCGATGCGGCGGTGTCGCTCGGCGTCTTCGGCTCGCCGTACATCGTCATCGACGGCGAGCCGTTCTGGGGTTCGGATCGTTTGGATCAGGTCGAAAAATGGCTTTCCACCGGCGGTTGGTAGCTCGCTGCGCTCGCGCTCGCCGATTACGCCAAGGAGGGAAACCTAAGGTTTCCCTCCTTGGACCTCCCTTCCTCTAACACCATGACTCCCAAGCTTGGCGCGATCCGCACAAACATCGTCACCCTCGACGTCGACGCGATCGTCAACGCCGCGAACGAATCGCTGCTCGGCGGCGGCGGGGTCGACGGCGCGATCCATCGCGCGGCCGGGCCCGATCTGCTCGCCGAATGCCGCACGCTCAAAGGCTGCCCGACCGGCCAGGCGAAGATCACGCGCGGCTACCGCCTGCCCGCGAAGCACGTGATCCACACCGTGGGTCCGGTATGGCATGGCGGCGCGCACGGCGAGCCCGAGCTTCTCGCCTCCTGCTATCGCGAGAGCCTCGCGCTCGCGGCGAAGCACGGGCTGCGGACCCTCGCGTTCCCCGCGATCAGTTGCGGCGTGTACGGCTACCCGTTCGAGAAAGCGGTCGAGATCGCGGTGCGCGAATGCAAGGCCGGGCTGGAACGCCACCCGGAGATCGAGCAGATCACCTTCGCGTGCTTCGACGATGCGATGCTCGACCTCTATCGCGGGAGGCTCGGAACGTGATCGTCATTCCCGACCCGCGATAGCGGAAGGGATCGGGAATCCATTTTCAAACCTGATACAGTCAAAATGGATCCCCGCCTTCGCGGGGATGACGAGTGTCGAATGCCGGCCATCCGTTCGAAGCTGAAAACAGACTCACCCGAATTCAAACAATCCGCGGAGCGCATGAAGCAGCGCGTGGCCGAGCTCGAGGCGCGCGTCGCGCTCGTGCGCGAAGGCGGCGGCGCGGCGGCGCGCGAGCGGCACACGTCTCGCGGCAAGCTGCTCCCGCGCGAGCGCATCGCGCGCCTCATCGACGGCGGCAGCGAGTTCTTCGAGCTCTCGGCGCTCGCGGCGTGGGACGCGTACGACGAAGCGGTACCCGCGGCCGGTCTCATTACCGGCGTCGGCACGGTCAACGACGTGCGCTGCATGATCGTCGCGAACGACGCGACGGTGAAAGGCGGCACCTACTACCCCCTGACGGTGAAGAAGCACCTGCGCGCGCAGGAGATCGCGGCGGAGAACCGGCTGCCGTGCATCTATCTCGTCGACTCGGGCGGCGCGCATCTGCCGAGCCAGGACGAAGTGTTTCCCGACCGCGAGCACTTCGGCCGCATCTTCTACAACCAGGCGAACATGTCGGCCGCGGGCATACCGCAGATCGCGTGCGTCATGGGCTCGTGCACCGCGGGCGGCGCGTACGTGCCGGCGATGTCGGACGAAGCGGTCATCGTGAAGAACCAGGGCACGATCTTTCTCGCCGGGCCGCCGCTGGTGAAAGCCGCGACCGGCGAAGTGGTCAGCGCCGAAGAGCTCGGCGGCGCGGACGTGCACACCAAGACCTCGGGGGTCGCGGACGACCGCGCGGATAACGACGAAGACGCGCTGCAGCGCGTGCGGCGCATCGTGTCTCACCTCAACCGCACGCCGGCGCAGACCTCGTCGGGAACGGCGCCGCTCTACGCCGCTGAAGAGATCTACGGCGTGCTGCCCGCGAGCACCCGCACGCCGTTCGACGTGAGGGAGATCGTCGCGCGCATCGTCGACGCGAGCGAGCTCGACGAGTTCAAGCCGCGCTACGGCGCGACGCTGGTCTGCGGTTACGCGCGCATCGAAGGACGCCTCGTCGGCATCGTCGCGAACAACGGCATCCTCTTCTCCGAGTCCGCGCTCAAAGGGACGCACTTCATCGAGCTGTGCTGCCAGCGCGACATCCCGCTCGTGTTCCTCCAGAACATCACCGGCTTCATGGTCGGCAGGAAATACGAAGCGGGCGGCATCGCCAAGGACGGCGCGAAGATGGTGACCGCGGTCGCGTGCGCCCGCGTGCCCAAGCTCACGGTGATCGTCGGCGGCAGCTTCGGCGCGGGCAATTACGGCATGTGCGGCCGCGCCTACGGCCCGCGCTTCCTGTGGACCTGGCCCAACGCGCGCATCTCGGTGATGGGCGGCGAGCAGGCGGCGAACGTGCTCGCGCAGGTGAAGCGCGAGCAGCTCGAGAAAAGCGGCGCGGCATGGAGCGAGCGCGACGAGGACGCCTACAAGGCGCCGATCCTCGCCCAGTACGAGCAACAGTCGAGCGCCTACTACGCCACGGCGCGGCTGTGGGACGACGGCATCATCGACCCCAGGCGCACGCGCGAGACGCTCGCTTTCGGGCTCGCCGTCGCGTCCGGCGCCGAGACACAGGTCACGAAGTTCGGCGTGTTCCGAATGTAGAATCCGTGCACGCTGCAGGCGAGGGCGCCTGCGCCACTCAAAAGCACCCACGATGGCCAATCAGAAAATCGTCACCCGCACCGACGAGCACGGCAATGCGACCGTCATGCTCAACCGCCCCGAAGTCCACAACGCGTTCGATCCCGAGATGGTCGACGCGCTGACCGCGGCGTTGAAAAAGCTCGGCAGGGACGAGGCCGTCCGCGCGGTGGTGCTGGTCGGCGCGGGCCAGAGCTTCTGCGCCGGCGCGGACATCGGGCACATGAAAGCATCCGCGAAGTTCTCCAAGAAGCAGAACTTCGAAGCGGCGCAGCAATCGGCGGAGATGCTGCACACGCTGTACACGCTGCCCAAACCGACGATCGCCTGCGTCAAGGGCGCGGTCCGCGGCGGCGGTTGCGGGCTCGTCGCGGCGTGCGACATCGCGGTCGCCTCGCGCACCGCGACGTTCCGGCTGACCGAAGTGAAGCTCGGCATCATCCCCTCGATGATCAGCCCGTACGTCATCAGAGCGATCGGCAGCCGCATGGCGCATCGCTACATGCTGACCGGCGAAGAGTTCGATTCGGCCGAAGCGTTCCGCATGCACCTGGTGCACGACATCGCCGAGGAAGAGGAAGTCGGCGGCAAGATCGGCGCGCTGCTCGGCGCGCTCTATTCGAGCGGGCCGCAAGCGATGGCGGCGGTGAAAGAGCTCATCCCCTTCGCCGCGGCGGCGACGATCGACGAGGCGCTCGTCGCCGAGACTTCGCGGCGCATCGCCGACATCCGCGCCACGCCCGAAGCGCAGGAAGGCCTGTCGGCGTTTCTCGAGAAGCGCCGGCCCGCGTGGTCCGAGCCGCAGCGGCAAAAACCGCGCGCCGCGAAAAAGAAGGTGAAGACCGCGAGGAAGCGCTGAGCGTGCGACGCGGCGGCGAAGCCGCCGCTCTCCTCCCGCTCTACGCCGCGGCGCTCTTCGCCAGCGCGCTGCTCGCGTTCTGGATACAGCCGCTCTTCACCAAGCTCGTGCTGCCGCGCTACGGCGGCTCGCCCGCGGTCTGGACGACCGCGGCGATGTTCTTCCAGGTCGTCCTCCTCGCGGGTTATCTCTACGCGCACGTGCTCACCCGCTACCGCTTGCGCGCGCAGCTCGCGGTGCACGCGGTGCTGATCGCGGCAGCGGTCGCGACGCTGCCGCTGCACGCCGCCGGCGTCATGCCCGCCGGGACCGCGCCGGTCGTCTCGCTGCTCGCGCTGCTCGCGTCCAGCGTGGGCCTGCCGTACTTCGCCGTCAGCGCCACCGCGCCGCTGCTCCAGCAGTGGTTCTCGCGCACCCGCCACGTCGACGCGCGCGACCCGTATTTCCTGTACAGCGCGAGCAACGCCGGCAGCCTCGCGGCGCTCGTCGGCTATCCGCTGGCGCTCGAGCCCCTCCTGGGCCTGGGCACGCAGTCGCTCGCGTGGTCGGTGGCCTACGGCGCGTTCGCGGCGGTGCTGGTCGTGTGCGGGCTGGCGGCGCGGCGGCATGCCGGAGAGCAAACCGGGGTCGGACCCCGTTCGGCGTCTGACCCCGCGCGAGCGGCAGGGTCTGACCCCGGCTTTGTCGCCGGCTGGCGCGACCGCATCCGCTGGATGCTGCTCGCCTTCGCGCCGTCGAGCCTCATGCTGGGGGTGACGCAGCACATCACGTCGGAGATCGCGGCGGCGCCGCTGCTGTGGCTGATCCCGCTGACGATCTACGTGCTCACCTTCGTCATCGCGTTCGCGCGGCGGCAGGTGGTGTCCCTGCGCCTCGTCGAGCGCATCCAGCCGATCGCGGTGATCGTGCTCGTGCTCGCGTGGCCGCTCAACAACCAGAAGAGCGTGCTCGGGCTGCACCTCGCGGTTTTCGCGATCACCGCGATGATGTGCCACGCCGAGCTCGCGCGGCGCCGGCCGGCCGTCGCGCAGCTCACCGAGTTCTACCTGTGCCTGTCGATCGGCGGCGCGGCGGGCGGCGTGTTCAACGCGATCGTCGCACCGCTCGTCTTCCACTCGATCCTCGAATACCCGATCGCGCTGGCCGTCGCGTGCGCGCTGCGCAACGTCGTGCGCTCGCCGCGCAAGCCGGTTATCGAAGGCGTCGCGCTGGTCGCGCTCGCGGCGATACTGGCGGCGCTGCTCGCCACGGGCGTGCAGCCTTTCGCGCACGGCGCGTTCGCCGTCGTGCTCTATCTGCAGGCGGTCGGCGTGCTGCTGTACGTGACGAGCGGGCGGCCGGCGCTCTTCGCGGGTGCCGTGCTCGTGACGGTGCTGCTGACGCCGCACATCCACTCGTCGGAGAAAATTCTCGAGCGCCACCGCAGCTTCTTCGGCGTGCACACCGTGGTGCGCGACGAGTCGGCCAAGTTCAACGTGCTGATGCACGGCATCACCATCCACGGCGCGCAGTGGCTGGACCCGAAGAAGCGCACGACGCCCATCACCTACTTCCACGCCGACAGCGGCATCGCGCAGATCTTCCGGGTGCTGGGCGCGGACGTGAAGCGCGTGGCGGTGCTCGGCATGGGGGCGGGAACGCTCGCGTGCTATCGCGCCCCGGGCCGCGCGTTCACCTTCTACGAGATCGACCCGGTGGTCGTGCAGCTCGCGCGGGATACGCGCTACTTCACCTATCTCTCGGAGTGCGCGCCGCATGCGAAGATCGGGATCGGCGACGGCCGGCTGTCGATCGCCGGCGACGCCGACGGGTCGTACGATCTCATCGTCGTCGACACCTTCAGCTCCGACTCGGTGCCGGTGCACATGATCACCCGCGAAGCGCTGGCGATCTATCTGTCCAAGCTCGCGCCGAACGGCATCGTGGTGTTCCAGGTCACCAACCAGTTCATGGATTTCGTGCCGATCCTTTCGCGTCTCGCCGCCGATGCCGGCGTCACCGGCGTCATGCCGGGTCCACAACTCGAAATCCAGTTCGACGAGCGCCTCGCCGCGCTGCCCTCGCGCTGGGTCGCGATATCGCGCGATCCGCACCGGTTCGATGCGCTCATGGAGAAAGAGTCGTGGAAGCCGCTGCCGACGGTCGCGGGCAGGCCGTGGACCGACGACTACTCCAACGTGCTCGGCGCGCTAAAATGAGCGGATGACTCTCCCCTCCAAAGTCCGCATCGTAGAGGTCGGTCCGCGCGACGGACTTCAGAACGAGCCCCATCCCGTACCCGCGTCGGTGAAGATCGAGCTCATCGATCGCCTGAGCGACGCCGGCCTCCCGGTCATCGAAGCCACCGCGTTCGTGTCGCCGAAGTGGGTGCCGCAGATGGCCGACAACGCACAGGTGATGGCGGGCATCAGGAAAAAGCCCGGCGTCGCTTATCCCGTGCTCGTGCCGAACCGCAAAGGCCTGGATGCCGCGATCGCGGCGGGCGCGGACGAGATCGTCGTCTTCGGCGCGGCGACCGAGAGCTTCTCCAAGAAGAACACCAACTGCTCGATCGACGAAGGCCTCGCGCGCTTCACCGAAGTCGCGGAGGAAGCGCTGAAGCAGGGATTGAAAGTCCGCGGCGACATCTCGGTGTGCCTCGGCTGCCCGTACGAAGGCGACGTCTCGCCAGAAGCGGTGGTGCGCGTCGCGCGCGAGCTCGATGCCATGGGATGCTACGAGATCACGATCGCCGACACCATCGGCACCGGCACCGCCGGCAGCACGCGCGCGGTGGTCGAGGCGGTGGCCAGGCACATCCCGGTCGAGCGGCTCGCGGGGCATTTCCACGACACCTACGGACAGGCGGTCGCCAACGTCTACGCGGCGCTCGAATGCGGCATCGCCACGTTCGACAGCTCGGTCGCAGGCCTCGGCGGCTGTCCCTATGCCAAAGGCGCGACCGGCAACGTCGCGACCGAAGACGTGCTCTACATGCTGAACGGTCTCGGCGTCGAGACCGGCATCGACATGGACAAGCTCGTCAAAGCCGGCGACTTCATCTGCACAGCCCTCGGCAAACCGACCAACTCCAGAGTCGCGAAAGCGCTGTCCGCGCGTCGTTCGACGTGACGCCGTGTGTCACGCCGTCCTGGCGAACGCCAGGACTCCTGTTGAATTTCGATTTTGAGAATGAATGCTGGCGTACGCCAGCATGACGAAAATCATGCCGCTACCTCAATCGGCTGCACGCAAGCTCATCCACACCCGCCGCATCGAAGTGCAGGGCTTCGAGCGTGAAGACGGTCTGTGGGACGTCGAAGCGCACCTCGTCGACACCAAGGCCGTGCCGCATTCGCGCCGCAACGGCGGCCGCGACCGCAAGCCCGGCGAGCCGGTGCACGACATGTGGCTGCGGCTGACCGTCGATCTGGACATGATCGTGCACGACGTCGAAGCGTGCACCGACTCCGGCCCGTATGCGATCTGCGGCGACATCACGGTCAACTTCAAGCGGCTCATCGGCCTGAAGATCGGCCCCGGCTGGCGCAAGGAGATCCGCGCGCGCGTCGGGGGCATCGAAGGCTGCACCCACATGGCCGAGCTGCTCGGCCCGCTCGGCACCACCGCATTCCAGGCAACCGGGCGCGCACGCGAAGCGCGCAGCGCGGGTAAGCCGATCACCAAGAAGCCGTATCAGATCGGCTCGTGCCACATCTACAAGGAAGACTCGCCGGCGGTGAAGCAGCGGTGGCCGCAGTGGGCCCAGGACGCGAAGAGGTGAGGAGATAGGGGTGATGAGATAGAGGTGCTGAGATAAAGGTTGTACCTCCTTCACCTCATCACCTTCATCTCGTCACCTTCACCTCATCACTTCTCCGCCAGAAACCGCTCCGCCAGCCTCACCCAAAACGCCGCGCCGACGCACAGGTTCGCGTCGTTGAAATCGTACCTCGACGTGTGCAGCATCGGCACGTCGCCGACGCCGTTGCCGATGCGGATCAGGCAGCCCGGCCGCTGCTCGATCATGTACGCGAAATCCTCGCTGCCGGTGATGCGGTCGATCTCGCTCACGTTCTCCGGCCCCACGATCTCTTCGGCGACCCGACGCGCGAGATCGGTCTCGCGCTCCGAGTTGACGAGCACCGGATGGCCGAGCTGGTAATCGACCTCTGCCACCGCGCCGTAGCTCGCCGCCTGCGACTCCGCGAGCCCGGTGATCCTCTGCTGTAGGAGCTTCCTCACGTCGGCGTCGAACGAGCGCACCGAAAGGCCCAGCGTCACGTCGGTCGCGATGACGTTCATCGCCTTGCCGCCGTTGATCGTGCCGATCGTGACGACCGCGGTCTTGGTCGGATCGACGTTGCGCGCGACCACGGTCTGCAGCGCCATGACGATGCCCGACGCGGCGACGATCGGATCGACCGTGAGGTGCGGGCGCGCCGCATGGCCGCCGCGGCCTTTCACCGTGATCGTCACGCGATCGGAGGCCGACATGAACGGACCGGCGTGATAGCGGAACGCGCGCTCGGGGCTGCCGGGATGGTTGTGCAGGGCGAACACCGCATCGCACGGAAAGCGCTCGAACAATCGGTCGGCGAGCATGCGCTTGGCGCCGCAGTCGATGCCCGCCTCTTCCGCCGGCTGGAAGATGAGGTTCACCGTGCCCGAAAACCGCCGCGTCGCCGCGAGCGCCTGCGCCGCGCCGAGCAGCATCGTGGTGTGGCCGTCGTGTCCGCAAGCGTGCATGAGTCCCGCGTTCCTGCTCGCATACGGCAATCCGGTCTCTTCGGCGATCGGCAGCGCATCCATGTCGGCGCGAATGCCGATGCGGCGCGTGCCGGTCCCCGCCTCGAGCGTGCCGACGACGCCGGTGCCGCCGACGCCGGTCGTGACGTCGTAACCCCATGCCTTCAGCTTCTCCGCGACGAGCGCAGCCGTCTGGAGCTCCTTGTGGCCGATCTCGGGATTCGAATGGATGCGACGGCGCAGCTCGGTCAGATCGGCCTGCGCGGGCTCGAGGTCCCGCAGCGTGGTGAAGGTGGTTTCCATGGTCAGTCCTTGAGAACGGTCGAAGCGGCGTGGGCGCCCGCAGCGCCCGGCAAGACACCGCCCGGGTGCATCGCGACACCGCACAGATAAAGGCTGCCGATCGGCGTGCGATAACGGGCGAGCTGCGGCAGCGGCCGCATCCACAGCACCTGGTCGAGCGCGATCTCGGCATGGTATGCCTGTCCCTGCGGCCAGCCGTACTGCGCTTCGAGATGCGCCGGGGTCAGCACTCTCGATTCGACGACGCGATCGGCAAAGCCGCGCGACGCCGCGTCGATCTTCGCGATCGCCGCATCGGCGAGCGCTTCGAAACGCGCGCCGTCCCACGTGCCTTCGCGCAGCGCGTACGGCACGTACTGTACGTGAGCGTGAACGCGGTGCTCGCCGTCGTGCGTCGCTTCGATCACCGGCGCCGCCGAGACGCGGCCGTATTTCGAGTCGTCGTGCGCGCGCTCGATGTAGTCGAGCGACGGCGCGATCACGAGCGTCTCGAAATCGGGCGGCGCATTCAGCGTGAACGTCAGCCGCGCCGCCACGCCGCGGCTGCGGATGTTGCGCAGGGCGCGCACGAGCTCGGGATCGAGGCAGGCCGCATCGACCAGCCCGAGCAGCGTGCGCTTCGGATCGAGCGCGGACACGACGACGTCGGCGTCGAGCGTCCGCCCGTCGTCGAGCACCACGCCGCGCGCGCGGCCGTCGGCCACTTCGATCCGCATCGCATTCGCTTCGATCCGGTTCGGCGCTTCCGGCACGTCGTAGCGCTCGCGCGGCGGTCGCCCGAACACTCCGGGCGCGCAGCCGACGTGGTGGTGCAGCAGGTTGAACGCAGTGCCGCCCGAGCGCGGTCCCTGCGCGAGGTGCCTCACCGCCACCGCGCCGAGCACGCCTTTGACGGCGTCGTTCTCGAACCATGCATCCAGCAGGTCCGCCGCGGACATCGGCAGGAGGCGCAGGAGCTCGTTCGTGCCGGCGGCGCCGAGCTTGCGCAGCCGCAGGCCCGTCCGCAGCAGATCGACGAGACCGCCGGTCTGGTGCGTGAGCGGATCGGGCGGCGGTTTCGAGTAGATGTCCTCGAGCACCACCGCGAGCGCATGCAGGCGCTCGCAGAAGCGCGGCCAGCGCTCGGCGTCGCGCGCGGAGATCCTGCCGATCGCTTCGGCGGTGCGCGCGATGTCGGCGGTGAAGTCGAGGCGGGTGGCGTCGGGGAGGATCGCGGATGCCCAGACATCGCTCGAACCCCACCCCCACCCTGACCCTCCCCCTGAGGGGGAGGGAACGTTGTTTTCGCCGACCAGCACGACGTCCATCCCGCCCTTCGCCAGCTCGCGCGCCGCCACCACCGCCTCGATGTCGCTCCCGAGCACGATCGCTTTCATCGCGCCCCCTTGAGGATCGTGATCGCCGCGTTGCGCCCCGACGCGCCCATGACGCCGCCGCCGGGATGGGTGCCCGAGCCGCACTGATACAGCCCGTCGATCGGCGTCCGGTACTTCGCCCAGCCCGGCACCGGCCGCAGGAAGAACATCTGCTCGAGCGCGAGCTCGCCGTGGAAGATGTTGCCTTCGGTGATGCCGACGACGCGCTCGATGTCGGCGGGGGTGATGACCTGCCGGTGCAGGATCGCCGATTTGATGTTCGGCGCGTACTGCGCGAGCGTATCGATCACCGTGTCTCCGAACGCTTCGCGTTTCTCGTCCGTCCATCCCCCCTTCACGTTGTACGGCACGTACTGCACGAAGATCGACATCACGTGGCGGCCCGGCGGCGCCATCGAAGGATCGATCATCGACGGGATGACGATGTCCATGTACGGCTGCTTCGACACTTCGCCGTACTTGGCGTCGTCGTATGCGCGCTCGAGGTAATCGACGCTGGGCGAGATCGAGATGGCGCCGCGCAGGTGCGGGCCGACGCCGGGCAGGCACGTGAAATTCGGAAGCTCGGACAGCGCGAGATTGACCTTGCCCGACGAGCCGCGGAACTTGAAGTTGCGGATCGCGCCGGCGAAATCGCCCGGCAGGTGCTGCTCGCCCACGAGCTGCAGGAAGGTGCGCCGCGGATCGGCGTTGGAGACGACGATCTCCGCGCGCAGCTCGTCGCCGTTGTCCAGTACGACGCCGGTGGTCCGGCCGTTCTCGAGGAGCACGCGCGCGACCGGCGCCTCGGTGCGGATCTCGGCGCCGGCGTCGCGCGCCGCGGCCGCGATCGCGGCGCTGACCGAGCCGTTGCCGCCTTTGGCGAAACCCCACGCGCGGAACACCCCGTCGATCTCCCCCATGTAGTGATGGAGCAGCACGTACGCAGTGCCGGGAGAGCGTGGACCGAGGAAGGTGCCGATGATGCCGCTCGCGGACTTGGTGGCTTTCAGCGCTTCGGTCTCGAACCATTCGTCGAGATAGTCCGCCGAGCTCATGGTGAGGAGCTTGTGGAGGGCGTAGAAGCGCTCGCGGCCGAGTCCCCGCAGCTCCCTGGCGAGCTTCCACAGGCCATGCACGTCGCGCCACGCGAGCGAGGTCGGATCGGGCGGCGTCATGCCGATGAACGGTTTCACCGCGCGCGCCATCTGGTACATGAGGCGGCCGAACTCGTCGTACGCCTCGGCGTCCCGCAACGAGTGCCGTGCGAGCTCGCGGCGGTTCTGGTCGTGATCGCCCCATTGGCCGAGGTAGTCGCCGTTGGGGAGCGGGGTGACCGTGCTCTCCAGCGGCAGGATGTGCAGGCCGTGCCGCGGCAGGTCGAGGTCGCGGATGATCTCGGGCCGCAACAGGCTCACGACGTACGAGAAGACGGAGAAACGAAACCCCGGGAACACCTCCTCGCTGCGCGCGGCGCCACCGACGATCTCGTTCTTCTCGAGCACGAGCACGCGCTTGCCCGCGCGAGCGAGATACGCCGCGCACACCAGCCCGTTGTGCCCGCCGCCGACGACGATCGCGTCGTATTTCTCAGCCATGGCGACACTCGTCATTGCGAGCAGCGCGATGCCGAAGCCCCGGAACAGCATCCGGGGGACGAAGCAATCCGGGAGCGTCCGTTGCGTGCGCCACGAGATCGCGTCGGCGTCTTCGGCGCCTCGCGATGACCGTTGTCATTTCCGTTTCCTCTCCGGGTCGAAGAACGGCTTCTTCGCCACGCGCGCGAGGGCGCGGCGGCGGTGGTGCTCGACGGTCATTTCGATCTCGAGCGTCCGGCCCACCTCGGCGTAGTCGGATTTGAGGTGTGCGAGCGCGATGTATTTTTTGAGCAGCGGCGACCAGCCGCCGCTGGTGGCGTAGCCGGCCTGCTCGTCGTCGTGATAAATCGGCACGCTGGTACGCCACGCGGTCGACGGCAGCTGCGGCGCGAGGCCGACTTCGAGATACAGCGCTTCGAGCGAGTCCCAGTCGACCTCGATGCCGACGAAGCGCCATTCCGGTCCGCGCTCGCTCTCGCGCGACAGGGCTTCGCGCCCGACGAAGTGCGGCTTGGTGAGATCGACCGTCCACGCGAGGTCGAGCTCGTACGGCGACGAGGTCTGGCGCGCGATCAGCGCTTTTCTCGCCGAGACGTAATCGACGTCGAGCAGCATGAGGCCGGCTTCGATGCGCGCGACATCGAGCGCAAGCATGCCGGCCGGGACGATGCCGTACGGCGTGCCGGCTTCGATCAGCGCATCCCACACGCGTAAGCTGTCGCGCGCATCGAGCCAGATCTCGTAGCCGAGGTCGCCGGTGTAGCCGGTGCGCGAGATCGTCACGTCGACGCCCGCGATGGTGAACGATGCGATGCGGAAATAGCGCAGCGCCGCGACGTCATCGCCGGTCGCGGCTTCGAGAATCCTGCGCGCGCTCGGCCCCTGCAGCGCGAGCGCCGCGATCCGCTCCGAGACATCCTCGATCGCGACGTCGAGCCCGAACGCGTTGTCCGCGAGCCAGCGCAGGTTGGGGTCGGCGCTCGTCATCCTGAACTCGCTCGGGCCGAAGCGCGCGAGGGTGCCGTCGTCGAGCACCTTGCCGTGGTGGTCGCAGAAGCAGGTGTAGAGCACCTGCCCGATGCCCGACTTCGCGACGTTGCGCGTCGCCACACGGTCGAGCAGGCGCGCGGCGTCGTGGCCGGTCACGCGGTACTTGTAGAGCGGCGAGATGTCGAACAAGGCGGCCGAGCTGCGGATCGCGTGATACTCGCGCTCGTGGTTGAACTCGTAGACGCTGGCGACCACGTAGCCCGCCCAGCGCCGCCAGGCATGGGAGAGGCACAGCGCGGACGTCCGCGCGTGAAAAGGCGTGGTCTTCAGCATCCGGGTCGGGAATGGCGGAACGCCGCTATTATCAACGAAACAGTCGCACCGCCGGGCGGTCCAATCCAGGATGAAAGCTCTTTGCCTCCTCGCCTGCGCCGCCGTGCTCGCGCTCGGCGCCTGCGCCGTCAACACGCGCGTCGTCCAGCTCGATCCGGGCAAGGTCTATCCGCCGACGCAGTCGGTGGAGATCCTGCTGCAAAAGCCCGATCGCCCCTACGTCGAGATCGCGCTGATCGAGTCCGAAGGCGCGTCGGAAGCGGACCTCCTCAACGACGCTCGCGAGAAAGCGAAAGCGCTGGGCGCCGACGCGATCGTGCGGCAGGACGTGGAGCGCATCTACCACGAGCCGACGACGGTCTACGACCCGTTCTACGACCCGTTCTACTTCGGGCATTACCGCTGGCGGCCCTATCCCTTCTACGGCTCGCCATGGGGTCCGGCGTGGGGTCCGTTTCCCTATCCCTACCGCGTGGTCGGCGGCGGCTACACCTACGTGCTGAAAGCGCTCGCGATCAAGTACGCCGCCCCGCGGCAGCCGTCGCGCTAGCGCGCGATCTCGCTCTCGATGTCTTCCACGCTCGCGGGCTTCACGACGTAGCCGTCGAATCCCGCGACCTCGGCCTGTTTGCGCGCTTCGGGATGGCTGTAGCCGCTGAGCGCGATCAGCCGCACGCCGTCGCTCGCGGCGGCCTTCAGGCGCCTCGCCAACTCGTAACCGTCCATGTCCGGCATGCCGATGTCGATCAGCACGACGTCTGCCCTGAAGCTGCGGATCGTCTCGAGCGCCTGCGCGCCGCTCGTAGCGATCTCCGCCGCGTGGCCGGCGATCCGCAGCGACATCGCGGTCGCTTCGGCGCTGTCGAGGCTGTCGTCGACCACGAGCACGCGCCGCGGCCGGATTTTGGGAACGGCCTGCTCGACCGGCGCCGGAACGGCCGCCGCGTCCGCGGGGACCTTCGGCAGGCGCACGACGAACTCGCTGCCCTCGCCCTGGCCGGCGCTGTGCGCTTCGACCGTGCCGCCGTGCATTTCGACGAGCCGCCGCACGAGAGTGAGGCCGACGCCCAGGCTGCCGGAGTGCTCGATCGCGCGGTCGGCGCGCATGAAGAGGTCGAACACGTACGGCAGCTTGTCGGCGTCGATGCCGATACCGTTGTCGCGCACGCGCAGGACCACCTGCTCGCCGTGGGCGGCATCCCCGCACCTGACGCTCAGCCAGATGCGCCCCCCGGCGGGCGTGTACCTCGAGGCGTTCTGCACCAGATTGCCGACGACCTGCTCGAGCCTCACCGCGTCTCCGTCGACGAAGCACGGCGTTGCCGGCAGGTCGACGTCGAGCGTCTGGCGCTTGTCGGCAATCACCGATTCGTTCTGCTCGGCGACGCGCCTGACGAGCGCGCCCATGTCCAGCGACCCGCGTCTGAGCTCGATCTGCGACACCGCGATGCGCGAGACGTCGAGGAGGTCGTCGATCAGCCGCGCCATGTTGGCGATCTGCCGGTCCATGATGCGCACCGCCCGCGCCTTCTGCTGCGGCTGCGCCTTGTCCGACTCGAGCACCGCCACGACGTTGCGCAACGGGGCGAGCGGATTGCGCAGCTCGTGCGCGAGCATCACGAGAAACTCGTCCTTGTGCCGGTCCGCGGCGACCAGATCGTCGGCGAGGGTGCGCAGGATGCGCTCGGACTCCTTGCGCGCGGTGATCGTGCGGTCGGCCTGCACGACGAGCTTGCGCCCTTCGGTATCGGTGACGACCACCATGCGCGATTCCACGATGATCTTCTGCCCGTCGCGCCGCGTGTGCACGAGCTCGCCGCTCCAGTGCGCCTGCGCCGCCAGCGCGTCGCGGTAGGCGTCGTAGGGAGGCGTGGCGATCAGCAGCTCGTGCGCCCTGCGGCCGACCGCCGCCTCGCTCGTGAAGCCGTACGTCTCTTCCGCCGCCTTGTTCCAGTAGTTGATGTAGCCGTCGAGCTCCCACATGACGATCGGCTCGTGCGCCTGGTTGAGGAGCTCGGTCTGCTGGCGCAGCATCTCCTGGCTGCGCTTGAGCGAATCGACGTCGACGAGCACGACGACCGCGCCGTCGATCTTGTTCTCCAGCGTGCGATACGGCCTCACGCGCAGCAGGTACCAGCGGCCCTGCCGGTCCTGCACCTCGCGCTCGCGGACCGCGACGCTGTCGACGGCTTCGGCGATGAGCTGCTCGAGATCGGGGACGTCCAGGTTGATCTTGATGTCGGACACCGGGCGACCGACGTCGGTCGGGATCAGGTTCAGCAGCTTCTCCGCCATCGGCGTGAAACGGCGGATGCGCAGGTTGGGGCCGAGCATGACGATCGCCATCTGCACGCTCGAGAGCAGGTTGATCAGGTCGTTGTTGGTCTGCGCGAGCTCGGCGTTGCGGCCGTGGAGCTCGTCGTTGACCGTGGCGAGCTCCTCGTTGCTCGACTGCACTTCCTCCTTGGAAGTCTCGAGCTCCTCGTTGATGCTCTGCAGCTCCTCGTTCGCGGACTGCACTTCCTCGTTGGCGCTCTGGAGCTCCTCGTTGGCGGCTTCCTGCTGTTCGATGACCGACTGCAGGTACTCGCGGGTCGCGGCGAGCTCCTGCTTCAGCTGCCCGATCTCGTTCTGCGTGGCGTCGTCGGCGGCGGCGGGGGCAGCCGGCGCCGCCTCGCGCCTCGGCGCCTCCTGGAAGATCACCATGAAAAGGTCGGCGCGCTCGACGCCCGATTTCACCGGGATCACTTCGACGTTGACCTTGCGCTCGGCGCCGTTGACGCCGACGGTGAGGCCTTCCTGCCGCACCGGCGCCTCTTCCATCTTGGCGCGCTGTATCGCCGAGCGCACGCCGAGCACGAGGCCTTCGCGCAGCATCTTCAGCAGGTTCAGCGTCGCGCGGCCGGGCGCGGGCGCGAGATAAGGCGAGGTGTTGCCGCGATAGTGAACGATCTCGAGATCGCCGCGCACGAGCACCGACGGCGGCGCGAAGCGCGCGACGAGCAGCCGGTCGATCTCGCGCTGGGGGTCGACCGCCTTCGACTCGAGCTGCGGCAGGTAGGTCGGCGTCCCGACGACGGCCGGGGTGCGCGGCGACTGCGCAGTCACCAGCGGGATGTGGCCCGCCGCCGGCTTCTTCGCGTAGATCTTGTAGCGCGTGTTGCGCAGGTCGAACAGGTCGCGATACGAACCGATGGTCTCCGACGTGCCCAGCCAGAGAAAGCCGGTGGGCCGCAGCGAGTAGTGCAGTATCGGTATCACCTTCTGCTGCAGCTCGGTGCCGAGGTAGATCAGCATGTTGCGGCAGCTCACGAGGTCGATGCGCGAGAACGGCGGATCGTCGAGCACGTTGTGTCGCGCGAAGATGCACGCGTCGCGGATGGGCTTGGCGATGCGGTAGCCGCCTTCGGTCTCTACGAAGAACCGCCGCAGGCGTTCGGCGCTGACCTCGCCCACGCTGCTGCGCGAGTACAGGCCGGCGCGCGCCTTCTCGATGCTCGCGGCATTGAGGTCGGTCGCGAAGACCTGTACCGGTATCGACCGGCCGAGCCCTTCCGCGAACTCGGCGAACGCCATGGCGAGCGAATACGCTTCCTCCCCGGTCGAGCAGCCGAGCGTCCAGATGCGCACCGGGTCGTGGCGCGAACGATTGTGCGTGAGGGGCGGGAAAACGTCTTCCTTCAGAGCGTCGAACGCTTCCGGGTTGCGGAAGAAGCTCGTGACGTTGATCAGGATGTCCTGATACAGCGCTTCCGCCTCGGACGGCGTCGACGCGAGCAGCTTCAGGTACTCGGCGATGCCGTCGAGCTTGTGCAGCACGATGCGCCGGATGATGCGGCGATAGAGCGTGTTGCGCTTGTACTGCGTGAAGTCGACGCCGGTCGCCTCGCGCAGCACCTCGAGCACCGGGTCGAGGTCGGGCACTTCGTCCGACGCCGGCCCCTCGGTCGCGGCGACGATCGGGTGCGTCGCGATGCGCGCGAGCTCTTTCGCGATGTCGACGGGGTTGAGCACGAAATCGACCGCGCCGGTCTGGATCGCGGTGCGCGGCATGCTCGTCTGCTCGGCGGTGTCGTCCTGCGCGAACGTGATGCCGCCCGCGGCCTTGATCTCCTGTATGCCGAGCGCGCCGTCGGACGCGCTGCCCGACAACACCACGCCGATCGCCTTGTGCCCGTGATGCTCGGCCAGCGAGTGGAAGAAATGATCGACCGGGCGATGATGGCCGGCGCCGGCGGTACGCGGCGTCAGGTGCGCAATGCCGTCGGTGAGCGCCACGTCGTGACCGGCCGGCAGCACGTACACGTGGTTGGGCTCGAAGCGCAGGCCGTCCGTGAGCTGCGAGATCGGGAGCGCCGAGCATCGCGCGAGCACCTCGGCAAGCGCGCTCTCGTGCTTCGCCGGCATGTGGGTGACGAGCACGTACGCCATGCCCGCTTTCGGCGACAGCGCGCCGAGCATCTCGCGGAACGCGTCGAGGCCGCCCGCGGACGCGCCTATGCCGACGATCGGAAACGCGCCTGCGCCGGGCGGCGGCGGTTCGTCGTGCGTGTCGCGAGCCGCTGCTTCGGCGGGCTCATCGCTTTTCCTGCGGGCCATCTCTCGTGCTCTCGGCGTGGTTGGAGACTGCGCCAGCCCCGAGTTTATTTCAAGCGGGATTATCCCTGCGGGTTTTCGCGTGGCCTTTCACTCGCTGCGTCGCATGAGAAATCCCCGCAGGGTCGTGGCGTGCCCGCGCGCCTCCCGCGCCAGCGACTCGTGGTGCGCCGCGGAGCGCGCGCGCTGCGCGTGGCGATCTTTTTCGGCCATGGTGGCGAGCACGTTCGCACGCTGGTCGAACACCCGGATCGCGGCCCATACCGCGCTTTCGAGCACCTCGTCCTGCGCCGAGAGCAGCGATGCGTCGCCGTAGGCGTGACCGACGCGGCAGCGATAGCGCGTATGCGCTTTGCCGTCGCGCTGCCAGAGTGGCCCGCCGCATTCGGGACACGACAACGCCGTGAGCTCCCCAAGGCCGGCGGTGACGGTTTCGTCGCTGTATCCGGTTTCGGCGATGCGCGCCTCCGCCACGATATCGGCCGGCGGCGCGGCGCGCTCGCCGACGCTTTCGGACACCAGCCCCGACAGCACCGGCGCGATGTCCGCCACCCTCAGCCGGTGGTCGACATCGACGTTGGCGAGCGCGGTGCGCGGCATCTCGGGGAAAGCCGCATCGTCGGGATCCTGGACGATCGCGATACCGCCGCAGCGCTTGATCGCCGCCAGGCCGGACGTTCCGTCGTCGAGCATGCCCGAGAGCACGATGCCCACAGCGCACGGACCGTGAGCGACCGCGGCCGAGCGAAACAGCGGGTCGATGGCCGGCCGCCAGCGGTTTTCCCGTGGCCCGCGGGTGACCCGCACGTGGTCGCGCTTGACGAGCAGATGCCGGTCCGGCGGCGCCACGTAGATGACGCCGTGCTTGAACTCTTCGCCGTCTTCGGCGTGTCTGGCCGGCAGCGGACCCATCGTATTGAGCGCGTCGAGCAGGTGACTACCGGCTTCGGGCAGCACGTGTGACACGACGAAAAACGACGCTGCGATGTCGGCCGGCAGATCGCGCATGACCCCGACGATCGCCTCGACGCCGCCGGCCGAAGCGCCGATCACGACGATGTCGCGGCGCGCGCCGTTCTTGTCGCTCGTTTCAGGTGGAACCACAGGGCCTCCGTGCAGGATCGCTGCCGCGCCCGCGCTGCAAAATCGCGCGTGAGCGTCTTATGCAATCAGCGTGCGGCGCAGGCGGTCGAATGGGATACGGCCGGACTCTCCCGCGAGCATGCCGGTAGCCCCTCCGCGTGCACGGCGTACGGCTTGCAACATTCGCGCATCGTAAATTCTGCACGAGCTCGCGATGGTGCCCGAACGTATGGTCGTAGTCGGTGCGTCCGCGGGAGGCGTACGTGCGCTCGAAGAATTCGCCGGAGGGCTCCCGGCCGATTTCCCCGCCGCAGTCCTGGTGGTGCTGCATACCGCGCCCACCCAGCGCTCTCTCCTCGACTTCATCCTGAATCGCGCGGGACCGCTGCCGGCCGCGCCCGCGACGCACGGCGAGCCGCTCGCAGGCGGCCGCATCTACGTCGCGGTGCCGGATCACCACCTCATCGTGATGGACGGCCGCGTGCACGTGGTGCGGGGGCCCAAGGAGAATCACTACCGTCCATCGGTCGACGTGCTTTTCCGGTCGGCCGCCCGCTCGTACGGTGCCCGCGCGATCGGCGTAATCCTGTCCGGATCGCTGTCCGACGGAAGCTCGGGCATGTACGCGTTGAAGCGCGTGGGCGGGATAGGTATCGTGCAGGATCCGCATGAGGCGGCGATGAGCTCGATGCCGCTGTCGGCGCTGCGCCGCGCCGACATCGATTACTCGCTCCCGGCGCGCGAGATCGGGCCTATCCTCGCGGAGCTCGTGATGACGGCGCCGCCGAAGGAGCCACCCGATTCGGCCGGCTATCGCGAGGGCCTCAAGACCGACATCGGCATGTCGGCATCCGATTCCGCTTTCGAGAGGGGCATCATGGAATACGGAGACCCCAGCGTTTACACGTGCCCGGAATGCAATGGCGTGTTGTTCCGCATACGCGAAGGCAAGGTCGACCGCTTCCGCTGCCACACCGGCCACGGCTTCAGCACGCAGGCGCTGGCGGACGGGCTGACGGCCAAAACCGAAGCGACGCTATGGCAGGCCCTCAAGACACTTCAGGAAAGTGCGGCCCTGCTGAACGAGTGCGCCGCGCGTCTCGCGGACACCGGCGACGCGACAGGGGCCGCCGTCGTCTCGGCGCAAGCGCGCGGGGTGCACCAGCGCATCGGCGTTCTGCGTGAGCTGGCGCTCACGAGCAGCGAAACCTCGGAGGCCGGCCGGCTGAGCGGCAGCGGCTGACCCCGGGGTACGCCCGGTTTTGCATATCGCAGAAAAGGACCATACTGGAACAATGTCCGCGGGTCTGATCACGCAGTCACCGAGGAGCCTCCCAATGTCCGAACGCGCGCTGCCCCACCGCACCGTCCTCGTCGTCGACGACGATCCGGAGTTCTGCAACCTGCTCCAGGAAGTGCTGCCGGATCACACGCTGATCTTCGCGGCCACCGCCTTCGAGGCGATCCGTTACGTCAACTCGACGACGTTCCACGCTTACATCCTCGATTACTGGTTGCCCGACTGGTCGGGGGCGGCGCTTTGCCGCGAAATCCGCAAGACCGATCCGAACGCGCCGATCGTCTTCTGCACGGCTGCGGCGCGCGATCAGGATCGCGCACGCGCCTTGCGCGCGGGCGCCAATGCGTATCTCTGCAAGCCGCTCGATCCGAAGACGCTGCGCGCGAAGCTCGGCGCGTTCCTCTCGCTCGCCGAGCTCGAAAGCCTGCGCGCCAAAGTCGAGGAAGAGCGCGCGGTGCAGGAGGAGCTGGAGCGCCGCCTCGAATACGCGCTCGCGCAAAGCGATCACGGGAAAGCGCTCGCCGCTGCGTCGGTCGAGCGCACCGCGCGCACCAAGGCATACAAGGCGTTCATCGACGCGCGCGGCACGCGCGCGCATTTCGAGAGCTGGTGGCCGCAGGTGTTCCAGAGCGCGCGCGCGAACCACGATGTGAAGACGTGAAGCAGCGCGCGAGGTCAGAATGAAAACACGCCGGCAGATGCCGGCGTTTTTGTTTGGACGTCACGGGTCAAAATGGCTTCCCGCCTTCGCGGGAATGACGCCATGGTCGTCATTCCGGACCGCGCGGCAGCGCGAAGTGATCCGGAATCCATTTTGACTTTCTGACTGGCGCGCTCGGCGGGATTCGAACCCACGACCCTCGGCTTCGGAGGCCGATACTCTATCCAGCTGAGCTACGAGCGCGTGACCGGCGATTGTAACACGCCTCAAATCAAGGTTTTACCCGCACCCGGCTCCCCGCTATAATCGGCGGTTTTCGTCTGTCTTATACGCGGGAAACCTGCATGAGCGAGCATCATCCCCACGACGCGCATTCCACTTTCATCAAGACGCCGAAGCAACTTCTCGTGGTCGTCATCCTGTCGTTCGTCATTCCGATCGTGCTGATCTCGATCATCGCGGGTCTCGCGACTCGCAGCGTATCGCCGGGCGCAACGGTGCTCTCGGAAGAAGCGATTGCGAAGCGGCTCAAGCCCGTCGGGCAGGTCGTCGTCGCCGAAGGCAGCGACGTGCCGGGGCAGAAGACCGGCAAGCAGATCGTCGATTCGGTGTGCAGCGCGTGCCACGCGACCGGCGCGTTGAACGCACCCAAGATCGGCGACGCGGCCGTGTGGGGACCGCTCATCAAGCAGGGCCACGAGCACCTGACCGAGATGGCGATCAAAGGCATCCGCGCCATGCCCCCGCGCGGCGGCAACCCGGCGCTGACCGACGACGAGTTGGCGCGCGCGGTCGCCTACATGGCGAACCAGGCCGGCGCGAAGTTCACCGAGCCGGCCGTCAAGACGGCACCGGCGCAAACCGCGGCCGCACCCGCCGCTGCCGCACCGGCGCCTGCCGCTGCGGGCGCACCGCCTTCGGCGCCTGCCGCGGGCGCCGCCGCCGGCGGCTCCGACAAGGGCAAGGCGATCTTCGACGCGAACTGCGCCGCGTGCCACGGCACCGGCGTCGCCGGCGCGCCGAAGCTCGGCGACAAGGCCGCATGGGCGCCGCGTCTCAAGCAGGGGCTCGACACGCTCCACGAGCACGCGCTCAAGGGCAAGGGCGCGATGCCGCCCAAGGGCGGCAACATGTCGCTCTCCGACGCCGACGTCATGGCGGCGGTGGATTACCTGGCGTCGCAGGGCAAGTGAAACGTGAAATGTGAAACGTCATAGCGGGTTGAACACCAGGGCGTAGCGCGGGCTGCGCCCTTTTCGTTTCACGTTTCGCATTTCACCCCTCAAAATGTCCACTTACGCCATCGGCGACGTGCAGGGCTGCTACGACGAGCTGCGCACGCTGCTCGACGCGGTCGCGTTCGACCCGGCGGCGGACGCACTGTGGCTCGTGGGCGACCTCGTCAACCGCGGTCCGAAGTCGGCCGAGACGCTGCGCTTCGTGAAGAGCCTCGGGGACCGCGCGGTCTGCGTGCTCGGCAATCACGACCTCGCGCTGCTCGTGGTCGCGGCGGGGTTCGCCAAGCCGCACCGCGGCGACACCGTCGACGACATCCTCAACGCGCCCGATCGTGACGAGCTCCTCGAGTTCCTGCGCACGCGCAAGCTCATGCACGTCGAGAACGGCTACGCGATGGTGCATGCGGGGCTGCTGCCGCAGTGGACGATTCCAGAAGCGCACTCACTCGCCCGCGAAGTCGAGAGCGCGCTCGCGGCGAACGACGGCGGGCTCTTCCGTCACATGTACGGCAACACGCCCGACGCGTGGGACGACGCCCTGACCGGTTACGACCGCCTGCGCACGATCATCAACGCGATGACGCGCATCCGCCTCGTCGACGCGAGCGGCCGCATGGAGTTCAGCCACAAGACCGGTCTCGACGGCGCGCCCGAGGGCTACATGCCGTGGTTCGAGGTGCACGGACGCCGGAGCGCGGGAACGCCGATCGTGTGCGGCCACTGGGCCGCGCTCGGGCTCATGCTCGAGCCCGATCTCCTCAGCATCGACACCGGCTGCGTATGGGGACGCCAGCTCAGCGCGCTTCGGCTCGAAGATCGGCGTCTGTTTCAGACCGACTGCTCGGCTTACGGACCCTCTGAATAAGTCCCGCGCGGGCGCGAGGGCGTCTTTGCGGGAGGCAGTTCTAGGAGGAGAGCGCGCGGCAATATGTCGATATTGCAAGCGATCCCGACGACGAAATGCGCCCGCAAAGCCGCCCTCCCTTCGGGTTACGACCAAAACGCGCGTCTGCGTCGTCGCGCCGCTCGCCAATATCGACATATTGGCTTCGCGTCGCTCCTAGCATCCATCGCGTTTTGGTCGTAACGCGTCCCGCGCGGGACTTATTCAGAGGGTCCCAGGCCGAGCGTCAGACGGATAGCTTCGCGCGCGTAGGTCGCCAGCTCGCGGCGATGGTAGCCGTCGGTCGCGAGCGGCGGCATGAACGTGAGAGACACGTTCACCGTCCGGTGCCGCGTGACGCCGAGCACCACGTCCCACACCGAGCGCACACCGTCGAACGCGGCTTCGGTGCACAGCGTCCCGTCTTCCCGCGTGAAACGTATCGCCGCGGGCTGTAAGGTCGCGCCGACCTGCAAGGCGGGCGCGAGCAGCGAGGCGTGGAATTTCAGCAGGCGCGAGCCGTCGGTCGTCGTGCCTTCGGGAAACACCGCGAACACCTCTCCGCTCCGAAGCGATTCGCCGACGAGCTTGTTGATGCGCAGCGTATCGTGACGGCGCGATTGCTCGATGAACAGCGTGCCCGCGCGCGCGGAGAGCCAGCCGACCAGCGGCCAGCGCCTCACCTCCGATTTCGCGACGAAGCGCACCGGCGCCACCGACTGCATCGCGAAGATGTCGAGCCACGAGACGTGGTTCGCGACGAGCATCAGCGGGCGCGCCTTCACGAGCTCGCCGTGCACCGTCAGGCGCAGCGCGAGGATGTCGAGCACGCCGGCGGCCCACTCGCCGATCTCGCGATCGCGCGTCGCCTGCGACTGGAACGGAAAAAGGAACGCGGCGGTGAAAAGGCCGCGCGCGAGGTGCAGCGCGAGCCGCGCGATGCGCAGCCAGCGCATGTCGTCAGGACGACATGCGCTGCGCGCCGGAAACGACGCGACGACGCGACCCGGGCATGGTCGACTTCATCGCTTGCCGCGTCGTCGCGAAGTCGTGCTTAGCGAGTGACACGCGATGTCGCGCCGTCGGAGAGGATTCTCACGCGGTCGCCGGGGCGGAAGGTCTCGTCGGCTTCCTGCGTGATCGCGAGCATCGTGCCGTTATCGAGCTTGACGGTGACCTCGACGCCGCGCCTGGCGGTGAGTCCCTGCTCCGCCGCCTGGCCCGCGATGCCGCCGACGACCGCGCCGGCGACCGCCGCGACCGCGGAGCCGCGGCCGTGCCCGATCGTGCTGCCGCCGATGCCGCCGGCTACCGCGCCGGTCGCGGCGCCGACGCCGCTGCGCGTGCCTTCGATCTTCACTTCGCGCACGCTCTCGACGTAACCCATGCGCACGGTCTGCTCGCGGCGCGCCTGCTCGCGGCTGTACGAGCTGCCGCCGAGCCCGGGCGCGCAGCCGCTCAGCGCGGTCGCCAGCACCGCGGCGGCGAGGATGATTGCGGATTTGCTCATGGCCGGTCCTTTCGTTCAGGCAAGCGCGCGGCCGAACGCGTCGCGGAAGCGCTGCGCGATCTCGTCGGGCGTGAAGCGGTGATTCTGTCCGCCGCGCTGCGCGATCTTGATCGAGCCCAGCAGCGACGCGAGGCGGCCGGTCGTCTGCCAATCGTAATCCGCGGCGAGGCCGTAGAGGAGCCCGGCCCTGAAAGCGTCGCCGCAGCCGGTCGGATCGACCACGGCCTCCGGCTTCACACTCGGGATCTCAATCCGCTCGGCGCCGCTGTAGATCAGCGAGCCTTTCGCGCCCAGCGTCACGATGAAAGCCTTCACGAGCTTGGAGAGCTGCTCGACCGTCTTGCCGGTGCGCTCCTGGATCAACTGCGCTTCGTAATCGTTGACCGTCACGTACTCGGCCATGCGGATGAATTCGAGCAGCTCCGCGCCGTCGAACATCGGCAGGCCCTGGCCGGGATCGAAGACGAAAGGCACGCCCGCCTCGTCGTACTCGCGCGCGTGCTGCAGCATCCCCTCCCGGCCGTCGGGCGCGATGATGCCGAGCGTCGCGCTCTGGGCGTCGCCCACGTGGTTCCGGTGCGACTCGTTCATCGCGCCCGGATGGAACGCGGTGATCTGGTTGTCGTCGAGATCGGTCGTGATGAACGCCTGCGCGGTGTACGTGCCTTCGACCTTGCGGATGTACGTCTGCGGTATGGCGAGCGCGTCGAGACGCTCTTCGTACGGCCCGTAATCGTCGCCGACCGTCGCCATGATCAGCGGCTCGCCGCCGAGCATCTTCAGCGAGTAGGCGATGTTGCCCGCGCAGCCGCCGAACTCGCGCCGCATGTCCGGCACCAGAAACGCGACGTTGAGGATGTGGAGCTGGTCGGGAAGGATGTGATTCTTGAAGCGGTCGCTGAACACCATGATGGTGTCGTACGCGATCGAGCCGCAGATGAGAGTGGACATGGGAAGGCCGGGAAGAAAGACGCCCGGATTATAACCATCGTCATTCCCGAACGGCGCTGGCGCGGGCTGTCGGGAATCCATTTCAAGTGGAATCCAACGTCAAAATCGGTTCCCGCCTTCGCGGGAACGACGATCAACTGCTCAGCAGCGCGATCAGCCGTTCGCCCGCGGTTTCCAGCGTGCCGTCGTTGTCGATGCGCAGCACGTCGTCGGGCGCTTCGACGCCGAGACGGGAATTGCGCTCGAGGCGCGCCTCGATCTCGCGACTCGACTCGCGACCGCGGCTCTGCAACCGCGACTCCACGACCTCGGGCGGGGCGCTCACCCACACCACGCCGATGTCGGGATAGCGCCGTCGCACCTGGGGCACGTAATCCCGCGAGCCGTTCACCACCACGCTCAGGCCCTGCGCGAGCCACGCGTCGATCTCGACGCCGATGCCGTAGCGATAGCCGTGACTCTCCCACGACATCGCGAACAGGCCGAGGCGCTCGCGCTGCGCGAACTCGGCGCACGAGAGCTCGATGTGGTTCTCGCGGCCGCACTCCGCGGGCCGCGTGATGTAGCGGTGCGCGAAGACGATCGCGCGCGACGTCGCGAGGCGCTCGCGCGCGTACGCGATCAGGCTGTCCTTGCCGACGCCGGACGCGCCGACCACGTAGAAGAGGCGGTGCCGCACGCTACGACAGCAGCACGATCAACCAGACCGTGGGAACGTTGATGAGCGCGAGCATCACCGCCGCGCTGCCCATGTCCTTCGCGCGCTTGGCGAGGATGTGGTCTTCGAGCGACACGCGATCGGTCACCGCCTCGATCGCCGAGTTGAGGAGCTCGACGATGAGCACGAGCAGCACGCTCGCGACCATCAGCGCCTTGCCCGAACCCTCCACCGGCATGTGGACGGCGATCGGGATGAGCACGAGCGCCATCAGCACTTCCTGGCGGAAGGCGTCCTCGTGCCTGAATGCGGCCGACAGCCCGTCGAGTGAATAGAACAGCGCGTTCCAGATGCGCGTGATGCCGCGCTTGCCCTTGTGAGCGCTTTTCATTCGAAGGCCGTGAAACGTGAAACGCGAAAGGTGAAACGTGGCGGCATGTCGGAGCTTGAGCGAATCGGCTTGAACACGGGTTGACGTTTCACATTTCACTTTTCACTTTTCACGTTTCACGTTTCACGTTTCACTTCGATAACGCCGCCAGCGCCGCGTCGTACTTGGGCTCTTCCTTGATCTCGGGCACCAGCTCCGAGTGCAGCACCTTGTTGTTCTCGTCGAGCACGATCACCCCGCGCGCGGTCACGCCTTTGAGCGGGCCGTCGGCGACGTCGACGCCGAGCTTGCCGTGCACGTCGCGGTTGCGGAACGTCGAGAGCGGCACGACGTTGTTCAGGCCTTCGGTCGTGCAGAAGCGCTTCGACGCGAACGGCAGGTCCGCGGAGATGACGAGCACGACGGTGTCGGCGAGACCGGAAGCGCGCTGGTTGAACTGCCGCGTCGAAGTCTGGCAGACCGGCGTGTCGAGGCTGGGCACGATGTTCAGCACCTTGCGCTTGCCGGCGTAGTCCTTGAGGCTCACGTCCTTGAGATCGCCGCCGGTCAGGGTGAAGTCGGGCACGGTGTCTCCGGGTTTCGGGAAGTTGCCGTTCACGGTGACGGGATTGCCGCCGAGGGTGACGCTGGCCATCGCATTCTCCTTTGGGAAGTGGGATCTAGTTTACGGCTGATCGGCGTCGGCGATTTTCTGGTACGCCGCCGCGTCGATGAGGGTCGCGAGCTCCGATGCGTCATCGGCGCGGATGCGGAACATCCATGCCGCATACGAATCCTCGTTGAGCTTCTCGGGCGCATCGTCGAGCGCCTCGTTGACCGCGACGATCTCGCCCGAGAGCGGGGCGTAGATATCGGCGGCGGCCTTGACCGACTCGATGACGCCGACCTCCTCGCCTTTGGTCACCTTGCGGCCGACCGCGGGATTCTGCACGAACACCACGTCCCCGAGCGCTTCCTGCGCGTGATCGGTGATGCCGACGGTATACGTGCCGTCGGCTTCGGTGCGCAGCCATGCATGCTGGTCGGTGTACTTGAGCTCTGTCGGTGTGGTCATGGGTTCAGCGCGGCGGCGCCGCGAGCAGGTCGAGACGGAAACCGGCGGCGTTGAGATTGCCGGTGTCGAGATCGAGCGCGACGGTGATCTCGGCGTTGGCGGGTATGCCCGCGTCGGGGTCGCGCGTGGCGTCGAGGTATTCGTCGGGCGTGAAGATGCGGCGCGCGAGCGCGTGCTCGTTCGCGTTCGTCAGCACGAGATCGAGCGCGGGGTACGCGAGATCGTAACCCGCGTAGCTGCGCAGGGTCGCGGTGAGCTGGATGAGCTGCGGCCGCGCGGCGTCGACCATGTGCACGTCGGACGCTTCGATCCTGACGAGCTCCGGACGCTGCGGCAGCGGCACGCTGCAGCCGAGGTGCTCGCAGACGCCGGCCGTCGCCGAGCGCAGCATCGGCGAGCGCGCGACGATCTCGCTGCGATAGGCATAGGCGAGCTGCAGCACGAGGAGCACCGCCAGCACCGCCGCGCCCGCGCGCCAGCGCTGCTGCGGCGTGGGGTGGGTGAAGATCTCGCCGAAACGCGAACGTTCCTCGGCTTCGTCTTCCTCGGGCGCCGGCGCGGCTATCGGCTGCGGGGCGGCCGCAGCGGCCACCGGTGCGGGCACGGGTTGCGGCGCGTAGGCGGTCTCGGCCGCGGCGGTCTTCGGCGGCTCGGGTTCGACGATCGGCGCGGTGGGCGCCACGGCCGCCGCGGTTGCGATCTGCGGTACGCGGTCATTCCCGCGAAGGCGGGCGTCGTCATTCCCGCGAAGGCGGGAATCCATTTTCAACGCCGTCGCGTCGACCTCGGCCGCGACCGCCTCCTCCGCCCGCGGCGGCGGCAGGATATTGGTCGTCTCCGCCGCCAGCGCGTCGTACGCGTCGAACGCCGTCGTGCAGCGCCCGCACCGCACCCGGCCGGAACGGGCCTGGAGCTGGTTGGGCGTGACGCGGAACAGCGTCCTGCAGCGCGGGCAGCGCGTGACGAGGCTCATGGCTTGCGCCGCGCGTGCGGGTTCGATCGTTCGGGCATCGACGGGACGGTCAGCGGCGGGTCGCGGTGAGCAGCACCCAGCCGGCTTCCTCTTGGGCAGGCTCGAAATCGTACCACGCGCGGTAGGCCTCCCGCACTTCGTCCGCCTGCTCGGCGAGGATGCCCGACAGCGCGAGCGCTCCGCCGGGCAGCGTGAGATCGGCGATCAGAGGGGCCAGCACGATCAACGGCTTGGCGAGGATGTTCGCGACCACGATGCGGCCGGCCTGCAGCTGCCCGGCGGCGGTGACGAAAGTCGCGCCGACCTGGTTTTGCCGCGCGTTGCGGTCGGCGGCGGTGACCGCCTGCGGATCGATGTCGACGCCGGAGGCGCTGCCCGCCCCGAGCTTCAATGCGGCAATCGCCAGGATGCCCGAGCCGCAGCCGAAGTCGACCACCGATTCCCCGCCGGCGATCTTCGCGTCGAGCCAGCGCAGGCAGAGCCGCGTGGTGGGATGGGTGCCGGTGCCGAACGCGAGGCCGGGATCGAGGACGATGTTGATCGCGGCCGGGTCGGGCGGCTCGTGCCACGTCGGCACGATCCACAGCCGGTCGGTCACGTGCTGCGGCGTGAACTGCGACTGGGTCTTCCTCACCCAGTCCTCGTCCTCGACGCGCGCGACTTCGTACGCCGTCGTCGCCGGCACCTGCGCTTCTTCGAACGCTCGCGCCATCAGCGCCGGCACGTCGGCATCGACGTCGAACAGCGCCGACATCCGCGCGTGCAGCCACTGCCCCGCCGGCGCGCCGTCGGGCTCGTCGAAGATCGGCCGCTCGAATGCGGTGCCCGCATCGGCGTCACCGAGGTCGACGCTCAGGGCACCGACGCCCAGCAGGGCGTCGGACAGAAGCTCGGCGGCGTTTGAGTCGACGACGAAGGTCGCGGATAGCCAGGGCATTTGAGAGGTGAAAAGTGAAATGTGAAACGTGAAACGCTAGGTAGCCGCGCTGCCGTTCGACGTTTCACGTTTCACGTTTCACTTTTCACTTTTCACTTTTTGGAAGCCAGCTTCGCCAGCTTCTCTTCGAGATAGTGGATCGACGTGCCGCCGCGCACGAACGCCCCGTCGTGTATGAGGTCGAGGTGCAGCGGTATGTTGGTCTTGATGCCTTCGATGACCGTCTCGGAGAGCGCGATGTTGAGGCGCGCGAGGGCCTGCTCGCGGGTGTCGCCGTAGGCGATGATCTTGCCGATCAGCGAGTCGTAGTTGGGCGGCACGAAGTAGCCGTTGTAGGCGTGCGAGTCGACTCGGACGCCGGGGCCGCCGGGCATGTGCAGCGACGTGATCCGCCCGGGCGACGGGATGAACTTGTAAGGGTCTTCGGCGTTGATGCGGCACTCGATCGCGTGGCCCTTGCACAGCACGTCGCGCTGCTTGATCGGGAGCTTCTCGCCGCACGCGATGCGGATCTGCTGCTGCACGATGTCGATGCCGGTGATCATCTCGGTCACCGGGTGCTCGACCTGCACGCGCGTGTTCATCTCGATGAAGTAGAACTCGCCGTTCTCGTACAGGAACTCGAACGTGCCCGCGCCGACGTAGCCGATCTTGCGGCACGCTTCGGCGCAGCGCTCGCCGATCCTCACGCGCGCGCGAGGCGTGACGTGGGGCGCGGGCGCCTCCTCGATCACCTTCTGGTGGCGGCGCTGCATCGAGCAGTCACGGTCGCCGAGATAGAGCGCGTTCTTGTGCTTGTCGGCGAGCACCTGCACTTCGATGTGGCGCGGCTTCTCGAGGTATTTCTCGATATAGACGTTCGGATTGTTGAACGCCGCGCCCGCTTCGGCGCGCGTCGTCGCGACCGCGTTGAGCAGCGCCGCCTCGGTGTGCACGACGCGCATGCCGCGGCCGCCGCCGCCGCCCGCCGCTTTCACGATCACCGGGTAGCCGATCTCGCGCGCGATCCGGATCACTTCCTTGGGATCTTCGGGCAGCGTGTTGTCGATGCCGGGGACGACCGGAACGCCCGCTTTCTTCATGGCGTTCTTGGCGCTGACCTTGTCGCCCATCATGCGGATCGTCTCGGGGCGCGGTCCGATGAAGACGAAGCCGCTCTGCTCGACGCGCTCGGCGAAGTCGGCGTTCTCGGAGAGGAAGCCGTAGCCGGGATGGATCGCCTCGGCGTCGGTGACCTCCGCCGCGCTGATGATCGCGGGAACGTTGAGATAGCTCGCGGAGGAGGCCGGCGGCCCGATGCACACCGACTCGTCGGCGAGCTTCACGTACTTGGCTTCGGCGTCGGCCTCGGAGTGCACGACGACGGTCTTGATGCCGAGCTCGCGGCATGCGCGCTGGATGCGCAGCGCGATCTCGCCGCGGTTGGCGATGAGGATCTTTTCGAACATGGACGGATCAGGCGAGGACGAAGAGCGGCTGGCCGTACTCCACCGGCTGGCCGTTCTCGACAAGGATCTCCTTGATGACGCCGTCGCGGTCGGCTTCGATCTCGTTCAGGAGCTTCATGGCTTCGACGATGCAGACGGTCTCGCCGGTCTTCACCGCCTGGCCGACCTCCACGAAAGGCTTCGCGCCGGGCGCGGACTGGCGGTAGAAGGTGCCGACCATCGGCGACTTGATGACGTGGCCTTCGGGCTCGCGCGGGGCCTCGGCCGGGGCCGCAGCCGCGGAAGGCTCGCCGCCGGCGGCGGGCGGCGCGGCGGGCGGCGGCGCCATGTAGACCGCGGCCGGCTGCGGGACAGCCTGCGCTGCGCCGGGAACGCCGCGGCTGATGCGCACCTTCTCCTCGCCTTCGGTGATCTCGAGCTCGGCGATGCCCGACTGCTGCACGAGGTCGATCAGGGTTTTGAGCTTGCGTAAATCCATGTCACTCCTTGCGGGCGTAATCCAGCGCGTACGCGAGCGCGAGGCCGTAGCCGCGGGCGCCGAGCCCGCTGATCACGCCGACCGCCAGGTCGCTGAAGTACGAGTGCCGGCGGAACGGTTCGCGGGCGTGCACGTTGGACAGGTGTATCTCGACGAAGGGAATCCGGACGGCGGCCAGCGCGTCGCGGATGGCGACGCTGGTATGGGTGTACGCCGCCGGGTTGATCAGGATGAAGTCGACGGCCTCCGCGGCGGCGCGCTGGATGCGGTCGACGATCTCGCCTTCGGTGTTGCTCTGGAAGAACGCCAGCCTGGCCCCGGCGGCCTTCGCCGCGTCGGTCAGCTCGCGCTCGATCTCGGGAAGGGTGGTGCTGCCGTACTTGTCGGGCTCCCGGGTCCCCAGCAGGTTCAGGTTGGGGCCGTTCACCACGAGTATGTTCTTCGCCATCGGCCCTCCGGGTCGCTTCAGGGGGCGAAGTTTGGAGAAATAGACCGCAATTGTCCAGCGATTTGCCGGAATTCGCAGGGATTGACTTACAAGAGCGAAGTCAGCAGCGGTTCGAACTCCTCCGCTTTGGCGGCGCCCACCGAGGACGCCTTGATGCGCCCGTCGCGCCCGAGCACGACGGTGAACGGCAGGACGCCGGCCCGGTTGCCGAGCTTGCGCGAGAGGTCGATGACATCGACGCCGCCGATGAGAACGGGGAAGTTCATGGCGAATTCGGCGGCGAAAGGCTTCACTTTCGCAGGCGTATCGATGGCGATGCCGATGAACTGCAGGCCGCGGTCGGCGTACTGGCGCTGGAGCTTCACGAACAGCGGAATCTCCTCCCGGCATGGCGCGCACCACGTCGCCCAGAAGTTGACGACGACGACCTTGCCGCGGAAGTCGCCGATGGTCTGCGGACGCTGATCGAGATCGGGAAGCTGGAGCTTGAGGAGCGCGTCGTTGTCGGCGTCGCCGGCCGGCACCGGGGTCGTGCGCCAGGCGTTGACGGCGAAGCCGCCCGCGCCGGCGGCCACGGCGACCGCCGCCGTGATGAGCCATTCTCTGCGGGCGATCACGGCGTCAGGCGGGCCTGCGGTTCCTGCTTCACCACGCGATCGAGCACCGCGGTGAACTTCGGCGCCGGCAGGAAGCCGACGACGCGCACGCCGGTCAGCTCGCGGCCGTCGGGGCCGAAGAAGATGATGCCGGGCGGGCCGAAGAGCTTGAAGCGCTGGAGGAGCTTCTGGTGATCGCCTGAGTTCGCGGTGACGTCCGCCTGCACCGTGATCATGCCGTCCAGGCGCTGCTTCACCGCCGGGTCGGTGAAGGTATAGCGCTCCATCTCCTTGCACGACACGCACCAGTCCGCATAGAAATCGAGCATCACCGGCTTGCCGCCCGCCTCCGCCACCACGCGATCGAGGTCGGCGGTCGAAGCGATGCGCTGGAACGCGACCGGCGCTTCCTGCGCCGCCGGTCCGCCGCCGCCGCGCAGGCCCGACAGCGGCTGGAGAATGTCGCGGCTGCCGGACAGCGCGCCGATCAGGAACGCGATACCGGTCACGAGCACGAGCAGCCCGACCCCTTTGGCGAAGCGGTCGAACGGCCGCGCGGTGGTCGGCAGCGCATCGAGCGCCCTGAGGTAAATGCCGGTGATGGCGAGCAGCGCCGCCCACAGCAGCATCTGCACCGCGACCGGGATCACCGGGGAGACCAGATAGATCGCCAGTCCGAGGAGCAGGACGCCGAAGAACTTCTTCACCGCTTCCATCCACGCCCCGGCCTTCGGCAGCAGCGCACCCGCGGAAGCCCCGACGGCGAGGAGCGGAACCCCCATGCCGAGCGCCATCACGAACAGCGCCGAGCCGCCGAGCACGACGTCGCCGGTCCGGCTGATGTAGAGCAGCGCCGCCGCGAGCGGCGCCGCGACGCACGGCCCGACGATGAGCGCGGACAGCACGCCCATGCCGAAGACGCCGAGGAAACGGCCGCCCGGCAGGCGGTTGGTGACGCCGGAGAGGCTCGACTGCATCGCCGTGGGAAGCTGGAGCTCGTAGAAACCGAACATCGATCCGGCGAGCAGCACGAAGACGAGCGCGAAGGCGCCGAGCACCCACGCGTTCTGCAGCGCCGCCGAGAGCATCGCCCCCGACAGGCCCGCGAGCACGCCGGCGATCGCGTAGGTGATCGCCATGCCCAGCACGTACGCCGCCGACAGCAGGAAGCTGTGGATCCGCGTCGGGTGCGCGTGCGCGCCGCCCGCGATGATGCCCGAGAGGATGGGGATCATCGGCAGCACGCACGGCGTGAACGACAGCCCGAGACCCGCGGCGAAGAACGCGAGCAGCAGCACGGCGACGCTGCCTTCGAACAGCCGGGCGATGACGGTGTCGTCGCCGCTGTCGGTGGTCGCGGGCCCCGAAAACACGCCGGCGGGGAAGCCGCCGCCGGTCGCGCCCGTCGGCGGTGCAGACGACAGCGACGCGAGATTGATCTGCGCTTTCTGCTCGTGCGGGACGTAGCACACGCCCGAGTCCGCGCAGCCCTGCGAGTTCGCGACCAGCGTGATCGAGTCGATCCCGGCCGCGTCCTTCACCGGCACGCGCACGCGCACCTCGCCGCGGTAGGTCTGGGTCTCGCCGAAGAACTCGTCCTTCTTGAGCTTGCCCGGCGGCAGGTCGGGGCTGCCGAGCACGACGTTCTCGGGCTGCGCCGCGAACTTGATGCGCTCGCGGTACATGTAATAGCCCGGGGCCACCTGCCACTGCACCTCGATCGCGTCCTTCGCCACGGCGCGCGCCGAGAAGCGGAACGCCTGGTCGGGCTCGAGGAGATCCTGCGGCGACACCGCGGCGGCGGCGTGGCCGGCGGCGAAGGCCAGGAGAAAAGCGAGTAAGCGCAGCATGTCAGTGGTCAGCCGATGGGGATGGCGGTCTCGCTCGTGACCCAGTCGAGGTACTCGGGGAGACCTTGCGTCACTGGGACCGCGATGATCTCCGGGAGTTCGTAAGGGTGGAGGTGGCGGATCGCCGCCTCGACCTCGGGGAAGCGCGCGCCGCGGGTCTTGATCAGCATCGGCACCTCTTCCGCGCGCTCGATCTCGCCCTGCCAGCGGTACACCGAGGTGCAGCCCGCGAGGAGGTTCACGCAGGCGGCGAGGCGTTTCTCGACCAGCGTCTGCGCGATGCGCGAGGCGACGTCGCGGTCGGGCGCGTTGGTGAAGACCAGCAGCACGTCGTGGATCTCTTCCATCTACCGGCTCCCTGGTGCGTCGGCGATGCCTTCGTGCACCGACGGGTAACGCAGCGACACTTTCAGCTCGCGCTTCAGGCGATGGTTCGACAGACGGCGCGATTCGCTCATGAACGAATAGAGCTGCGGCGGTATCGTGCGGCGCGCTTCCTCGCGCGGTATGCGCGGCGGCCGCGGCAGACCGAAGCGGTCGGCGACGAGATCGAAGTAATCGCCCATGCGCTGCGGCACGTCGTCCGCGGCGTTGTAGCTGCGGTTGGGGTGCCCGCGGTGCAGGGCCGCGACCACGATGCGCGCGAGGTCCTCGGCATGCACGTGGTTCACGTAGGTGTCGTCCTCTTCGCGCAGCGCGGGCGTGCCTTTCGTAAGACGAGACAGCGGCAGGCGATCGGCGGCATAGATGCCCGGCACGCGCAGGATCGTCACGCGCACGCCGCTGCGCGCGCCGAAGGCGCGAAGACGGCGCTCGGCGTCGGCGCGGCGCTGAGCGCGGGCAGTCTGCGGCCTGAGCGGGCGCGTCTCGTCCACGAGCTCGCCGCCGCAATCGCCGTACACGCCGCTCGTGCTTATGTACACGAGCTGCTGTGGTAGACTTTTTCCCTTTGCAAGCGCGGCGATCAGATGCGCGGTACGCGTGTCGCGAACGCCGGTTTGCGGCGGCGGCGCGAAGTGTACGACGTCGTGCGCGAGACCCGGAAGCGCGACTAGAGTATCCGGCCGGTCGAGATCTCCCCAGACGGGCTTCAATCCCAGCGCGCGCAGCTCCGCGAAACGTTCACGCTCGCGCACCAGGGCGTAGAGCGCGTAACGCGCGCGCACGAGCGGGATCATGCGCATCGCGACGTCCCCGCAGCCGATGATCAAGAGCCTGTGCATGCGTTGATTTTACGCCGGAAACGCAAGACAGCCGGGCCGCATCCAATCGACATTCCAGCGTCTTAACCGCCATGACCTACCGCGTCACGATCAAGCCCAGCAACCATTCCTTCGACATGCCCGCGGACGACACCGTCCTCGAAGTGGCGCTGCGCGAAGGCTACGTGCTCGCCTACAGCTGCCGTAACGGCGCGTGCGGCACGTGCAAAGGCAAGGTGCTCGAAGGCACGGTCGATTACGGCCTCTACCAGGAAGACACGCTGCCCGACAGCGAGAAGGCGCAGGGCTACGCGCTGTTCTGCCAGGCGAAGCCGCTGTCGGACCTCGTGATCGAATGCCGCGAGATCAGCGCGGTGAAAGACATCCAGGTGCGCATGATGCCGTGCCGCGTGCAGGCGCTGGAGAAGCTCGCGCCCGACGTGATGCGGCTTCAGTTGAAGCTGCCCGCGAACGAGCGGCTGCAGTTCCTCGCCGGACAGTACATCGACATCCTCATGCGCGGCGGCATGCGGCGCAGCCTGTCGCTCGCCAACTCGCCCGAGGACGACGGCTTCCTCGAGCTGCATCTGCGCAACTACGGCGGGCCTTTCAGCCAGTACGTGTTCGGCACGATGAAGGAGAAGGAGATCCTGCGCTTCGAAGGTCCGCTGGGGACGTTCTTCCTGCGCGACGAGAGCGCCAAGCCGATCATCTTCGTCGCGAGCGGCACCGGCTTCGCACCGATCAAGGCGATGATCCAGCACGCGGTCTACAAAGGCGTCACCCGTCCGATGACGCTGTACTGGGGCGGGCGCCGGCCGCAGGACCTCTACCTGAACGCGCTGGCCGAAAGCTGGGTCCGCGACCACGGCATCAACTACATCCCGGTGATCTCCGACGCGCTGCCCGAAGACAACTGGACCGGCCGCGGCGGCTTCGTCCATCGCGCGGTGATGGAAGACTTCCCCGACATGACCGGCTACCAGGTCTACGCGTGCGGCGCGCCGATCGTCGTCGAGTCGGCGCACAAGGAATTCACCGCGACGTGCAAGCTGCCGGATTCGGAGTTCTTCTCCGACGCGTTCACGCCCGCCGCCGCTCCGAAGCCTTAAACGTCAACGTCAAAAGCGTCGACACGGAGGAACACGGAGGACACGGAGGGAAAACAAACAACGTCATTCCCGACCCGCGCTAGCGGAAGTGATCGGGAATCCATCTTCAAACCTGCACGTCAAAATGGATTCCCGCCTTCGCGGGAATGACGCCGGTTCGTCCGTCGCGTCTGTTCTCCTCCGTGTCCTCCGTGTTAATGCTTTGCTTTTAAAGGCGCGGCGCGCTTGCGCGCACCCTACGGATTGAGCGCTTTCAGAGCGAGCTCGAGGCTTTCGCGATAATGCCGCCGCGCGGCGTCGGCGTTGCCGAGTCTGTCCTGCAGCCGCGCGAGCTCGAGGTGTCCCGCGACGGTCGGCTCGACCGCGACGCTCGCTTCGAGATAGCTCTCCGCTTTCCCCCACAGCGACTGGCGTGCGCAAAGCTTGCCGAGCGCGAGCAGGAGCTGTGAATCGTTGCGGTGCTCCTCGAGCCATTTCTCCGCGCGCTCGAGCTGCCGCACCGGGTCGCGGCCGATCGCCTCGGCGTAGAGCGCGGCGAGCCGGCTGTCCCACGCGGTACCGAGGCTTTGCTCGACCACCGCCAGCGCATCCGTACCGCGTCCTAGATCGATATAGCACCGCGCGACCGCCGCGGCGATCGTCGCATCGCGCTTCTGCACGTCGGGCACTTTCTTCCAGGCTTCGTCGAGCGCGATCGCGTCGTGGGCCTTGCGCTTCAGGCTCTCCGCAACCGCCGTGACGCGCAGCTTCGCGCCCTGGTCGGCGTCGAAGACGTTGCGCTTTTCGAGCTCGCTCGCGAGCGCCGCGACTTCCTCCCAGCGCCGCGTCTGCTGCTGCGCCTTGAGCTCGAGCTTGAGCGCCGCGGTGTGCTTGCGCGGCAGCCCCTTCAGCACGTCCAGCGCTTCCTGTGCACGCCGTTCTTCGAGCAGCAGCTCGGCTTCGGTGACGATGCGCAAAGCGTCTTCGTCCGGCGCCTCGATCGCGGCCTCGCGCAGGTAAGCGTCGCGGCGGTCGAACGAGCGCAGCTCGTGCGCCGCGCGCGCCGCGACCACCAGCGACAGGCGCTTGTTCTGGCCGAGCTCCGCCGAATGCGCCGCCGCGCGCTCGGCCTTCGCATAGCGGCCTTCGAAATACGCTTCGAGCGCCGTCAGCAGCGCCGCCTGAGCGCTCGCCCGGCGGCGCGCGAGTCGGTACTGCCGCACCCGCGCCGGCGTCTGCACCGCGGTCGTGACGAGGCGGGCGAAGCTGTAGAGCAGGACGAACGCGATCGCGAGCAGGACGAGCAGGAAGTTCAGCGAGAACTCGACCCGGTACGGCGGCAGCATGACGAGCACGTAGCCGTCGTTGTAGCGCGCCGCGAGGACGAGCCCCACGGCGATCGCGAAGAGGGCGATGATGGTGAAGAGCGTTTTCATGCGCGCGTCACGAAGCCCTTACGCGGGTTACGGCCGCGCCGGGATTGCTTCGCCGCGGCGCGGCTCGCAATGACGCCGATCGCATTGCGATCGGCGTCATTTCAGCGGCCGCTCGCGCGCGAGCCGCAGCTGGCGCACCGCGTCGAGCGTCGATGAGATGTCGGGCATCTCGATGTTGATGTCGCTCTCCGAGAGGTTGCGCAGCGTCGAGAGCGTGTTCGACACCGCTTTCTCGCGCGTGTCGTAGTACTTGGTCACCCATTCGCGCGACGCGTTGAGGTCCGCCTTGAAGCTCGTCTGGTCGCGCGAGAGCAGCGCGAGCCGCGCGCCGAGGAGGCGCAGCTTCAGGTTCTCGCGCAGGTAATAGCTCTGCGACGGCAGCAGCAGCGGCACGTCGGGCCGGTCCATGTTCTGCACGCGCACGAGCTGCTTCAGCTCGTTCCACGCCTCGCGCGTGAAGCGCTGCCACGCGTTCGCGGGCGGCGCTTTCGGCGCTTCGGCGGCGGCGGTATCGGGCGGCCTCATCTCCATGGACAGCGGCAGGGCGTCCACCACCGCGATGACGTTGTCGAGGCGCACCGCGATGCCGACGGTGTCGACGAACGGCAGCGCCTTCAGGCGCTCGATGTCGCGATTCAAAGCTTTACGCACCGGCGTGAGCTGCGGCCGCTCCAGGCGCTGGAGGCGCGAGTCCGCGTTCTGGAGCGCGATCAGCGCGGACTTGACGTTGCCCGCGAGCTGGAGCTGCTGGCTCGCGAGCAGCAGCGACTGCTCGATCTCGGCGAGCGCCGCTTCGTCGCGGTTGCGCGAGAGCTCCTGATACAGCGCCTCGAGCGCGATCTGCTGGCTCTGCGACTCGGCGAGCTTCGCTTCGAGCACCCCGAGCTTCACCTGCGCCTCGGCGCTCGCCTCGCGCGCCTGGTCCGCGAGCATCTTGCTCGTCTTGTTCACCGCGTCGGCTTCGGCGATCTTCTTCGCCAGCTCCTGGCGCAGCCCTTCGACGGTGTTGCGGCTGTCGTACCACTGCCAGGCCAGCAGCAGCAGCGCGAGCAGCGAGAGGACGAAAGCGGTCGCGGCGATGAAGCGGTCGGCGCCGTGACTCGGCGCGGGCGGAGTCGCTGCGGCCGGCGGAGGTTGGGGAACGGGCACCGCCGCAGGGACCGCGGGCGACGGCTCGTTCACTGGTGTGTCGTTCATGTGCAGGCCGACAGTATGCGGCTACGGCGCGAGCGGCGGCAACCTCACGCGAAGTGGCTCACGATGCCGGCGACCATCGCCTCGTCACCGGCGGCGGTGACGAAGGCCTCCGCGATCCCGAGCGCGTGCGCCGCGTCCTTGATGCGCGGGTGGGGGACGAACACCGGCGTGCGCCGGAGCGCCGCGCGCCCCGCTTCGCCGAGCATGTCGTGGAAGTTGCGCAAGCCCTCGCTGCTCGTCGCGATCACCGCGTGCACCTCGCCGCGATCCCACGCGTCGACGAGGGGCGCGACGTCCGCCTGCGGTTTCACGCGCCGGTAACATTCGGCAAACGTCACGCGCGCGCCGCGCAGCGCGAGCGTCTCGGCGAGGAGCGCGCGCCCGCCTTCGCCGCGGAAGATGACGACGTGCCGGCCCGCCACGTGCCTGAGCTCCGGCAGGTCGAGCAGGCCTTCGCTGTCGAAGCGCGCGGGCGGCACGAGCACGCGCTCGATGCCCCGCCGCTTGAGCTCGCGCGCGCCGCCGGGACCGACCGCGGCGGCGGTGAGGCTCGAAGGGAATGCGCGGCGCCCGGTAATCGCCGCCATGGCTTTGGCGACCGCGCTGGGACTGACGAAGATGGCGAGGTCGAAATCGTCGAGACGATCGACGATGCGCATGAGCCGCTCGCGGTCCGCGACGTCCTCGATCGCGATCACCGGGAAAACGATCGCCTTGCCGCCTTCGCGCTCGACGCACTTCGCGAGGCCGTCGCTCTGCCCGGCGGGGCGGGTCACGATCACGCCGCGGCCGGCGAGGCCCCGCCGAACGTCGGTGGGGGCGGTCATGTCGATCAAGGCTCGAGCGCGGCGAGGATCTCGCCCGCGCCGACCGCCCCGAGCTTCCCGGCGAGCTCGACACCCAGCGCTTCGGCCTCGTGCGCCGGGCCTTCGATCTCGGCGCGCGCGGTGCGTGTGCCGTCGGGCGCGCCGACGTAGCCGCGCAGGCGCATCGTGCCGCCGGCGATCTCACCATAGGCGGCGAGCGGCACCGTGCACGAGCCCGCGAGGGTGCGTGCGACCGCGCGCTCGGCGCGCACGCACAGTGAGGTCGCCTCGTGGTCGATCGGCGCGAGCAACCGCCGCAGGTCTTCGCGATCGGCGCGGCACTCGATACCTACCGCGCCCTGTCCCGCCGCGGGCAGGCTTTCGTCGGTCGGCATCAGCGAGCGGATGCGGTCGGCGAGGCCGAGGCGTTTCAGGCCTGCGCAAGCGAGGATGATCGCGTCGTACTGGCCTTCGTCGAGCTTGCGGAGCCGCGTCGGCACATTGCCGCGCAGCGGCTTGACGACGAGGTCGGGCCGGCGCGCGCGAAGCTGGCTCTCGCGCCGCAGGCTGGACGTGCCGACGCACGCACCTTGGGGGAGCGCGGCGACGTCGGCGTAATGGATCGAGACGAACGCGTCACGCGGGTCCGCCCGCTCGGCGATCGCCGCGAGCACGTGCCCGGGCTGCAGCGCCATCGGCACGTCCTTCATCGAGTGCACCGCGAGGTCCGCGTCGCCGCGCGCGAGCGCGTCCTCGAGCTCCTTGACGAAGAGTCCCTTGCCGCCGATGCGCGCGAGCGAGGTATCGAGCCGCCGGTCGCCTTCGGTCGTCATGCCGTCGAGCACGAGCTCGATATCCGGATAGAGCGCCCTGATCCGCGTCTCGACGTAGCGCGCCTGCCACATTGCAAGCGCCGACGCGCGCGTCGCGATGACGATGCGCCGCGGCAGCGGGGCGGAAGATGTGGAGGTCATTGAAATTTGCGGGGAAAACGTCACTGAATTTTACCACCGCCCTGCAGCACAGCCTCAACACGGAGGACACGGGGCCGCGGAGGAACAATCAACGTCATTCCCGAACCGCGGTAGCGGAGCTGTCGGGAATCCATTTTTGAGATTCGAACATCAAGATGGTTTCCCGCCGGCGCGGGAATGACGACGCACATTTTGACGTTTGTGGTTTTCCTCCGTGTCCCCCGTGTTCCTCCGTGCCCTCTGTGTTGACGCTTTGCTTTTGGCTTTAAAGCTTGCTGAACTCGCGCACGATGTGGTGCTGACGTCGGGACACCGCGAGCTTCTCGTCGATGCCGTCCAGCACCGCGAGCCACTGCGCTTCGCCGTCGCCGCCGCCGCGCTCGAAGCCGCGGATCGCGGCGCGCGCGATGAGGCAGTTGCGGTGCACGCGCACGAAGCGCTCTGGGTACTCGGTCTCGAGCCGGGCGAGCGAGTCCTCGATCAGGTATTCGCGCTCTTTCGTACGCACCGTGACGTACTTGAGCTCGGCCTTGAGATAGATCACTTCGTCGACCGGTATGAGGTGGATGCGGCCGCGCTCCTGCGCCGACAGGAACGCCGGCGCCTTCTCGCTCATCTCGCGCAGGGTCTCGGTGCTCGGCCTGCGCGCGGAGGAGACGCGCTTCAGCGCTTCGAGCAGGCGCGCGGTGCGTATCGGCTTCAGCAGGTAATCGACCGCGTGCACCTCGAACGCGCGGATCGCATAGGCGTCGTAGGCTGTCGTGAAGACGATCGCCGGCGGCTCGGGCAGCTTCGACAGGTGCTGCGCGAGCTCGATGCCGTCGATCTCGGGCATGCGGATGTCGAGCAGCATGAGGTCGGCGCCGGTCGCCGCGAGCACGTCGAGCGCGGTGCGGGCGGTGCCGGCTTCACCCACGACTTCGAGCGCGATCTCCGAAGCGCAGTCGGCGAGCAGGTCGCGCAGCCGCGCCCGCGCCGGCGCTTCGTCGTCGACGATGATGAGGCGCAGCGGCTCGCTGCTCACGCGGGCTTCGACTTCAGGTACGGCATGGTGATGTGCACCTGGTAGGTGTCCTCCCCGACCCGCGTCTCGAGCGTCGCCTCGGCGTCGAAGTGCAGCTGCAATCGCTCGCGGATGTTGTTGAGCGCCATCTTGTTGCCCCCGTGATGGTTGCCTTCGTGCGCATACGGGTTCTTGAGGACAGCGTGAACCTGGTTGCGCGCGCTGTAAATATCGATGCTGATCTCGCCGGGCTCCACGCGCGGCTCGATGCCGTGATAGACCGCGTTCTCGAGCAGCGGCTGCAGCACGAGCGGCGGCATCAGCGCATCGGACGGCATCTTGTCGACGCGCCACACCACGCGCAGCCGATCGCCGAGGCGCAGCTGCTCGAGGCCGAGATACTGCCGGCAGAGCTCGACCTCGCGCGAGATCGGCGCGAGCTCGCGGTTGTCGCCCATGACCACGCGGAAGAGGTCGGCGAGGTCTTCGAGCGCGGTCTCGGCGCGCCGCGGCTCCTGGCGGATCAGCGAGAGCACCGCGTTGATGCTGTTGTAGAGGAAGTGCGGGCGTATCCGCGCCTGCAGCGCCTGCAGGCGCGCCTCGGAGAGCGCCGGCGACAGCGCGCGGCCGCGCAGGTTGAAGTAGGACAGCAGCATCGCGACGGTGATCAGCGCGAGCACCGCGTGACGCTCGAAGGCGATCGCGGCCTCGTTCGTGCGGCCGTACGCGACCATGTCGATGACGGCCACGGCGGCGAGGACGATCGCGCCGACGCCGATGGCGCCGAGGTAATACGGCAGCCGGCGCAGCAGCGGATCGAGCGAGACGAGCGCGAGCAGCACGACGATGAGCAGCGGCTGCAATACCGCGGAGATGGCGAGGAGCTGCTGCCACGATTCGGCGAGCGTCGGCGCGCCGACGATGGCGGCGCCGATGCCGCACATGTTTACGACGAGGAGTATGCGCAGCAGGATGCCCAGGTTGCGGAAGTTGGGCAAAGCGCTCGTGTAGGCGTTTTGATTTATACTAGGCGCAACGCGCATGTTCGGCCGAACGTGTCGCTCTCCACGCGTAAAGTGCCGGTGCCGCCGCACCGCGTCACCCGATTCTAGCAGGGCCTCCTCTACACATGGCAGAACGCACCAAGCCGGGTCGTAACGTGAAGCTGTGGTCGGGCCGCTTCGACGAGCCCGTCACCGATCTGGTCAAGCACTTCACCGCCTCGGTTCAGTTCGATCGGCGTCTCGCCCGCTACGACATCGAAGGCTCGATGGCGCACGCGCGCATGCTGCATGCGGTGGGCATACTGTCGGCGGAAGACCTCTCGGCGATCGAAGCGGGGCTCGCCCAGATCTGGTCGAGCATCGAGAGCGGCGCTTTCGAGTGGTCGGTCGATCTCGAGGACGTGCACTTCAACATCGAGCGCAGGCTCACCGAGCTCGTCGGCGACGCGGGCAAGCGCCTGCACACCGCGCGCTCGCGCAACGACCAGGTCGCGACCGACGTGCGCCTCTTCCTGCGCGCCGCGACCGACGACGTCATCGCGCTGATCAAGGGTTTGCAGCGCGCGATCCTCGGCGTAGCCGAGAAGCACACCGAGACCGTCATGCCGGGCTTCACGCACCTGCAGGTCGCGCAGCCGGTGTCGTTCGCGCATCACCTGCTCGCGTATTTCGAGATGCTCGCGCGCGATTCACAGCGCTTCACCGACGCACGCAAGCGCCTCAACAAGCTGCCGCTCGGCGCCGCGGCGCTCGCGGGCACGTCGTTCCCGATCGATCGACAGATGGTCGCCAAGGCACTCGGCTTCGACGGCGTCGCGGAGAACTCACTCGACGCGGTCTCCGATCGCGACTTCGCGATCGAGTTCTGCGCGTGCTCGGCTATCCTGATGACGCACCTCTCGCGCTTCTGCGAGGAGCTCATCCTGTGGATGAGCCCGCGCTTCGGTTTCATCGATCTCGCCGACCGCTTCTGCACCGGCTCGTCGATCATGCCGCAGAAGAAGAACCCCGACGTGCCCGAGCTCGTGCGCGGCAAGACCGGCCGCGTCAACGGCCACCTCGTCGCGCTGCTCACGCTGATGAAAGGCCAGCCGCTCGCGTACAACAAGGACAACCAGGAAGACAAGGAGCCGCTCTTCGACACCGTCGACACGGTGACGACGAGCCTCGCGGTCTTCACCGAGATGCTCGGCGGGCTCGTGGTGAAGCCCGAAGCGATGCGCGAAGCCGCGCGCCAGGGCTACGCGACCGCGACCGACCTCGCCGATTACCTCGTCAAGAAAGGCGTGCCGTTCCGCGAGGCGCACGAAGCGGTCGCGTTAGCCGTGCGCTACGCCGAATCGCGCGGCAAGGATTTGTCCGAGCTGGCGCTCCCCGACCTGAAGCAGTTCTCGCCGCTCATCGCCGAGGACGTGTTCGACGCCCTCACGCTCGAAGGCTCCATGGGCGCGCGCAGCCACATCGGCGGCACCGCGCCCAGCCGCGTGAAGCAGGCGATCGCTAAAGCGAAGAAGACGCTGTAGCGTCAAAATGGATTCCGGATCACATCGTGCTGCCGCGCGATCCGGGATGACCGAAATCCGTCGTAGCGGCACGCGTGCGCGCGATCGTCATTCCCGCGCAGGCGGGAATCCATTTTTAAGGGCCCGAAGTCAAAATGGATTCCCGATCGCTTCGCGCTGCCGCGCGGTCGGGAATGACGAATAGCGGTCGTCCTGGCGTACGCCAGAATCCTTCTAAAGGGGCGTATTAACCGCAGAGGACGCAGAGGAATTCGTCAGGCGCGCCCGGTCAATTTCTCGACCACGAGCGTCACGCTATGCCGCTTGGCGCCCTTTCTTTTTCCTTAGCGTCCTTGTTCCTGATCTGCTTTGAAAACCAGGGTCTGACCCCGAAAGCCCGGGGTCAGACCCTGCGTATCAGCGAAACTCCTTGGCCGAGAACTTGCGGTACTTCGGCAGCAGCCGCTTCGGCTGTTTGAACGCGTCGCGGCGGAACGGCTCGCCGAGCTCCTGGGTGAGCATCATGTTGATGACCGTCGGCTTGCCCGACTTGACCGCGCCGCGCAGCGCGTCGCCGATCTCGTCGACGTGCTCGACCGTCAGGCCGTGCGCGCCCATCGCTTCGGCGACTTCGGCGAAGTCGGGGTTCTTGAGGTTCGTGCCGAGGTAGCGCTTCTCGAAGTAATCGACCTGGTTCTTCTTCTCCGCGCCCCACTGGCCGTTGTTGAACACGACCGCGATCGCGGGGATGTTCTCGCGCACGCAGGTCATCACTTCGTTCATGCTCATGCCCCACGCGCCGTCGCCGACGTAGGCGATCGACGGGCGGTCCGGCCGGCCGACTTTGGCGCCGATCGCCGCCGGATACGAATAGCCGCAGTTGCCGAAGCTCATCGCCGCGAGGAACGACGGCGAGGTGTCGAACTTCAGATAGCTGTTCGCCACCGAGCACACGTTGCCGATGTCGGTCGCCACCATCGCGTTCTTCGGCATCGCTTTCTCGAGCGCCGCGAGCGCCTGGCGCGGACCGATGCGGCCTTTCTCGTTGGGCGACGGCCAGTTCTCCAGCTCTTCCTTCCACGCCGCTTTTTCTTTCTGGATGTCGGCGAGGCGCGTCTTGTTCTGGGTCAACCTGCCGTTCGCCTTGATGCGGTTGAGCAACTCGACCGCCGCCGCCTTCGCATCGCCGCAGATGCCGACCGAGATCTTCTTCACCAGCCCCAGCATGCGCGGATCGGAATCGACCTGGATGATCTTCGCGTTGGCCGGCCAGTAGTCGAGGCCGTGCTGCGGCAGCGTACCGAAAGGTCCCAGGCGCGAGCCCAGCGCCAGCACGACGTCCGCGCGGCTGATCAGCTTCATCGCCGCTTTCGAGCCCTGGTAACCGAGCGGCCCGCAGGCGAGCGCATGCTTCGCCGGGAACGAATCGTTGTGCAGGTACGAATTCACGACCGGCGCGGTGAGGTACTCCGCGAGCGCCATGCACTCGTCCACGCCGTCCGCCATCACCACGCCGCCGCCCGAGATGATCACCGGAAACTTCGCTTTCGCCAGCATGCGCGCCGCCTGATCGAGCGACTCCGGACCGCCGCCCGAGCGCTCGACGCGCTGCGGCTGCGGGATCAGGAAATCGCCTTCGCCGTAGAAGTAATCGCGCGGGATGTTCACCTGCACCGGGCCGCGCTCGTTCATGGCGATGTCGAAGGCACGGCCGGTCAGCTCCGCGATGCGCATCGGGGAGTTGACCTGCACCTGCCACTTGGTGATCTTGGAGAAGATCGGGAGCTGCTCGGTCTCCTGGAAGCCGCCGAGGCCCATGCTCATGCTGCCCGACTCGGGCGTGATCGCCACGACCGGCGAGTGCGCCCAGTACGCGGCCGCGATCGCGGTGACGAAGTTGGTGATGCCGGGCCCGTTCTGCGCGATGCACACGCCGTGCTTGCCGGTCACCCGGGAATAGCCGTCGGCCATGTGCGCCGCGTTCTGCTCGTGGGCGACCGACACGAAGCGGATGCCGGCGAGGGGAAAGAGGTCGTGCGCGTCCATGTACGCCGAGCCCACGATCCCGAAAGTGTCCTTCACCCCCTGCGCGACCAGCGTCTCGACGAACGCCTCGGACGGCGTCATCTTGATCTTCCCGCCGGCGATGGCGGCTTTGGCGATGCTCTTGCTCTCGACCATGATGTTCATGGAGGGGCTCCTCTGGTAGCGCAGGATTATTGGGTTTCGAGGCGGCGCCGAAGTATTCGGGGGCGGCGCTCGCTCGGGTAGCGGGTCATTATGACGCCCGCCCGTGAACCGCTGCAAGTGCCTGATCGGGCACGCTAACCGCAGTGACCCCGGGCCTACAGCAGGCCCGCGCGCTTGATGTCGAGGTAGCGGTTGACCAGCGCCAGCGGCAGCTCGGTGGGCTCGACGTCGAGGAACTGCGCGCCGTAGCGCTCCAGCCGCGCGGCGGTGAGCTCGCGCGCCCGCAGGTATTCGGCGGTCGCGGCGTAGGTCAGCGCGCGGTCGAAGGTGTCGACGCGGCTCTTCATCGCCCGCGACAGGATCGCTTCGCGCAAGGACGCGAAGAGCACGAGGTGGCGCTTGCCGAGCAGCCTCAGCGCCGGGCCGAGCGTGTCCTCGTCCTCGTCGCGCAGATTGGAGACGACGACCACGAGCGCGCGCTTTCTCACGCGCAGCATGAGGTCCACCGCCGCCGCGTAATAGTCCGAGGTCTTCAGCGTCGGCTGCAGATCGTAGAGCTGGTTCAGCATCGCGTTGACCGTCGCCGCCGATTTGCGCGGGGCCATGTAGCGCGTCGGACCGCTCATGGTGAGGAAGCCCGCCGCGTCGCCCTGGCGCAGGCTCACGTACGCGAGCAGCAGCACCGCGTTCAGCACGTGATCGAAGTGCGTGAGCTCGTCGTCGCGCGCGGACAGGCGGCGGCCGCAGTCGATGAGGAACACGATGTTCTGGTCGCGCTCGTCCTGATACTCGCGCGAGATGAGCTTGCCCGCGCGCGAGGTCGCTTTCCAGTCGACCTGGCGCTGGGTGTCGCCTTCGCGGTACTCGCGAAGCTGGTGGAACTCCAGGCCTTCGCCGCGCCGCTGGCGCTGCAGCACCCCCATGTGCGACAGCCGCTGGTCGGTCGCGAGCAGCGCATAACCCGTCAGCGCGGAGAAGTTCGGATAGACGCGTGCGGTGGCGCCGGCGGGCTCGCGCACCGTGCAGCTCCACAGGCCGAGGGGCGACGCGACGCGCATCTCGATCGGACCGAAGACGACGTCGCCGCGGCGCACCGGTTTCACCTCGTAATCGATCTGCGCCCAGCCGCGGGCGGCGATCGTCAGCGACTGCGGCATGCCGCGCACCTCGCACTCGGGCGGGTGGTGGTCGAAGACGTCGACCCGCCGCGCCGCGCCGGCGCGGTTCCACACCCGCAACGACACGCTGCGCCAGACGCCGAGCGCGAGCGACGCCGGTGTAGCGCGCTCCGCCGTCAGCGGCTGCGTCTCCAGCGCGATCCACGCGTCCACCGCGGCGACGGCGGTCGCGACGACCGCCGCGGCGATCCACGCCGATTCGAGCGCGGGCAGGAAGAGCTCTGCGATCGCGACGCCGAGCGCGAGCGCGGCGAGCGCCAGCAGCCTGCGCGAGGGGATCAGGCCGGACAGCTTCAAGCGCGCGGCGCGTCGACGCGGTCCAGCAGCGCTGCGAGGATCGTGTCGGCGCCGTGGCCTTCGATCTCGAGCTCGGGCGAAGGACGCACGCGATGGCGCAGGCACGCCAGCGCCATATGCTTCACGTCGTCGGGTGTGACGTGATCGCGACCGTCGATGAGCGCGGACGCGCGAGCGGCGCGCACGAGCGCGATGCAGCCGCGCGGGCCCGCACCCGCGGACACGCCGTTCCAGGTGCGCGTCGCGCGCACGATGCGCACCGCGTAATCGACGACCGCGTCGTCGAGCGCGAGCGCCGCGGCGACGCGCTGGAGGTCGACCACCGCCTCGGGCGTGACGATCGTCTCCACCGCGTCGACGTTGAGCTGCTCGCCGACGTTCGAAAGGGTGACCTGCTTCGCGAGCCGCTTCTCTTCTTCGAGCGACGGGTAGTCGATGCGGATCTTCAGGAGGAAGCGGTCGAGCTGCGCTTCGGGCAGCGCGTACGTGCCTTCGTGCTCGATCGGGTTCTCGGTCGCCAGCACCATGAACGGGGGCTCGAGCTTCAGCGACTCGCCTTCGATCGTGACCTGCCCTTCCTGCATGACTTCCAGCAAGGCGGCCTGCGTCTTCGCCGGGGCGCGGTTGATCTCGTCGGCGAGCAGCAGGTGCGTGAACACCGGACCGCGCCGGGTCGTGAACTGTCCCGTCGACGGGTCGTAGAGCGTGTGGCCGGAGACGTCGGCGGGCATCAGGTCCGGGGTGAACTGGATGCGCCGGAAGCTGCCGTTGAACGTCTTGGCGAGCGCGCGAACGATCAGCGTCTTGCCGAGCCCGGGCACGCCTTCGATGAGCACGTGGCCGCCTGCGATGAGCCCGGCGAGCACCTGCCGCACCACGTCTTCCTGTCCGACGACGGCCTTGCCGATCTCGCGGCGCATCGCGTCGGCGTCGGCCGCGGCGCGCGCGAGGTGCTCGGGATCGAGCCCCGTGCCGGTGTTCTGTGCATGCGTATCCATTCCTTTTCCCTTCAGACAGCCGCGCGGCGCGCGAGCTTTTCTTCGATGGCCTGCAGCGTCGCGATCGCCGTGACGAAGTGGCGGGGCGTCGCCGCGTCGCCGGTCAGCGCGAGCTCCACGTCCGCGCGCGGCAAGCCCGCCAGCTCGGCGAAGCGCGCGCTGCGCTCGGCTGCGTCGAGATACGCGAGCGCCGGACGCGCTCTCGCGATGTTGGCGAGGCACTCCTCGCGCGCGGCGGCGAGCAGCCGCGGCGCGGCGCGCGCCGACCACTGGAAGCGTCCGGTCGCGCGCAGGTGATCGAGCAGCCGGCGCCGCGCGCCTTCGTGCGCGCTCACGATCGGGCCGAAGCGCGGTATCGCGCGCGCGAGCCACAGCGCGAGCAGCGCCGCGGCGGCGATCACCGCGCCCAACGCTTCGTCGAAGAGCCACGCGAGGAGCGAAGGCCGCTCGAAGCGCGGCGCGACGAACACGCGCGTGACGCGAGGCGCGGCACCCGCGCCGAGGCCCAGCAGCGCCCATGCGAACGCCGCGTGGTCGGGCTGGCCGATGGCCGTGTTCCCCATGAATCCCAGCGAAGGCAGCACCGTGACGCTGCCCGCGCCGTGGTCGAACTGCAGCAGCGCCGTCGCGGTGTCCGACCAGCGGGCGCTGTATCCGTCACGCGTGCCGCCGAACAGACCCATCGGCCTTAAGACCACCCTGAACTCGCGTTCGTCGCCCGGCAGCTTCACGCGCGCGAACTCCGCCGTGGACGCAGCCTCGCGCCGGCCGACGCGAAACGCGTCGAGCAGCGCATCGCGCGTCTTCACCGGCTCGGCTTCGACGACGAGGCGTCCGCCGTTACCGACCCAGCTCATGATCCGCGCGACGCGCGCCGGCGTCATGCCGTCGCGGCGCGCCGCGAGCACGAGCGTCGCGCCGCCTTCGATCGAGTCGAGATCGCCCGCGCGGCGGACCGTGGTCGCCTGCGCGCCCATCTGCTGCGCGAGGCGCTCGAGCGCGTAGAGCGGATTGCGCGCCGCCTCCCCGCTGAAGCCGACGAACTCGCGCACGGTGACTTCTTCGAAGTTGTAATACCACCATGCGCCGCCCGCGATCGCGAGAGCGCCGAGGACGACCGCCCAGATGTAGCGCGTCACGGCGCCGCCGCCTCGAAATGTGCGCGCCACGACGCGAGCAGGTCGCGCAGCGCGGGCGCGCTCGGCTCGCGCCGCGCATAGGCGGTCGCCTGCCACGCTTTGACGAGGTCGGCGAACGCATGCGCCTTGTCGGCGTCGACGAGCGCGGCGGTGCGCCGCACGCAATCGCCTTCGGTGTCGCCCGCCTCGACTTCGAGGCCGTCGCGGTTGACGAGCGCGGACAGCGCGCCGCGATACAGCAGGCCGAGCGCTTCGCGGGCGCGGCCCGCCTCGATGGCGGCGAGCGCCGCCGCGGCGATGTCCGGCGGCAGCGACTCGGGCGCGACGTCGAGACCGAAGAGCACTTTCGGCGCTTGCCTGCGGCGCCCGGGCTCCGGCGCCCATGCGCCGACGTAGCGCCACGCGTAGTAGAGCAGCAGCGCGACGAGCACGAAGGCCGCTATCCACATCAGCACGCGCGCGAAGCCCGCGATCAGCTCGCCGAGCCCGCTCGCGTCGCGCTCCCCGGTGTCGCGCTCCCGGGCATCGCGATCGGCTTTCCAGCGATAGCGCTTGACCTCTTTGTACTGCTGGAGCTCCGGCTCGGTCATCACCTGCTTGATCGCGGTCTCGGGATCGGCCGCGGCAGCGGGCGCCTCGCGCGGCGCGGCGAATGCGAGCACGAGCGCCGCGAGGAGCGCGGCCGCGATCGCGCGCGGCCGCGACCCGTCCGCATCGCCCTTCGCGATGTTGCGCAGCGTGAGCTCGAGGTCCCACGCTTCGAGCTGGGTGCGGCGGTTCAGATACTGCGCGAAGCCGCTGGCGACGTAGAACGGCTCGATCAGCGAGACCGTCGCGATCTGCATCGCCATCGCGAGCGCCTGCCGCCACGGCGTTTCCTCGCCCGCGAGGAAAATGCTCTTCAGGCCGAAGTCGCGGTCGAAGCCGCTGGGCGTGAAGAGATCGATGGCGCCGAAGAACGAGAGCGTGACGACCAGCTCGAAGTTGAAGTAGACGAGCGTCGACCACACCGCCGCACCGCGCCCGCGCCGCCCGAGCGAGCGCGAGCGCTCGCGCGCGGCACGGCCGCGCAGGCGCTCGAGGTGCGGCACCGGCAGGTTGAAGGCGCGCGCCGGATCGAAGCGATAGATGGTGAGGCTCGCGACGATACCCGGCGTATCGCGCAGTGCGCGCAGGGCGGCGAGGGGGCTGAGCACCTCGCCGAACACCGCGCGCGACAGCACTTCGAGCGCGACGCGGTCGAAGAGCGGCTTCAGCCACCACACGATGGCGATCGCGACCGCCGGATGCTCGCGCAGCGCGACGTACACCGCGACCGCGACCGGCACGTAGGCCGTCAGCCACGCCGCCATGAGCGGGCGCCACCAGGTCTGCACCATGCGGCAGCCGAGGTCGCCCGCCTCCCACGGACGCCGGCGGCGCAGGCGCAACGCCAGTCGGTCAAGCTGCACGCGCGCGCCCCGCGGAAATGAAATAGCCGATCGTGATCGCGACGAGCGCGATGCCGACGCCGTACTTGATCGCGTGCGCGATGTCGGTGTTCGCCGACCAGAAGGCCTCGATGAACGCGGCCGCGACGATCATGCCCGCGACGCCGTACATGATGCCCGCCGCGTCGCGCCCCGCCACCGCGAGCGCTTCCTTGCGGGTGAGCTGCCCCGGCGAGACCAGCGCCGATCCCAGGCGCAGCCCCGCCGCGCCCGAGAGCACGATGCCGCCGAGCTCGAACGCGCTGTGGCCGGCGACGAAAGACCAGAATGCCGGGCCGTAACCGATCGCGGTGACATGTCCGGCGACCGCGCCGATCATCACGCCGTTGATGACGAGCACGACGACCGTGCCGAGCGCGAACACGAGCCCGCCGGCGAAGGTCTGGAACGCGATGCTCACGTTGTTGAAGATGTAGTAGCCGAACATGTAGAAATCGGACTCGGCGCCGCGCCGGCCGAGCCGGCTCGCGCCGGGGCCGTACATCTGCTCGAACTCCGCGAGGTTGTGGCCGGGCATCACGTAGTACACCGCGTCGGGATAGACCTGCGCGAGGGCGACCATCAGCGCGAACGGCACGAAGAACAGCAGGATCGCCGCGAGCGCGAGCCGTCGCTGCGAGCGCACGCAGCGCGCGAAGCCGCCGAGGATGTAGCCCAGCCACGCATGGTCGTGCCGCGTGCGGCCGCCGTAGAGCACCTGGTGCACTTCGATCGCGATGTCGTGCAGCCGGTCGACGATGTCGGTGGCGTAGCGGCGATCGCGTGCGATCGCGAGCTGATGGCAGAGGCGCCGATAGCGCTGCGGAATCTCGACGTCGGGAATCGGCGGCGGGCCTTCCTTAGTGCCGCTTTCGCGGCGCGCGAGCCACGCCTCGAACGCGTCCCACTCGGCGCCGTAGCGCGCTTCGAACACGTGCTGCTTCACGGCGAGCGCCCCACCAGATGGTTGGCCATGCGCAGCAGGCGCTCGCGCGCGGCCGGACCGCTCGCGCCGGTGAGATTCCGGACGATGCTCGCGAGCTCCGCGGCGCGCTCCGGCGTGAGCTCGCGCGAGCGCTCGGCGAACTCGACGATGGCGTGCGCCTCTTCCACCGTGAGCGGGCGCGGCGGCGCCAGCGGCGGCGCGTCGGGGATCGCCGCGGCGTGCCGCGGCTCCTGACGGTAGACGACGACGGTCTGCGCGACGAGATCGCCCAGGCGCCTGAACTCGCGGTTGATCAGCATCGACGCGAGCCCCACGCCGTACATGAAAGGGAGGAAATCGACCGTGCGCAGGAGATTGCGAACGACCGCGGCCGCGAGCGTCACCGGCGTGCCGTCGTCGTTCACCACGCGCAGGCGCATGAGCTTCTTGCCCGGCGTCGCGCCGTCGAACTTAAGCTCGCACACCGCCGGATACAGCCATTCGACGAGAAAGATGCAGATCAGCATGAGGCCCATGCCGAGTTTGCCGAGCTGGCCGAGGACCACCGAGATCGCGATGAGGATGCCCGCGCGCACCGCGAGATCGATGGCCCAGGCGCATGCGCGCGGCACCGGCCCGGCGAGCTTGAGCTCGAGCTCTATGCCTTCGGGCGTGGTGATGGAGCGGACGGTGTCGAGCGCGGGCGCCACGGGTGGATCACGACGTCGCGCCGCCGCTCATCGCGGCGCGAAGAAGATGTCGCGGTAGCCGGCGTAGACCGAGCAGAGCAGCACGGGGCCGAACACGAACCACGCGAGGCCGAAGGTCAGCGTCGCGACGATCCCCATGAGGAACGCGATCACGCCGTACAGCAGAAAAGGGACGATGTTCTTGATGCAGCCCCTGAAGCTCTGGCCGATGGCGCGCGGCGCGCTCTGGTCCTGCAGCATCACCAGCGAAGGCGCGAACCACATCGCCATGTTGATCGGGATGAGCAGCGCGAGCGTGACGAGGCCGGCGATGAGGGTGCCCACGCCGAACGCGGCCAGCGGATTGGCGCTGCTGGCGGCGGCGCCCCACGCGGTCAGGCCGACGACCAGGCTGATCGGGATGGCCGCGACGAACGCGAGCACGAAGCCGATGATGCCGACGAGCACGAGCTGCCCGGTGTTGCGGCGGAAACCCGCGAAGAGGTGCGCGAGCTCGAGCTCGCCGCCGCGCGCGACGTGCTGGCAGCCCGTCATGAGGCCCGCGACGAACACCGGCAGGAAGAACGTGATCAGCAGGTTGAGGACCGGGATGAAGCCGATGCCGACGAAGATCAGCACGAAGATGACGACCAGCACGAGCCACATGCCCCATTGCCGGCGGAAGATGTCCCAGCCTTCGCGTATCCAGGCGAAACCGCGGCCGGCGGCGACCGCGCGACCGCCTTCGATGTAGGCGCTGTCGGGCGCCGCGTCATCGAGCACGTCGGCGACGTGCGCGGCCGGTGTCTGATACGGATTTTCCATCTCGGCCATGGTCTCCCCTTTTTGGTTCTCGGCGTCGACCCGTAGTGTATAACCTCCGCTCGCGCGCGAGCGCCGCCGCACAACGCCAACGACGATGGCCGGATTCGAAAACCTCACCCCCCTCGTGCTCTGCTGGATCGCGCTCGTGATGCTCGTCGCGGGCTTCATGCAGGGCGCGCTCGGCCTGGGCTTTCCGATCGTCGCGACGCCGCTCATCGCGATGGCGACCGACATCCGGACCGCGGTGATCGTCGTGCTGTTGCCGTGCGCCGCCACGATCGTGCTGGTCCTGGCGCGCGCGCCGCACCTGAAGGATGCGATCGCGCGGTTCTGGCCGATGCCGCTGCTCGCGCTCTGCGGATCCGCGGTCGGCACGCGGCTCTTCGTCGCGTTTCCCGGCTTCCCGTACGCGCTGCTGCTCGCCGCGATGATCGTGGTCTACCTCAACCTCGAAAGGCTGGGCCGCGCCGAATGGCCGCTGGTGAAACGCAACCCGCGCGCATTCGGGCTGGTGTTCGGGCTGGCGGCGGGCCTGTCGGAAGGCACCGCCAACGTCGCGGCGCCGCCGCTGGTGATCTACTACCTCGCGCTCGGGCTCACGCCGGCGATGCTGGTGCAGGCGCTCAACATCTGCTTCATCGCAGGCAAGTCGATGCAGTTCGCGACGCTCGCGACGCACGGCGGCGTGCCCGCCGCGCAGTGGCTCGCGACGGTGCCGCTGATGGTGTTGTCGACGGCGGGGGCGTGGTACGGGACGACGGTACGGGAGAAGCTCGACGCGACGACGTATCGCAAGTGGCTCAAGCGCGCGCTCGCCGCGATCGCGGTGCTGCTGTGCGCGCAGTACGCGCTTGCGTAGCGCAGGCCTGTCCTGAGCCTGTCGAAGGGCGCCTCGCCTGCTTGAAAGGCCGCAAGCCGGATGCAGGCGAGGGCGCCTGCGCTACAACTACTCCTGCAGCACCTTCTGCAGCTCTCCGTTGCGGTACATCTCCATCATGATGTCGGAGCCGCCGACGAACTCGCCCTTGACGTAGAGTTGGGGGATCGTCGGCCAGTTCGCGTATTCCTTGATGCCCTGGCGGATCTCCGGATCTTCCAGCACGTTGACCGTGTAGAAGTCTTCGACGCCGCACGCGCGCAGGATGTTGCAGGCGTTGGCCGAGAAGCCGCACTGAGGGAAATCCGCGGTGCCCTTCATGTACAGCACGACCTTGTTCTTCGTGACCTGGTCTTTGATGGTGTCCTGGATGCTCATGTCCGATTACCCGAGTAAGTTTGTCGGATATTGTAGCGCAGGCCGGGGGGCCCGCGCTACTGGTAGCGGCCGCCGGTGACGCGCTCGATGTCCGCGAGATCCGGCTCGGTGAAGATGTCGCGGTAGCCGGCCGCCTCGAACAGCGCGCGCACGGCGCGGCCCTGGTCGTGGCCGTGCTCGACGAGCAGCCAGCCGCCCGGAACGAGGTATTTGGGGGCCTCGGTCACCAGCCGGCGCATCAGGGCGAGGCCGTCGACCCCGCCGTCGAGCGCCACGCGCGGCTCGAAGCGCAGATCGCCTTCGCCGAGATGGGCGTCGTTGGACGCGACGTACGGCGGATTGGAGACGATCATGTCGAAGTGCTCGTCGCGCAGCCCGCTCAGGCCTTCGCTGCCGAGGAATCCGACGTTGCCGACGTGCAGCTCGTAGGCGTTGCGACGCGCCATCGCGAGCGCTTCCTGCGATTTGTCGAGAGCCAGCACTTTTGCACGTGAGCGCTCGCTCGCAATCGAGATCGCCACGCAGCCGCTGCCGGTGCCCACGTCGAGCACGCGCGCAGCCGCGTCCCGCGGGAGTCGCTCCAGCGCGCAGTCGACGAGGAGCTCGGTCTCGGGTCGCGGGATCAGCACCGCCGGGCTCACCTTGAACTGGCGGCCGTAGAACTCGCGGTTGCCGGTGAGGTAGGCCACCGGCTCGCCGGCGGCACGGCGCTCGACGAGCTCGCGATAGGTCGTTTCCTGCTGCTCGCGCATCTGGATCTCGGGGTGCGCCGCGAGCTCCGCCGCGCTGCGCCCGGTGACGTGAGCGAGCAGCACGCGTGCATCGAGCGCGCCGATACGGTCGGTCGCTTCTCTGAGCATCTCGCCTGAGGTGTAAGGACTCATGCCGCCGCCGCTTCTTCGGAAAGCTGTGCGAGCTGCTCGGCCTGGTGCTCGGCCTGCAGCGCGTCGGTCAGTTCGTCGAGGTCGCCGTCCATGATCGCGGCGATTCGGTATAGGGTGAGGTTGATACGATGGTCGGTCACGCGGCCCTGCGGAAAGTTGTAGGTGCGGATACGCTCCGAGCGGTCGCCGCTGCCCACCAGCGACTTGCGGGTCGCGGCGAGCTGATTCTGCTGCTCCCTGACCTGCTTGTCCTTGATGCGGGCTGCGAGCACCGCCATCGCCCGCGCCTTGTTCTTGTGTTGCGATCGGTCGTCCTGGCATTCGACGACCGTCCCCGTCGGCAGGTGCGTGATGCGCACCGCCGAATCTGTCTTGTTGACGTGCTGCCCGCCCGCGCCCGAAGCGCGGAAAGTATCGATCTTAATCTCTGCGGGATTCAATACCACGTCCTGCACTTCGCCCGCTTCCGGCAGCACGGCGACCGTACACGCTGAAGTGTGGATGCGCCCCTGTGTTTCGGTATCCGGAACCCGCTGGACCCGATGCGCGCCCGACTCGAACTTCAGCCGCGAGTACGCGCCCGCGCCGGCGATGCGCGCAATGATCTCGCGAAAACCGCCCATGTCCGAGGCACTTTGCGATATCACCTCGACCTGCCAGCGGTTGCGCTCGGCGAAACGCGTGTACATGCGGAACAAGTCCGCGGCGAACAGCGCCGATTCCTCGCCGCCGGTGCCGGCGCGGATCTCGAGAAAGATGTTGCGCTCGTCGTTCGGGTCCTTGGGCAGGAGCTGCTTCTGGAGCTCGAGCTCGAGCGCGACGAGGCGCTCGCGCGTGTCCTTGATCTCGCTTTCGGCGAACTCGCGGCTGGCGGGGTCCTGCGCCATCTCCTGCGCGGTCTTCAGGTCGTCCTCGGCGCTCGTGTACGAGCGGTAGAGGTCGACGACCGGGCCGATCTCGGCGTGCTCGCGCGAGAGCTTGCGAAAGTTGTCCATGTCGGCTGCGACGTCGCTCGACGCGAGGAGCGCGTTGAGCTCGTCGAGGCGATGCGTGAGCTGCGTCAGTTTGTTTGCGATGCTGGGCTTCATTCAGGGTTCAGATGGTACAGGCGCGACAGGGTGGCCGTCAGCGCCTCGCGCTCGTCGTTCGTCGCCTGATTCAGCGCTTGCGTCGGCGCGTGCATCAGCTTGTTGGTGAGACCGCGCGAAAGCTCGTCGAGCACGCGCTGCGGATCCTCGCCCGCGGCGAGCCTGCGCTGAGCGCGCTCGAGCTCGTTGCGACGCGCGCGCTCGGCGCTGTCGCGCAGCGCCCGGATCACCGGCACCGCGTTGCGGCCGGCGAGCCAGTGCATGAACTCGGTCACGTGGTTGTCGATGATGACTTCGGCCTGCTTGACCGCCTGCTGGCGGACGTCCAGGCCTTCGCGGGCCATCTTGCCCAGGTCGTCGACGGTGTAGAGAAAGACGTCGGCGAGCGACGCGACCTCGGCCTCGATGTCGCGCGGCACCGCGAGGTCGAACATCAGCATCGGGCGGTGCTTGCGCGCCTTGAGCGCGCTCTCGACCAGACCCTTGCCGATGAGCGGCAGGGGCGCCGCGGTGGAGCACACGATAATGTCGTGCATCGGGATCTCGCCGGGCAGGTCCTCGAGCGAGATCACGCGCCCGGTGAAGCGCTCGGCCAAGCCTTGCGCGCGGGATTCGGTGCGGTTGGCGTAGGTGAGGCGGCGCGGACGCTGCGCGGCGAAGTGCGCGGCGCACAGCTCGATCATCTCTCCGGCGCCGACGAACATCACGTTGGCTTCGGCGATGCTCGGATAGATGCGCTCGGCGAGCTTCACCGCGGCCGACGCCATCGACACGGTCGATGCGCCGATCTCGGTCTCCGAGCGCACCGTCTTCGCGACCGAGAACGTGCGCTGGAAGAGCTTGTTCAGCACCAGCCCCAGCGTGCCGGCGTGCTCCGCGCTCCTCACCGCGTCCTTGAACTGCCCGAGGATCTGCGGCTCGCCGAGCACCAGCGAGTCGAGCCCGCTCGCGACGCGGAACGCGTGCTTCACCGCCTGGTCCTGCGGGTAGCGGTAGAGATAGGCGTCGAGCTGCTGCGGCTTCATGTGGTGGTAGTCCGCGAGCCAGCTCACCGCGGCGCGCGCGTCGTCGGTGCTGCAATACACCTCGGTGCGGTTGCACGTGGAGATGATCGCGGCTTCCTTCGCCCGCTGGCGGTCGACGAGGTCGCGCAGCGCCGACTCGACCGTCTCGGCGTTGAATACCACCCGCTCGCGCACGTCGAGCGGCGCGGTCTGGTGGTTCAGGCCGAAGGTGAAAAGCTGCATGCGGGCGTGCCGGCAAGGCGAAGGCCTCACATTATAGCGCGGCGGTGCGGGGCGGAATCGGGAAATCCCGTTACTTTAAGGACTTACGGTTCGTCAGGCGTGCCGCTCGCCGCGTAGCTCGTCACCCCGCTCGAGCCTTTCCAGGTTCTCCGCGAAGATGTCGAAAGCACGCGTCTCGTTGCCCGCCGAAGCCTGCGCGTTGTGCGGGGTGACGATGACGTTGGGAATTCCCCACAGCGGGGAGTCCGGCGGCAGCGGCTCCCGATCGAAGACGTCGAGGTAAGCGCCGCCCAGCCGCCCGCTTTGCAGCGCGCCGATCAGCGCGGGCTCATCGGCGATCTCGCCGCGCGCCACGTTCATGACGTACGCGCCGTCGGGCAGCATCGCCAGCGTTCGCGCGTTGAGAAGATGCTGCGTTTCGCTGGTATGCGGGCACGCGAGCACGACCCAGTGAGCGCGCGGCAGGAGCTTCGGGAATTCGGAGAGCGGGTGCATCTCGTCGACCGGGTCGTCGTCGCGCTTAGGCGACCTGCGCACCCCGATCACGTGCATCCCGATCGCGCGGCAAAACCGCGCGAGCGTCGCGCCGATGGTGCCGACGCCGACGATGACGATCGTCTGGCCTTTGAGATCGCGCGGCACCTCGGCGCCGCGCATCGGCTCCCACGCGTGCCGCCGCTGCGAATCGAGCCAGCGCGGAAAGCGCCGCGCGAGCATGAGCATGGCGCAGATCGCGATCTCGCCGACCGGCTCGCCGTTCGCGCCGACCGAGGTCGTCACTTTGACGCCGCGGTCGATCAAACCCTGCAGCCACGCATATTGACTGATGCCGGTGCTCGCGAAGTGCACCCATTTCAGGTTGGGCGCGGCGCTCACCGAATCGCCGAACGCGGGGAAGTGATCGGAGAAACGCAAGTCGCGCGAGAGATACGCGACCCCGATCGCTTCGAGCTCGGGCTGCGTCAGCCGCGAGTCGGCGCCCGGCGGGATGTGGATGAGACGCGGCTCGATGCCGGCGGATTGGGCGGCCGCGGCGAAGCGGTCGCCGAAGTTCTCGATGAAGCGCTTCGAAACGAGGAAGCCGGTCATGCGGTGATACTGAAGGGTGAACGAATCGTAGGGTGCGTGGTAACGCACCGCTAAAGGCGCGGTGCGCTCGCGCGCACCCTACGAAAATCGGGACGGGGTGGGGGGCGGGCTTTACCCGTTCACTCGTTCACGCTCTTATTTTTTGCTCTTGAACAGCGCGTCGAGCTTCTGCTCGTAGCTGTGGTAGTCGAGATAGTCGTACAGGTCGTCGCGGCTCTGCATGAGGTCGACGACGTTCTTCTGATGACCGTCCTTGCGCAGCGCCTCGTACACCTTGAGCATCGCCGCGTTGCCCGCGCGCCACGCCGAGAGCGGATAGAGCGCCATCGCGACGTTCGCGCTCGCCAGCTCCTGCGTCGAGAAGAGCGGCGTCTTGCCGAACTCGGTGATGTTGGCGAGGATGGGCACCTTCACCGCGTCGGCGAACTTCTTGTACATCGGCAGATCGGTGATCGCCTCGGGGAAGATCATGTCGGCGCCCGCTTCGACGCACGCGATCGCGCGCTCGACGGCGGCGTCCAGGCCTTCCACCGCCAGCGCGTCGGTGCGCGCCATGATGACGAAGCTGGAATCGGTCTTGGCGTCGGCCGCGGCCTTGATGCGGTCGACCATCTCGTCCTTGCTGACGATCTCCTTGTTGGGTCGGTGGCCGCAGCGCTTCTGCTGCACCTGATCCTCGATGTGCATCGCGGCCGCGCCGAACTTGATCAGCGACTTGACCGTGCGCGCGATGTTGAAAGCGCCGCCCCAGCCGGTGTCGACGTCGACCAGCAGCGGCAGGCTGCAGGTGTCGGTGATGCGGCGGATGTCCACCAGGACGTCGTCGAGCGAGCTGATGCCGAGGTCGGGGATGCCCAGCGAGCCCGCGGCGACCCCGCCGCCGGAGAGGTAGATCGCCTTGAAGCCGGTGCGCTCGGCCAGCCGCGCGGCGTACGCGTTGATCGTCCCCGCGATCTGCAGGGGTTTTTCCTGGGCGAGCGCCTCACGGAAGCGCGCGCCCGGCGAAGCCAGCGTCGCGCCGGCGGTCGAGGAAAGATCGGTCATAGTATGGACTGGTGCTCGTGTAGAGGGGTTGAAAAAAGCGCCGCGGAGGGTAGCACGCTGAACACCCGTCACGCCATCGCGCGGGAGAGTGGCATAATCCCGCACGCAGGTCTCACTATCCGGACTTCATACCAAGGACGATGGCGAAGAAAACCAGCAGCGACGAAAACGGCCGCCTTTCGGGCACCCAGAGTATAGAACGCGCGTTGACGCTCATCCGCGAGATCGCCGCGCACAACCGCACCGGCTCGCGCCTGCTCGACCTCGCGAGCCGCACCGGATTGCAGCGACCTACGGTGCACCGGATGCTCAAGTGCCTCACGCTCGAGGACATGGTGCAGCAGGACCCTGAGACGCACCGCTACTTCCTCGGGCCCATGGTGTTCGAGCTCGGGCTCACCGCGGCGCCGCGCTTCAACCTGCGCGAGATCTGCCATCCGGCGATGACGCGCATCGCGGAAGCGACCGGCGATACGGTGTTCCTCACCCAGCGCAGCGGGCTCGACTCGGTGTGCGTCGACCGCCAGGAAGGCACTTTCCCGATCAAGACCTTCACGCTCGAGATCGGCATGCGCCGACCTCTGGGCGTCGGCACCGGCAGCCTCGCGATCCTGTCGGCGCTGTCCGAGGAAGAGATCAGGCACGTGCTGTCGAGCATCAGCCCGCGGCTGGCCGAGTACGGCCTGTCGCCGACGAGCCTGCTCGCGCAGGTGAAGCGCGCGCAGAGGCTCGGCTTCGCGGTGCGCGAGATGCCCTCGCTCGCCGGGGTCAAATCGGTCGGCCAGGCGCTGCACAACCAGAGCGGCGTCGCGTTCGCCGCGCTGTCGGTGTCGGCGATCTCGAGCCGCATGAACGAGAAGCGCGTGAGCGAGCTCGCGACGCTGTTGAAGCAGGAAGCGCGAATGGTCGAAAAGCAGTTGGCTAATGGTCCACGATAAGGCGCTCGCAGCCGCACTCGTACTCGCAAGCGCAGGTGTCTTCGCGCAAGCGCCTTATCCCTCGAAACCGATCCGGCTGGTCGTTCCCTACACCCCCGGCGCGAGCAACGACACGCTGTCGCGTGCGACCGCGGCGGCAATGTCGCCGATCCTCGGACAGCAGATCGTCATCGACAACCGTCCGGGCGCGGGCGGGATGATCGGCGCGGAGAACGTGGCGCGCTCCGAGCCCGACGGCTACTCGATCCTCAACGTGCAGGCGTCGTTCGCGACCAACGCGGCGATCCGCGCGAAGATGCCGTACGACGTGTTCAAGGACTTCGCGTACATCGGGATGATGACCAAGAGCCCGATGATCGTCGTGGTGCATCCGTCGCTGCCGGTGAAGAACGTGAAGGAGCTCGTCGCGCTCGCGAAGAAGCGTCCCGGCGAGCTCAACTACGGCTCCTCGGGCACCGGCGGCAGCAACCACCTCGCGACCGAGCTCTTCGCCAGGGCGGCGGGCATCAGGATCGTGCACGTGCCCTACAAGAGCATCGGTCTCGCGATCACCGATCTCCTCGGCGGTAACACGCAGCTCGTCATCACGAGCCTGCCTTCGGCGCTGGTGCAGGTGAAAGCGGGCAGGCTGAAGGCGCTTGCCGTCGCGGCGGACAAGCGCTCGGCGTTCGCGCCGGCCGTACCGACGGTCGTCGAAAGCGGCGTGCCGTACGTCGCCGAGCTGTGGTGGGGCCTCGCCGCGCCCGGCAAGACCTCGCCCGAGATCGTGAACAAGCTCTCCGACGCGCTGCGCAAGGCGATGCAGACGCCGCAGCTGAAGCAGCAATACGCGACCGAAGGCGGCGAGCCGATGCCGATGACGCCGCAGGAATTCCAGAAATACGTCTTTGCAGAAGTGAATCGCTGGAGGCAGGTGGTCAAGGACGCCGGGCTGCAGCTGGAGTAGGAACCACCCCCACCCCAACCCTCCCCCTGAGGGTAGGGGATGTTTTCAGGAGTACCCAGGATGAAACCCGATCTTCCCGTCTGGCGCTCGCTCATGTACGTGCCGGTCAACGTCGAGAAATACGTCGACAAGGCCCACACGCGCGGCGCCGACGCGATCCAGCTCGACCTCGAGGACAGCGTGCCCGCGGGCGAGAAGGAGCGCGCGCGCACGCTCGTCGAGAAAGCGGCGGCGCGCGTCAAGCGCGGCGGCGCCGACGTCATCGTGCGCATCAACCGCCCGCTTTCGATGACGGTGCGCGACCTCGAGCATTCGATCTGCCCCGACGTCAACGGCATCGCGGTGACCAAGGTCGACAGCGCGTCGCACGTGAAGCTGCTCGACGAGCTCGTCTCGGAGCTCGAAGAGAAGCGCGGCATGACCGTCGGCCACACCAGGTTCATCACGATGATCGAGACGCCCGACGCGTTCGGGCGCATGGACGAGATCCCGCGCGCGTCGAACCGCGTGGTCGCCATGAACATCGGCGGCGAGGACTTCGCGCTCGAATGCGAGATGCAGCCCGACGACGACGTGCTGCTGCATTCCAAGCAGCGCATGGTCATCAGCGCGCGCGCCGCCGGCGTGATGCCGCTCGGCTTCATCGCGACGATCGCCGGCTTCGGCGACTGGGACAAGTTCCGTCAGATGGTGCGCAAGTCGCGACGCTTCGGCTTCGACGGCGCCGGCTGCATCCACCCGGGCCAGGTGACGATCGTCAACGACGAATACTCGCCGAACGCCGAGGAAGTCGCCTACGCGAAGAAGATCATCGACCTGGACAAGGAAGCCGCGGCGAGCGGCCGCGGCTCGTTCGCGCTCGACGGCAAGATGATCGACATCCCGATCATCGTGCGTGCGCAGAAGCTGCTCGCTCGTCACGAGGCCATCAAGAAGCGCGAGGCGAAGACGCTGGCGGCCATGAAAGGCTAGAAGGGCTAGAGAAGGGCGTATTTAACCGCAGAGGACGCAGAGGACGCGGAGGAAAAGCAAGAACGTCATTCCCGACCCGCGATAGCGGGAGTGATCGGGAATCCATTTTGACGTCAACGATGAAAATGGATTCCCGCCTGCGCGGGAATGACGGACCGACCACCCGTGGTTTTACTCTGCGTCCTCTGCGTCCTCTGCGGTAATTTTTTTAAGCAACTCATGACAACCCTCACTGAACAACTTGTCGACGCCATCCTGGGCGTGCGTTACGAGACGCTGCCCAAGGAAGCGATCGACATGGCGAAGGCCGTCACGCTCGACGGGCTCGCGGTCACGCTCGCGGGCTCGACCGAGCCGCTGGGCGTGGGACGCATCTCGATCGAGTACGTGAAGGCGATGGGCGGCGCGCCGCAGGCGAGCGTGATCGCGGGCGGTTTCAAGACGTCCATGCAGGAAGCGGCGTACGCGAACGGCACGATGGCGCATGCGCTCGATTACGACAACACTTGGTATCCGCTCAACCATCCGACGTCGCCGACGCTGCCGGCGATCCTCGCGGTGGCCGAGAACGAAGGGCTGTCCGGGCGCAAGGTGATCGAGGCGATCGCCGTCGCCTTCGAGATGCAGGGACGGCTACGGCTCGCGGCGACGGGCATGGAGACCGGCTCTGGATTCCACAAGCCCGGAATGACCGGCACCTTCGGGGCGACCGCGGGTGTCGCGCGCGCGCTCGATCTCGACAAGCGCCGGACGCTGATGGCGCTCGGCCTCGCCGGCTCGCGAGCCGGCTCGATCTCGATCAACACCGGCACGATGACCAAGTCGTCGCACTCGGGCCACGCGGCGCGCATGGGCGTCGAGTGCGCCGTCCTCGCGAAGATGGGCTGGACCGCCAGCGCCGACGTGTTCGGGCCCAAAGGGTTCTTCGACACCTTCCTCGGCGGCCGCGCCGAGCCGCCGCTTCTGGTCGAGGGCTTCGCGAGCCCGCTGCGCATGGTCGATCCCGGCGTCGGCTTCAAGAAGCACCCGAGCAACTACTTCACGCACCGTGGAATCGACGCCGCGCTCGCGCTGCGCGAGGAAGACGGCATCGACCCGCGAGCGATCGACAGCGTCGAGGTGATCTTCCCGCGCTTCGACTACGTCAACCGGCCCGCCCCCGAGACCGGCCTCGACGGCAAGTTCAGCGTGCAGTACACGACCGCGGTCGCGCTGCTCGACGGCGAGGTCACGGTCGACTCGTTCACCAACGAGCGCCGCTTCGCGGCCGACGTGCAGGCGCTGCTGCCGCGCGTCGCGCTGAAAGTGGACGACGCGATCCCCAACGATTTCGACCGCATGCACGTCATCGTGAGCGTCACGCTCAAGGACGGCGCGCGTCACAGCAAGCGCGTCGATCGCCTTTCGGGCTGGATCGGCGCGCCGCTCACGCGCGAGCAGCGGTTGAAGAAGTACTACTCGTGCGTGCGCCGGGTGATCGAGCCCAAAGCGGCGGATCGCGTGGTCGAGCTGGTCGAAAAGCTGGACGAGCTCGCGGACGTGCGCGAGATCATGGAGATCGTACGCACGTAGAACCCACCCCCACCCTGACCCTCCCCTGAGGGGGAGGGCATACAGCTATGGACAATCAACGACCCTGGCATAAACCGGGCAAGTGGCTGGTCAATCCGGCCTATTGGGACGACGAAGCGAAAGCCGCGAGGGCGGGCATGCCTGCGCGGATTCACTTCATCGACTGCACCTTGAGCGAAGGCGACGACTGCGTCGGCCACCAGCTCAACTGGAACACGCGGCTCGGCATGCTCGAGCGCCTCGACGCGGTCGGCGTCGGCGAGATCACCATGCCGAGCCACGTCACCTTCGCCGAAGAGCGCGATCTCATCCGCGCGTGCCGCCGCATCGGGATCAAGAGCCGGCTGGTCGCGAAAGGCCCCGGGGTGCGCCCGCCGCTGAAGGGCGACTGGAAAGGCGTGATCGACCGCCACATCGACCTCGGCACCGAAGTGATCAGCCCCATCTTCAAGTGGTCGTACGAAGACACGATCGGCGATTTCACCGGCGAGCTCTCCAAGGAGCGCATCGTCGATGCGATCGCCGAGAGCATCCGGTACATGAAGCGCCAGAACGTGCGCGTCGTGCCGTGGATGGAAGACAGCATGCGAGCGAACACCGCGACCGCATGCCTGTTCTACAAGGCGATGGCCGACGCGGGCGCCGACGGCGTCTACACCGTCGACAGCCGCGGCAACTCGACGCCGCTGGCGACGCGGGTCTACATCAAGCGCATCCGCGAAGCGGTAGGGCCGAAGTGCGACGTCTACGTGCAGCACCACAACGACATGGGCATCGCCACGGCGAACGCGATCGCGGCGGCCGAAGCGGGCGCGAACTGGATCGACGCATCGGTGATCGGCATCGGCGACCGCGGCGGCTGCGTCGCGCTCGAGGAAGCGGCGGCGCTGTTCGAGATGTACGGCGTCGACACCGGGATGAAGCTCGACAAGCTGTACGACCTCTGCTGCTACGTGCGCGACGCGTACGGCATCCAGCTTCCGCCGTGGAAACCGATCGTCGGCTCGAATTGGAACAAGGAAGAAGGCGCGGGCCACCTCGAAGGCAGCGACAACGCCGAAGCGACGATCGGCATCGCGCCGCGCGTCGTCGGCCGCGAGCTGGAGACGGTGATCGGCGGCAAGATCCTCTTCGGCCGCGAGCGCAGCAGCGCGCACACCGACGATCCGGTGCTCCTGCGCAACCTCATGCGCGACTGGAATTTCAGCCCGACCGAAGAGCAGTTCCAGACCGTGCTCTTCCGGGCGCGTGCGGCGGTGGCGACGAATTACGGACGGCACTACCTGACGTTCGAAGAGTTCAAATCGATTTGCGAAGGGGTGATGCTGAGTGGTTACGAAAGTCGTTGATCGACCGACACCGTCATTGCGCGGCGCAGTGCGCCGAAGCAATCCCGGAGCGTCCGGCGACCGCGTTAGCGTGCGTCACGCGATTGCTTCGTCGCTGGCGCTCCTCGCAATGACACCTTCGACACATGCCGCGGACGCCGCGTATCCCCAACGCCCCATCCGCTTCATCATGCCCTACCCCGTCGGCGGCACGATCGACATGTCGGGGCGGCTCGTGGCGAAGGAGCTCGGCGACGCGTTCGGGCAGCAGGTGGTCGTCGACAACCGCACCGGCGCCGGCGGGACGATCGGCACCGAGACCGCGGCGAGATCGCCTGCGGACGGCTACACGATGGTGATGGGCGGCACCGGCACGCTCGCGATCAGCCCCGGCCTCGACCGCAAGCTCGGCTACGACCCGCTCAAGGACTTCGCGCCGATCACGCTGCTCGCGACCACGCCGTACGTGCTCGTGATTCATCCGTCAGTGCCGGCCGCGAACACGCGCGAGCTCATCGCGCTCGCGAAATCGCAGCCCGGCAAGCTCACCTATGCGTCCGGCGGCAGCGGCAGCGCGCCCCACCTCATCGGCGAGATGTTCAGGACCCGCGCCGGCATCAGGGTGCTGCACGTGCCTTACAAAGGCAGCTCTCCGGCGAAGATCGATCTCGTCGCGGGCCGCGTGCAGATGTTCTTCACGGGCATCCCGCCCGTCATCGGAGACATCAAGTCGGGCACGCTGCGCGCGGTCGGCGTCACCACCGCGAAGCGCAGCAGCACGCTGCCCGACGTGCCGACGATCGCCGAGTCGGGCGTGACCGGATTCGACGTCGCGCCGTGGTTCGGCATCCTCGCGCCCGCGCATACGCCCGCCACGGTCGTGTCGCGCCTCAACGCCGAGACGGTGAAGGTGCTGCGCGGCGCCACGTTACGCGACCGCCTCGCGCGCGAAGGCGTCGACGTCGTCGGCAACACGCCCGCCGAGTTCGGCACCTTCATCAGGGGCGAGATGCAGAAGTGGGCGAAGGCGGTGAAAGAGTCGGGCGCGAAGGTGGAATAGCGACAAAGGACCGAGGGCGCTTTTAGACGCAGAGGCGCGCAGACGCGCACGGAGGCGCACGGAGGCGCGCAGAGGAAAGGCGTAAGCGTCGTCATTCCCGATCCGCGGCAGCGGATGTGATCGGAAATCCATTTTGCAAACGCCTCTGGAAAATCAAAATGGATTCCCGCCTTCGCGGGAATGACGGACTACCCGACTGCCTCATTGCTTTTCCTCCGCGCGCCTCTGCGTCCTCTGCGGTAAAACACGCCTTTAAAGGAGGCGACCGATGGCACGTCACGCAGCACGACTCGTCGCACTGACCGCAGCGCTCGTCACCTCGGCGGCTGCAGCGCAAAGCTATCCCTCCCGTCCCATCCGCATCATCGCGCAGTTCCAGCCCGGCACCTCGACCGACATCCTCGCGCGCGTGGTGGCGCAGAAGCTCACCGAGAGCTGGGGCCAGCAGGTCGTCGTCGACAATCGCCCCGGCGCGGGCGCGATCGTCGGCACCGAGATCGGCGCCAAAGCCCCGCCCGACGGCTACACCCTGACGATGGGCGTCTCCAGCGCTTTCGGCATCAATCCGACGCTGTATTCCAAACTTCCGTACGACGCGCTGCGCGACTTCGCGCCGATCACCAACATCGCGCTGACGCCGCAGACGCTGGTCACCGGGCCGAACACTCCCTGGAAGACCACCCGGGAGCTCGTCGCCGCCGCGAAAGCGAAACCGGGCGCGGTCGCCTTCGCGTCGCTCGGCAGCGGCTCGACCAGCCATCTCACGATGGAGATGTTCCGCTCGGCCGCGGGCATCCAGTTGAACCACATTCCCTACAAAGGCAGCCCCGCCGCGCACGGCGACGTGATGACCGGGCAGGTCGGCATCATGTTCGACGCGATTCCGGCGACGCTGCCGCTGGTGAAGTCGAACCGCCTGCGCGGCCTCGGCATCGCGACGCTCAAGCGCTCGCCGCTCATGCCCGAGGTGCCGACGATCGCCGAAGCGGGCTATCCCGGCTTCGAGGCCGTCGGCTGGATCGGGATCGTCGCGCCCGCCAAAACGCCGCCGGGAATCCTCGACAAGCTCAACGCCGAGATCGTGCGCGTGGTGAAGCAGCCCGACGTCACCGAGCGCCTGAACGCGCTCGCCTTCACGCCGGTGCCCGGCACGCGCGCGGAGTTCGGCGCGTTCATCAAATCCGAGATCGCCAAGTGGGGCAAGGCGGTGCGCGAGTCGGGCGCCAAGGCCGACTGATCGTCGTCCCGGAACCGCGATAGCGGGAGCTATCCGGGACCTCATCAGCCTCAACGTCAAAATGGGTCCTGGCGTTCGCCAGGACGACGCAAAGCGCGCTTTTGCTAGAATTCGCCCTCTCCCTGCGCGCCGCACGCTGCTCTACCCGCGGCGCGCACGTTCGAAACCCCACCGCTCCCCATACCGCCATGACCGCTGATTTGGAAAAGCTCAAGACCTGGGTCGGCCAGAAAGAGACCGACGTCGACTACGTGACGATTCCGACGGTGCACCGCCTCGCCGCGACGCTCGACCTCGATTACCCGATGCCGAAGGCCGGCGACCCGCTGCCGAACGGCTGGCAGTCGATCCTGTTCCCGCGCGTCGTGCGCCAGTCGCAGATCGGCGCCGACGGGCATCCCGAGCGCGGCGATTTCCTGCCGCCGGTGCCGCTGCCGCGCCGCATGTTCGCCGGCAAGCGCACGACGATGCACGCGCCGCTGCTCATCGGCGACGAAGTGAAACGCGAGTCGACGATCGCGAGCGTCACGCCCAAGACCGGGCGCAGCGGCCGGATGGTGTTCGTGACGGTGAAGACCGACATGATCACCTCGCGCGGCCTCGCGATCACCGAAGAGCAGGACATCGTCTATCGCGAAGAGCCCGATCCCAACGCGCCCAGGCCCGCGCCGCAGCGCGCCGAAGGCAAGGCGGTGTGGCAGCAGAAGGTCACGCCCGATCCGGTGCTGCTGTTCCGCTACTCGGCGCTGACGTTCAACGGCCACCGCATTCACTACGACCACCCGTACGTCACCAAGACCGAGGGCTATCCCGATCTGGTGATGAACGGCGGCCTCACCACGCTCCTCGTCTACGAGCTCATACGCGCGAACGCGAAGAGCCCGCTCAAGCACATCGCCTCGCGCAACGTGCGTCCGCTGTTCGTCAATCGCCAGTTCACCGTGTGCGGCGAGCCGAGCGCGGACGGTAAGACCGCGAAGCTGTGGGTGGTCGACGACGCCGACGCGGTCGCGCTGACCGCGGAAGCGGAGTTCGCGTGACGCGCAGCGGCGCGTCATCCCGGAGCAGCCGGGATCCATTTTGACTTTGAGGTTTTAGATGGCTGGTGGTCCTTTAGCAGGCGTGCGCATCGTCGATCTCACCTCGGTGGTCGTCGGTCCGCTCGCCACGCAAATCCTCGCCGATCACGGCGCCGACGTGATCAAGGTCGAGAGCCCGTCGGGCGATCTCGGCCGCACCATCGGCGGCCTCGGCAAGACGCCCGGCATGGGCCCGAAGTTCCTGCACCTCAACCGCAACAAGCGCTCGGTGGTGCTCGATCTGAAGAAGCCCGCGGGTTACGACGCGCTGATGAAGCTCGTCAGACTCGCCGACGTGCTGGTCTGGAACGTGCGCCCCGATTCGATGGCGCGCATGAAGCTCTCGTACGACGACGTGAAAGCGGTGAACCCGAAGATCATCTACTGCGGCATGTTCGGCTTCGGGCAGGGCGGGCGCTATCGCAAAAAGCCCGCGTACGATTCGATCATCCAGGGTTCCGCGGGCGTGGCGGCGCTGTATCACCGCGCGGCGGGCGAGCCGCGTTACCTGCCGATGGTGATGGCCGACAAGACCGTGGGTCTCATCGCGGTGCAGATGATGCTGATGGCGCTGTTCCACCGCGAGCGCACCGGCGAAGGCCAGTCGATCGAGATCCCGATGTTCGAGAACATGGCGGCGTTCGTCATGTCCGAGCACATGTACATGAAGACCTTCGATCCGCCGGCCGGCAACACCGGCGATCCGCGCCTGCTCGATCCGCAGGCGAAGCCGATGCAGACCAGCGACGGGTTCATCTGCATCTCCGCCAACACCAACGCGCAGGCGTTCGCGTTCTTCGACGCGATCGGGCGCCCGGAGCTCAAGACCGATCCGCGCTTCGACAGCATCGCGTCGCGCTTTTCGAACGTCGGCGAGTATTTCCGCATCCGCGGCGAAGCGCTCAGGACGAAGACGACGGCCGAATGGCTCGCGATCTTCGACGAGTGCGACGTGCCGGCGATGCCGTATCACACGCTCGATACGCTGCTCGAGGATCCGCACCTCGCGGAGGTCGGCTTCTATCAGAAGGTGGAGCATCCCACCGAAGGGACCATCGTCAACATGGCCCTGCCCAACAAGCTGTCGCGCGGCGCGCGCAGCGATTTCAGCCCGGCACCGAAGATCGGGCAGCACAGCGTCGAGATCCTGCGCGAAGCGGGTCTGACGGAGGAGGCCATTCAATCCATGGTCGCCGACGGTGTCACGAAGGACGGCCGCATCATGAAGTAGAGGTCGAGGTATGAAGGTCAAAGCAGTCTCTCTCGCCGTCGCGCTCGCGGCGGCCGGCGCCGCGCACGCGGCAACGCAGGACAACTATCCCAGCAAGCCGATCCGTCTCGTCGTGCCCTTCACGCCGGGCGGCAGCACCGACATCCTCGCGCGGCTGGTGGCGAAGCAGATCACCGACGTGTTCGGGCAGCAGTGCATCATCGACAACCGTCCGGGTGCGGGCGGGACGATCGGCATGGAGATCGCCGCGCGCTCGGCGCCGGACGGCTACACGCTGGTGATGGGGCACATCGGCACCCTCGCGGTGAACCCGGCGCTGTATTCCAGGCTCCCGTACGACCCGCTGAAGGATTTCCAGCCGATCACGCTGGTCGCGATGATCCCGAACATGATGACCGTGAACCCCAAGGTGCCGGCGAAGACCGTCAAGGAAGTCATCGCGCTGGCGCAGGCGAAGCCGGGCGCGCTCAACTACGGCTCGGGCGGCAACGGCTCGGCCGCGCACCTCGCGACCGAGTACTTCAAGCTGATGAGCAAGACCGACATCGTGCACATCCCGTACAAGGGCACCGCCCCCGCGGTCACCGACCTCATCGCCGGCAACATCTCGATGATGATCACCGGCGTGCCGCCGCAGCTGGGACAGGTGAAGGCCGGACGGCTGCGCCCGATCGCGGTCGCCACAGCGAAGCGCCTGCCGATGTTCCCCGATCTGCCGACCATCGGCGAGACGGTCAAAGGCTACGAGGCGACGCAGTGGTACGGCATCCTCGCGCCCGCCGCGGTGCCCAAGGCCTACGTCACCCGGCTCAACGCCGCGGTCGTCAAGGCGCTGCACAGCCCCGAGGCGAAGCAACAGCTCTCCAGCGAAGCCGCCGAGCCCGTCGGCAACTCGCCGGACGAGTTCGGCAGGTTCATCCGCAGCGAGATCGCTCGCTGGGCGCCGGTGGTGAAGCAGTCGGGGGCGAAGCCGGACTGACCTGTACACCGGGTCGCCGCGCGCGGCGTTGAGGCATAATCGCCTCGCACGCCGCGCTCGCGGCGCACCTAAAAACGTACAGGAGAAGGGGTATGCAAACGCTCTCGCGCGCGGCCTCGGTCGTCGCAATCACGTTGCTGTCCTTAGGCGTAGCGACGAACGTCGCGCTCGCGCAGACCGCGAAGCCCGCCGCCAAGGGGGAAGCCGCCAAGCAGGAGTTCACGCCCCAGGTCGGCCAGGAAGGCAAGGACGTCATCTGGGTGCCGACGCCGCAGAGCCTCGTCGACCGCATGCTGACGATGGCGCAGGTGAAGTCGACCGATTACGTCATCGACCTGGGCTCGGGCGACGGCCGCACGGTCATCACCGCGGCGAAGAAGTTCGGCGCCAACGCGCTCGGCATCGAGTACAACCCCGACATGGTCGAGCTCGCCAAGCGCAACGCCGACAAGGAAGGCGTGAGCGGCAAGGCGCACTTCATGAAGGCCGACATCTTCGCGACCGACTTCAGCAAGGCGACGGTCATCACGATGTACCTCCTGCCGTCGCTGAACGTGAAGCTGCGCCCGACCCTCCTCAACATGAAGCCCGGCACGCGCGTCGTGTCGCACGCGTTCACGATGGACGACTGGGAACCCGATCAGGTCGATTCGTCGGAAGGCCGCACCGCCTACCTGTGGATCGTCCCGGCGAAAGTCGCGGGAACATGGAAGCTCGACGGCGCCGCGAAAGGCGAGATCACCCTGACCCAGCAGTACCAGAAAGTCGGCGGCGGCGCGAAAGTCGACGGCAAGGTCGCCAACCTCCTCAACCCCAGGCTGCGCGGCGACGCGATCACGTTCTCGCTCGACGGCAGGGAATACAGCGGGCGGGTGCACGGCGACAAGATCGAGGGCTCGGTCGCCGGCGGCGGAAAATTCAGCGCGAGCAAGAGCTGAAGAACCGTCATTGCGAGGAGCGTCAGCGACGAAGCAATCCCGGAGCGTCCGTCAGCGTGCGCCACGAGATCGCGTCGTCGCCTTGCGGCTCCGCGCGATGACAGCGCTCAGTCCAGCGGCGGCTCGGTACTCAACCCACGTAGAGGCCGCAGCAACCTGAACACCGGCACCTCCGACGGCGCGGCTTCCTGAGGGTTGGCGAGCCCGCGCCGGTCGGTGGGTATCATCCCCAGCGCGACGAAGCTCGACGGCGATTCCGGCTCCAGCGCGGCGATCAAAAGGTTCGCCGCCGGCTGCGCCATCGCGTAGACGAACGTCCCCGCGGGGAACAGCCGCTTCTTCAGCTTCACCTCGGTCGTCACCGCGCTGCGGATGTGGCCTTCGATGAACACGCTGCCGGCGCGCCGCTCGGTCACTTCGTAGCTTTCCACTTCGAGCTCGGTCGGCTTGTCGAGCCTGCGCCCTTCCACGCCCGACATCGTCAGCCTGCGCGCGACCTCGGCGTGCGAAGGCAGCAGCAGGTAGGCATAAGGCCGCGTGCGCGTGAGCGCGGCCTGCGCTTCGCGCGGGTCCAGCCAATCGACCTCGACCGCCTTGGGCTCGCCGCTCCTGGGGTCGAGCATCGTCAGCGTCTCGCGACGGCTCGGCGCTTTCAGCGTCACGGCGACGCGGTCTTCCGCCGAAGGCGACTTGCCTTTGCGGATCGTCTCGGCGCGCGCGTCGCGCACCACACGGCGGAGTTCTTCGGCGTTGTCCGCCGCGCTCTGCAACAGGCTCTTCAGCACGACGTAATGGGTGTGCACCCGGCGCGCGTAGCTGTCGCGGCCGATGCCCACGCCGCGCGTCTCGACGAGGAACGACAGGGCCCCCTGCAATCCCGCGTAATTGCGGCCGATATCGGGCGCGGTGCCGCCGCCGTTCACGCGCTTGTCCTTGAGGTCGTACCCGGTCGTGAAGTACCAGAAGTGGCTGTAGCCCGCTTTCTCGACGTCGCGCGCGATGCCGCGGCTGAAGACGCGCTCGGCGAGATCGTTCAGGCCTTTCTCGACGTTGGGGTGCGTCGCGTAGGCGAACGTGAAATCGTACGACTGCACCGCGTCGAACTTCTCCACCCAGCGCGTGGCGACGCTGAACTCGTGCGCGTCGACGAAGACGTCGGGCGTGTACTCGTACGTCATGCGGCGGATCGCATACGTCTCGGGCAGGTCGACCTTGAGGTGATCGCGGTTGACGTCGACGCAGCTCGCCGTGCCGCGCCAGAAATACTCGGCGCCGTCGGGATTGCCGCGCGGCATGATGACCACGCTGATGCGGTCGAGCAGCGGCCGGAGCTCACCCGCCGCGAGCTCTTTCGCCAGCGCCAGCATCGCCTCTCCACCCGCCGGCTCGTTGCCGTGGAGCTGTCCGACGAGGAAGACGACCGGCCGCTGCAGCGTCCTCAGGTCGGATCCGGTGAAACGCCCCGCGCTGGTGAGCACGAGCGCCGGAATCGTGCGGCCTTCCTGCGACTGGCCCGCGGTGCGCACGAAGAGGTTGCGCGAGCCGCGGGCGAGGCGCTGGAGGTACGCGTTCATCTCGGCGTACGACGTGAAGCCGGTCTTGCCCGCGACGAACGCGGGCGTGTCGAAGCGATGCGCCGGATCGGGATAGCGGCTCTTCACCGCGTCGGCCTGCGTGTGCTCGGCGCCTTTCGCGCACTGCGCGTGTACGGTCGGAGCGGACGACACGGCGAGGACCACGGCGAGCGCGCACAGCAGCTTGGACGTCACGGATTCCCCCCGGCGGGGCGCGCGCGCCCCTCTATAATGCGGTCGATCATAACGCGGAGCATCGGGATATGGCACAGGAACGTTCCAACGTAGTCATCATCGGCGGCGGCATCATGGGCGGCGACATCGGTACGATCTTCGCTGCCGCGGGTTGGAGCGTGCAGGTGATGAGTCCTTCGCAGAAGACGCGCGACGCGTTGCCTGCGCGCACGACCGCGGGTCTGCAAAAGCTCGGCGCAGCCGCAGCGGCCGCAAACAACGTGAAGACCTGCGAGAAGCTCTCGGACATCGACTGGAGCGGCGTGAGCTTCGTCGTCGAAGCGGCCACCGAGGATCTCGCGCTCAAGCAGAAGATCTTCGCCGACGTCGAAGCGCTCGCCGGCGACGACGTGGTGCTCGCGACCAACACCTCCAACTTCCCGATCGGCGAAGTCGGCAAGAACCTGAAGAACCGCAAGCGCATGCTGGGGCTGCACTTCTTCATGCCGGCGCACCTGGTGCCGCTGGTCGAGATCGTGAGCTCCGACGCGACCGATCCGAACATCGCCCAGCAGACGGTCGAGCTCATGAAAAAGCTCGGCAAGGCGCCGATCTGGGTGAAGAAAGACGTGCCGGGCTTCGTCGGCAACCGCATCCAGCACGCGATGATGCGCGAAGCGCTGTGGCTCATCCAGGACGGTATCGTCGATGCCGAAGGCGTGGACGTCGCGGTGCGCTACGGCTTCGGCTTTCGCTTCATCGCCTGCGGCCCGGTCATGCAGAAAGAGATGTCGGGCTGGGACACCAACTACCTCGTCGGCACCGCGCTCTACCCGCACCTCTACAAGAACGACGCCCCGCCGCCCATCGTGAAAGAGCTGATGGACAAGAAGCAGCTCGGCATGAAGACCAAGAAAGGCTTCTGGGACTGGGACGACGCCAGGATCGCCAAGGAAAAAGCGCGGATCGAAAAGGCCCTTCAGGCGGGGATGGAGATCCTCAAGTCCGACAAAGCCTGACCTCCCGAAATCCGGGTCAGAGTCACATTACCGACGTTAATCTGACTCTGACCCGGATTTTCACAACCGCGCGATGCGGTTACGAAGCACGCCGATCCCTGCGACTTCGGTCTCGAGCACGTCGCCGGCTTTCATGAACTCCGGCGGGGTGCGCGCGTGGCCCACGCCCGCCGGCGTGCCGGTCGAGATCACGTCGCCCGGCTCCAGCGTCATGCCGTGCGAGAGCTCGGCGATGATGCGCGGGATCTTGAAGTACATGTAGCTCGTGTTCGATTCCTGCTTGACCGCGCCGTTGACCTTGCAGCCGATGGCGAGGCTGTCGGGATTCGGCACTTCGTCCGCGGTGACGATCCACGGGCCCATCGGACAGGTGCCGTCGAGGCTCTTGCCCTTGAACCACTGCTGGCCGTGCCGGCGCTGGATGTCGCGGCCGGAGACGTCGTTGATGACGGTGTAGCCGAAGACGTGCTTCATGGCGTCGGCCTCGCTAATGTTCACGCCGCCGGGGCCGATAATTACTCCCAGCTCCGCCTCCCAGTCGAGCTTGTCGGTGATCTTCGGATCGTACGGTACGGCGTCGTACGGCCCGATGACCGTCGTCGGCGTCTTGGAGAAGAACGTCGGGTGCGTGGGCATCTCGGCGACGTGAGGCCGGATCTTTTCGCCTTCCCTGAAGTGCTCGAGATAGTTCCAGCCGACGCAGAAGACGTTCTTGCGCGGCCGCGGGATCGGCGCGAGCAGCGTCACCTCCGACAGCTGCAGCGTCCCACGCGCCGCGCTCGCGGCGCCGCGTATCCAGGCAAGCGCGCGCTCGCCGGCAGCGACGAGCGAGACCATGTCGGTGACGTCGAAAGGCGGCGTGGCGAGCGCGGCGAAGTCGATCACCTCGCCGTCGTTGCGAACGAGGCCGGTGCGGGGCGCGCCGTCGCGCGTCTTGAAGGTAACGAGCTTCACGGGTCTTGTCTTCCTTTCGGCTTGCTGAACGTTGTACGCGATTGGTACTATTTTAGCCGCGAGGACGTGCGCGCTTCGGCGCGCGCCGGAGGGCTCCAAGAAGCCCGCAGACTGGGCGGCCGCACGGCGCGGCCGCCGCGAAAGGAAGTCCTGTGACAACGCAGTCCAGCGAACATCGAGCGGTCTCGCTCCTGCCCGCCTATATCGAGGCGCGGGCGCGCCACGCCGAGGACGCCGGTCTTCTCACCGAAAAACAGCTCCAGCGCGGCGACGTGCTGACGACGCGTTACCTCGGGAGCGAGGCGCAATTGCGCGCCGCACGCTTCCTGCGCATACCGGCGGGGTTCGTCTTTCCGAAGAGGGCCGGCGGGCGCAAGCTCGCGGCGCTCGGCGTGTTCTGCCCCGCGGCGCCCGGGGCGGAGCTCAGGTGCACGCTGGTGAAGATCGCCGAGGACCGCTTCCGGCTGTCGATCGTGAACGAGCTTTTGCCGGTGTCGTCGCGCAATCTCGCCGGCCGCATCGCCGTCTACAAGTACACCGAGCTGCGCGAAGGCGCGAACGCCGGCCCGGCGACCGTATACGTCGGGCCTTTCGCATCGCTGGTCGCCGCCGGCATCGCGCCGGCCGAGGCGCAACGGCGCGTTCAGCGCGCCCCCGACAGCGCCGCGCCGGCGCTGTGGCAGTCGCAGCCGCTCGACGGCGGACGCTATCGCTTCGTGGTCTATCACGAAGCCGAGGCGCGAGCCCACGCGCAGGAGGAAGAGCGCGGCCGCTCCAATTTCAGGGCGCCCGAGCAATATCAGGACTGGCTGCTCGAAGTCGTCGCCGCCAGCATCGGCATGATTCGCAGGCAACTGCGGATTAAAACGAAGCGCCGATATGTGTACACCGTGCCGGAGCGCACGTTGAAAGAGCTCGAAGCGCACTTCGGCAAGCTGCGCCGCACGATCGCGCGTTCCGAAATTCTCGTACAGAAAGAAGACGTTCGCGCAGAGACGCAGCGCGCCGAGCTGCGCCGCGCCGCGCTTGCTGCGATGCGCGACGGCGAATTCCAGCGCTTCCTCGGCAAAGTCACGGCAAAGCCTGGTGCGCAGCGCAAGCGCTGATTCCGTATCGCGGGTGCCGCTGCGCAAAAAGGCATGCGGCTTGCTGCCCTCAGGCTCGAAGCGCGATCTGCGCGACGCTCGTGGGCGCACCTCACGCTCCTTCCCGGCAACTCGAAGGGAACTCATTCGCATGAACGGACACGACCTCGGCCCCGTGCCGACCGACAGCGACGAAGATGATGCGATCGCGCGCGGCGCCCTCACCAAAGAAGAGCTCCAGAACCTTCTGTTCGATTCCCTCGGCCTCTCCAAGCGCGAGTGCCGCGAGATGGTCAACGCGATCTTCGAAGAGATGCGCGTCGCGCTCGAGGCGGGCGACGCGGTGAAGCTCGAAGGCTTCGGACGCTTCCAGCCGAAGGAACGACCCAAGCGCTGGGCGCGCAACCTGAAGAGCGGAGAGAAGATCCCGATCTCCGAGCGCCGCGTGGTCACGTTCCATCCGTCGAAGAAGCTCTGCGCGAACATCGACCAGCAGAAGCCGCCGCCCAAGTCCGCGCATACGCGCGCGTCGTAGCAGCGCAACCGCCCTCGCCTGCAACGCGCGCGCTGCTCGCGTGAAATTCGTTTGCGCGCGAAATTCCGCGAGTCGCCGACGCTATACTTGGCGCGCTGATAAGCCCATCAATCACAAAAGGCGCGCATGGACAGCTACACCGAGAGCGGCGGCACCGCGAATTCCATTTCAGATTACGGTTCGAACGGCGCCGAGTTCGCGTCGTTCCGGCCGCTGTCGGAGCACGACCGCCAGGCGATCGCGGCGGTGATCGAATCGAAATACCGCATCAAGCTCGCGCAGGACCAGGTGCGCGAAGACCTCAAAGCGGTCGCCGGCAACCTCGGCATGAAAACCAGCGAGCTCAACCGCATCATCAAGCTCGCGATGCAGGAGCGCGAGCGCGGCAACGTGCTGTTGCACGAGAAAGCGCTGATCGACGTCGCCGAGCAGGTCGTCTTCACGCCCACCGCGGTCGCGTAAGCCACTGTCGTGGCGCGGCGACAAGTCCCCGCACCGCTTGTACTTTTCCCCGGCACGACCTATGCTGCATCCAGCGTGTGAGCCTATTTTCCGGAGGAGAAGACGATGTTCTTCACCTGGGACCGTTATCACGCCGTGGCCGGACGCTGGCTGCGCCAGCGCCGGCACGACCCGATGGGGGAGTTCCTGGCGTCGATCGACGTCATGATCGCCGTCGCCGGCACCGCCTTCACGGCGTGCGTCGTCGCGATCGTCCTGGCATAGCCGCACCGCCCACGCGCCGCGCCGTCCCGTTCGACGGCGCGCCTCTCGTGCGCTGCAGCAACGAAAAAGGCCCCTTGCGGGGCCTTTTCGTGTTGCGTCGCTACGCTCAGATCACGCCGAGGCCCTTGAGCCGGTCGATCTCGGCCTTCGAGTAGCCCAGCCACTCGAGCACTTCGTTGTTGTGCTCGCCCGCCTCGGGCGTGGGCCGGCGGATCTGCTTCTGGATGCCCTTGAAGTTGAGCGGCGAGTTGACCACCTTGGTATCGCCGAGCGCGCCGCCCTTGACCGGCGCCGCCATCCCCAGATGCTGCACCTGCGGGTCCGCGAACACCTTGTCGATCGTGTTGATGGGGCCCGCGGGGATGCCGGCCTCGTCGAACTTCTCGACCCAGTACGCCGACGGCTTGGTCTTCAGCACTTCCGACAGCGCTTCGTTGAACGCCGGTCGGTTCGCGGTCCGGTCCGGAAGCTTCGCGAACTTCGGATGCGACAGCCACTCGGGCTTGCCGCACACTTCGGCAAGACGCTCGAACAGCCGCCCCGAGCTCGCCGCGAGGTTGATGTACCCGTCCTGCGTCGGATACACGCTCGAAGGGGTCATCGTCGGGTGGTCGTTGCCGGTCTGGCCCGCGACCTCGCCTTTCATGAGGTAGCGCGAAGCCTGGAAGTCGAGCATGAAGACCTGCGTCTCGAGCAGGCTGGTGTACACCCAGCGTCCGACGCCCGTCGTGTTGCGCTCGTACAGCGCCATCATGATCGACAGCGCCAGCAGCGACCCGGCGACGAGGTCGTTGATGGGAATGCCGACGCGCAGCGGTCCGCCGCCCGGCGTGCCGGTGATCGACATGAGACCGCCCATGCCCTGCGCGATCTGGTCGACGCCGCCCTTGGTGGCGTACGGGCCTTCCTGGCCGAAGCCGCTGATGCTGCCCATCACGATCTTCGGATTGATCGCCTTGAGCTCGTCGTAGGTCATGTGCAGGCGCGTCTTCACCTGCGGGCGCATGTTCTCGACGACGACGTCGGCTTTTTCGACGAGCTTCTTGAACACCGCGTAACCGTCGGGCGATTTCAGATCGAGCTGGATCGCGCGCTTGTTGCGGTGGAGGTTCTGGAAATCGAAGCCGTGGCGGCGGCCGACGACGTCTTCACCCGCGGGGACCGGCGGCTCGATGCGGATGACGTTCGCGCCCCAGTCGGCGAGGTGGCGCGAGCACGTGGGGCCCGCGCGCGCGAGCGTGAGATCGAGGACGAAGATGTCGGACAGGGGAAGCTTGTTGCCGTTCGTAGGCTGCATCGGTGGACCCCGCGGGTTTCTGGTCGTGAGCCGACGATTATAACCGGCCAAATCCCTGATATTCCGCCGAATATTGCCGCTGCTCGAGGTCGCCCCCCCTTTTCATCGGGGTCTGACCCCGGTTTTGCTCAGGCCTGCCAGACGCCGTAGCCCTGCTCCCTCAGCCCGATCGCGAGCTCCACCTCCATCTCCTGCGCCGCCTCGTACGGCATCGGGTTGTAGCACTCGTAGAGCTCGGGGACGAGCCGCAAGCCGTACAGCTTCACGAAGCGGTTCGCGCGGATGCCGGCCTTGTGCTTGTCGAAGCGCGTGTCGGGATCGAGGCCGGTCATGCCCACGTAGACGCAGGGCTTGGCCGGATCGTAATCGGGATTGCAGCGTTTGAAGCGCGGCTCGTAGAGCACGTCCTTCGAGAGCAGGACGACGTAGACGGAGTGATGATGTCGAGGCTTCGCGGCCACGCCGCGCATGGTAGCGCACTGTGACATTGACAGAGCGCCGCGCTATCCGTGACGATGGTCGACCGGTCGGGGACACCGGACATAGGGACCTCGCATGGACTGGAACTCGAAGTTCAAGGTTCATTACGACTACGCCAAGGAGTGGCTCAAGGACGAGAAGGCGTTCGCGGCCGGGTGGCAGCCCACCGTGAAATCGCTGAAGCAGCTCATGTCGGACGGCGGCTTCGACTCCACGCACGCCGAGGCCCTGCAGAGCTTGCGCAACAAGGTCAGGAACGGCGAGGCGCGGCTCAACGGCCACGGTTCGATCAAGGAGGACCAGGGCATCCTCGAAGCGGTGAAGGCGTGGGGCGCGAAGGGCCCGACGTTGGACGACGGCGTGAAGATGCGCGCCGCCACGCTCAAGATGCTGCGCCACATCTATCTGATCAAGAAGGCCGGCAGCTGCCAGGTGTGGGTGCATTCGCTGCCGACCGCGTTCACCGACTGGACGTCGAACCACATCAACGCCAACTGCTCGACCGCCGACGCGGTGAAGGCGGTGCTGCGCGCGAACCACGAGCACTTCTCCGAGGACCAGAAGAAATATCTCGGCTACGCGAGCCAGCACGCGCTCGCCTGGGCGCAGAAGACCGGCATGATCCTCGCCGAAGCGGCGAGCGCCGATGCGAAAGCCGCCAAGGCGAAGGTCAACGCGCGCAACCTGGTGAAGCGCTGGTTCGCCGACTCCGCGACGACCGATGCCGAGCTCAACACCTACATCTCGACGCTCACCCGAGGCTTCAAGGGGATCGTCGCGATGCTCAACAAGGGCCGCTTCATCCTGACCGACTGGGTGCCGCTGCGCGGTGCGACCGCGGCCGACGAGCTGCGCTTCTTCAATTCCGAAGCGTTCACCTTCCGCGCCAGCGCCGAGGGCATGGACGTGGTGTATATCGAGAGCTCGTTCTTCAAGGACGTCAAAGGCAACGTGCTGCAGGGTCAGAAGAACTGGACGCGCATCGTCGTGCACGAGCTGACGCACCTCGTGTGCGGCACCGAGGACGTGAACATCGGCAACGCGCGCTACGCCTGGTACGGCATCGGTCCGCATCCCGGATTCCCGGGCTCGGCCGCGATCCGCAACGCCGACAGCTGGGCGTTCTTCTGCGCGGACTGCGCGAACGTGCTCACCGAAGCCGAGCGCGAGAAAGCGCTGAAGATCATATGAGGCTCGCGCGCTGCGCCTGCGCGACGCTCGTCGCGCTCGCCGTCACATCGTTCGTCGCAGGCGCGTCACAACCGAAGGAGAACCGCGCGATGTCCAATCCGAGCGCAAGCCGCCCGGCCCCGCCCGAAGTGCCGGGCATCGATCACAAGGGCGTGCACTACGAGCAGGACCTGCAGAGCTCGACGCTCGGCGGCCAGCTCGCGGCGTACGACCAGAAGACCGGCGCGCGGCTCTGGACGCTCAGGATCTACGACGTGAAAGACCACAGCGCGGCGGCCGTTCCGAACCCCGGCATCTACTTCAGGAGCATGAAGGTCTTACCCGGCCGCGACGAGCTCGCGATCGAGAACGAGGTCGGCGGCCGCTACACCGTCGACCTCGCGAAACGGACCGTCACCACGGTGTTCGAGCCCACCGCCAAGCCGAAGGCGCACAAGAAGCTGCCGACCCCGCCCGGCTGATCCCGGCGGGCGCCCTTCCGCGCCGGCACTAGTGCGCTTCCCGGTCAAGCGCGCCCTGTGGTATCTGTACCGGACAAAACAAGGGACAAGAGCGCATCAGCGCCGCCCCGCTTTTTCATCGTCCGCGGGGGCTATCATTTCCGACCGTCTCGCTGCCGCGCCGGCACGCCTGTCCGCGCGCTGTTTCGCTCGCGCGGTCCGCACGTTCGTGCGGATCGCATTCCTCCTGCCCGCGCTCGCGTATGCCCAGGCCGCCCCGCCGAACGCGGCGGGCGAGCCGCCGCCGTTGCGCGAGGTGCAGGTCGCTGCCGGCGCGTTCTCGCTCGGCGATGCGCCGCCCGCGTGGGTCGAGCCGATCGCGATTCCGCCGACCACCGATACCCAGCCGATCGTCATGCGGCTGGCCGACACCCAGTTCCACGTCGCATCGACGATCTCGGTCTACGTGCGCCGCGCGTTCCTCATCAACGACGCGTCTGCGCTGAGCGAAGCGGGGCAGATCCCGATCTCGTTCGTGCCCGAGTACCAGAAGCTCAGGCTGCACGCGGTGCGCATCCTGCGCGGCGACGAAGTCCTCGACCGCACGCGCTCGTCGAACATCCGCTTCCTCCAGCGCGAGACCGGGCTCGAGCGCGGCGTCTACAGCGGGCACGTCACCGCGTCGGTGCTCGTCAACGACGTGCGCGTCGGCGACACGCTCGAGTACGTGTATTCCACCGAAGGCGAGAACCCGGTGTTCGGCGGGCGCTTCTCCGACATGTCGGGATGGGACCAGGGCAACCCGGTGGAGCTCAGGCGCGTCATCGTGAGCCACCCGGCCGAGCGCGCCATCGCGTGGAAGATGCTCGGACCCGCGCAGGGCCGCAAGGTCACGTCGACCGAGTCGACCGCCGGCGGACGCCGCACGCTGCGCTTCGAAGAGCGCTCGATGCCCGCGGTGCGCGGCGAGCGCTTCGTGCCGTACGGTCACGTCCAGTACCGCACTCTGCAGTTCTCCGAGTACCCCCGCTGGCGCGACGTCGTCGACTGGGCGCAGCCGCTGTTCAAGCCCGAAGGCGCGCTGAACGACGAGCTCAAACAGGTCGTCGACAAGCTCGGGCAGCTTCCCACGCCCGAGGAGCGGGTCATCGCCGCGCTCGATTTCGTGCAGTCCGAGATCCGCTATTTCTCGGTGTCGCTGGGCGAAAGCTCGCACCGGCCGACCCATCCGAACGTCACCCTGTCGCGCCGCTACGGCGACTGCAAGGACAAATCGCTGCTGCTCATCACGCTGCTCGACGCGCTCGGCGTCGAAGCGCGCCCGGTGCTGCTGTCGATCGGCACGCGCAAGGGGCTGGAGCAGATGCTGCCCGGCCCGCAGCTCTTCGATCACGTGATCGTGCAGGCGCGCGTCGGCGACGGCGTCTACTACCTCGATGCGACGCGTCTCGGCCAGCGCAGCCGCCTCGCGCGCATGGGACAGTTGCACGAAGGCGCGCAGGTGCTCGTGATCGCGCGCGAGACCGAAGCGCTGTCGGCGATCGCCAGCCCCGACCTCTACGCGCTGGTGCGCGACGAAGTCACCGAGACCGCCGTCGTCGGCAAGCTCGGCGAGAACGCCCAGCTCGACTCGCGCCAGGTCTGGAACGGCGTGGTCGCCGAGACCATGCGCACCATCTTCGCGCGCCTGCCGCGCACCGAGGTCGCGCGCTTCCTCACCGCCGCGATGGAGCGCCGCTACGCCGGCGCCAGGCTCGTCGGCGAGCCGCAGGTCGAGGACAACGTCGCCGAGAACACGTTCATGCTGCGCGCGCGCTACAGCGTGCCCAGGCTCGTCGACACCCGCAGCGGAGACTGGTTTGCCCGCGTGGCTGCGACCAACTTCGCGGACACTTTCGCGCTGCCGTCGTTCAGCGATCGGCGCGGTCCGGTGGTGATCCCCGGCTATCCGAGCGAAGCGCGCTATACGCTCGAAGTGCAATTCCCCGAGGAAGTGCGCGCGATGCGCGACCCGTACACGCAGACCATTCGCAGCAAGACGTTCGCGTACACCATCGCATCGAGCTTCCGCGGCCGCACCGCGAAGACGACGGTCGACCTGAAAACGTTCACCGACCGGGTCGAAGTGGAGGACCTCAAGCGCTTCCGCGAAGACCTGGAAAAAGTCGACAAGCTCGCCCCGCACCGGATCATCGTCGTGCTCAAGAACGATATCAAGGGCGGCACGGTGCTCGGCCTCATCCGCAAGGATTTCAAGCAGATCGTGCAGGACCGCCTGCGCGACGTCGTCGAGAAGACCAGCGCGACGATCCAGTCGGCGAAGCTCACCGGCGACGATCTCGCCAACGCCTACTGCGAGCGCGCCAACGCGCACGGCGATCTCGGCGAGTACGAGGCCGCGCTGCGCGACGCGAACGCCGCGCTGAAGATCGCGCCGAACTCGACGCGCTCGCTCACCTGCCGCGCCGAGACCTATTTCTCCTCGGGCGATTTCCAGAAGAGCGCCGCGGACTACTCGCGCGCGCTGTCCCTGGGCGAAGCCACCGCCCACACCTATTACCGGCGCGGCGTGGCGCGTTACTACGCGGGCGAGCTGGAAGCCGCACAGGAAGATCTGAGGAAAGCGAGCGAGCTCGCGACGACCGAGCCCGACCTCTACGTCGACCTGTGGCTCACGTGGATCTCGCAACGTCTCGGCAAGGCGGTGCCCGAAGCCGCGTCACAGCGCGCGCTCGCCGAGCCGCAGGGCGAGTGGCCCAGGCCCGCGCTCGCGATGCTGCACGGCAAGCTTGCGCCCGACGACATGCTGCGGCTGCTCGAGCGCAAGACCGGGGACGACCTCCAGATGGCGCGCGCCGAAGGCTATTTCTATCTCGCCCAGTATTACCTGATGCGGGGAGACAAGTCGAAAGCGCGCGAATACTTCGAGAAGACCCGCGACCTCGGCGTGCTCATGTACACCGAGCACGTGGCCGCGCGCTTCGAGCTGGAGCGGCTGAAGCGCGGGGATTGACCGGCGTCAGCGCTCGAGCTGTATCCCGGCGTCGCGGATGACCTTGCCCCACTTCTGCATCTCGCTCCGCAGGAAAGCCGCGAACTGCTGGGGCGAGCTGCCGACCGGCACCGCGCCGTCGGCTTCGAAGCGATGGCCGACCTCGGGCGATTTCACGATCGCGATCAATTCGGCCGCGAGCTTGTCCACGATCGGCCGCGGCACCCCCGCGGGCGCGACGACGCCCTGGAACGCTTCCGCCGCATAACCCGGGACCGTTTCGGCGATCACCGGCACGTCCGGCATCGACGGCAGGCGCTTCGCGCTCGTCAGCGCGATCGCCTTGAGCTTGCCGGAGCGCAGGTGCGGCGCGGCCGAGATCGTCGTCGTGAACAGCATGTTGACGCGGCCGCCGATGACGTCGGTCACCGCCGGCGGTATGCCTTTGTAAGGCACGTGCACCATCTGAATGCCGGCCATCCGCTGGAACAGCTCGCCCGCGAGATGCGGCGCGGAGCCTGCGCCCGGTGAAGCGAAGGTGAGCTCGCCGCGCTTCTGTTTGCCGAGCGCGATCAGGTCCTTCACCGTGGCTGCGCCAAAGTTCGGCGCCGTCACGATGACGTTCGGCTGCGTGTTGAGCTGCGTGACCGCGGTGAAATCCTTCAGCGGATCGTACGGCAGCTTCGGATAGAGACCCGGGTTGATCGCGAACGTCGTGGTGATCATCAGGATCGTGTAGCCGTCGGGCACCGCGTGGGACGCGATCTCGGTGCCGACGATGGTCGCCGCGCCGGGCCGCGTGTCGACGACGAAGTTCTGCCCCCATTTCTCGGTGATCTTCTGGCCGATCATCCGCGAAGTGATGTCGAGCCCGCCGCCCGGCGCGAACGGCACGATGACGCGGATCGGGCGCGCGGGATAGGTCTCAGGGTTTTTGGGCTGTGCCGCGACGGCGGCAGTACAGGCGAAGATGAGCGCGAGCGCTGAGGAGCTCAGGGTTTTTGTTCTCATACGCCGAACGTAACCGGCGCATCGCATCAGTGTCAACGCGTCCGTCGGTTCAGCACCGCCGACAGCGGCAGCTCACCATAGAGGTGCGGGAACAGCGCGCCGCCGCGCGAAGGTTCCCATTTGAGCCCGTCGCCGAGCGCGGCCGCGTCGACTTCGAGCACCATCAGGTCGCGTTCACCCGCGAAGTGGCGCTCGATCGTGCCTTCGAGCTGCTCGGCGGTGGAGCAGTGAATGAAGCCGTCGCGCTGGTCGTCGGCAGAGCCCTCGAACACGCCGCGCGCCTGCATCTGCGCCCACTCGGGCGCGCGCAGCACCTTGTAGACGAGCGCCGCGCCGCTCAACTACTTGCGCTCGCAGAACGACGCTTCGGCGCCGCGTCCGCTGCGGAAGCTGACCGTCGGTTTGTTCTTGTTCTCGTGATAGACCGACTTGAAGCCGTTGGGCATGACCCCGTCCAGGTGCCCGCCCTTGAACGTGATCTCGCCGTTCGACGGGTTGTAGTTGTAGGCCCCCTGCTGCTTGCCGTCGGGATCGCTGTATTTGCCGCTGCCGGTCACCTTGAAGTTGAGCAGCATCCGCGGCGAGCCGTTGCCCCAGCATTCGTAGCTGCCTTGCGCCACCGCCTTCGGCGCCTGTGCGGCAGCGATCGCCGGCAGGCAAGCCATGCCCATTGCAACCGCGAATCTCGCGAGCTTCATCCCACACCCTCCCCGTTGGAATCGTGGAACGAGCGTATCACGCCGTCTGCGGATCGCGCTCGAGCGCCCCGTGGATCGTCGAGAGGACTTTCGCCGCGTTGAACGGTTTGACGACGAAGCCGCACGCACCGAGCGCGCGGGCCTCTTTCACGAGGTCGGATGTCGCGTAACCGGTGATGATCACCACCTTCATGCCGGGAAAGGCCTGCTTGACGTGTCGGAGCACGCCGATGCCGTCGAGCTCCCCGGGCATCTGTACGTCCAGGCAGAGCACGTCCGGACGCTGCTTGCGCAGCGCCTCGACGGCGGCGTCGCCGTGGGTCGTCTCGCCGATGTACTGCAGTTGGCCGTCCTGGCGGATGATGCCCTTCAGCACCCGCCGCACGACCTCGTTGTCGTCCACGACGTAGACTGTTTTCCGACCGTTTGGGCTGTTCGTATTGTTGTCGGCCATGACCGGCCTCGCGCTAGCTGTCCCAGGGACTTAACGGCCGCCGGGGGGAATTTCTTGATACGTGTGGCATAAGTCACGCGCTCGGCGGCTCCAGGCGCGCGCGCAGGGGCCGGCGCCGCGGACTGCGGACCAGCGGAAGCCGCTACTTCTTCGACGGCACGAACCTGTCGAGCGCGGTCAGGCGCGACGCCTTGCCGATCTGTTTCCGCAGGTCGATCGCATCCCGGCGCAGTTGCGCCGTCGTCTGAGCGAGCTCCTGCTGAAACTCCGATGAATTCATCAGCGCGATGTAGTGCTCGATGACCGCTGCGGGAGTCGCGTAGGCGGGCGCGCAGTGCCGGAAGTAGCGTGCGTTCGCATCGCGGCTGATCCGCTGGACGTTCGGCGTGAGGTCCACGAGGTCGAACGACAGATGCAGGCTGTATTGACTCGCCGTGTCGCAGCGATGGGGAACGCCCGCCCTGACATACAGCACGTCGCCGGGCTCCATCATCACCTCGGCGACCCGGGGGCCGAGCGCGCGCTCGTCCATGACGTTGCCGACGTACCGCCGAACCTGGGGCGCGTAGATGTGCCAGCGCTTGCGGCCTTCGATCTGAATCACCAGGACGTCGTCGCAGTCGCTGTGCCCGCGGTACGCCTCCCCGCCCTGCTGCGACAGGAAAGCGACGCAGTTCGACAGCGAGCACGGCAGGGCCGCATCGATGCTGGCGACGAAGTCGTTGATGGGAGGCTCCAGGATGTCGAGCCCTTCGAGGACGAGCGCGCCGCCGCGCGCGAGATGTCCATCGATCACCGTCTTGTCCATGAACTTCAGCGGCTTGTTCTGCACCCTTTTCTCCATCGCCGCGGTTTCCAAAGACAGCGCGTTGCCGTTGGCGAAGAGAGTGAGCCAGTCGGGTGTGAGCAGCGGGTTGCTCAGATGCCTCCGGAGGCTGTCGAGGCCGAAAAACGTGACCGCAGGGATCCGGCCGGAAGAATGCGCGAACACCGCAGGCGGCGCGGCGCGCTGTGCGCGATAGAACTGAAAGGCCTGCTCGAGCTCAGGGTGAAGTGGCACGCGCTGCTCTCTCACGTATGTTTAGAACAAATGTCGGTTTCACAGAAGCGGTGGCGACGAACGACTTGAATCGGCTGGTGGCCAGGGACCACCCGGAAAGTCCATCCAGTCCATTGGCTCGAAGTCGTTCAACCGGAGGAGGCAGCGGACTTACCCCCGAAGCTACCCCGGTGCTTAAGCGGTATTCCCGCATGGCAGGCTCCTGCGTCGAGCGTAACACGGCGCCCTTCCGACTTAGTGGGTTCGGCGCCCGGCCGGCGTGGTCGAAGAGACGGTCAGTCGTTCCAGTAGCCGACAAGGCGATAGAATGCGCGGCCTATGTGTGGACGCCACGCCCTCTGCGGCCCGCCAAAGCGCGCCCGCGCCGACGAGGCTTACTTCTCCCACGTCGACGACTTCCCGAGCTCCTGGAACGTCGCTCCGACGCACGCCATGCCGATTGCGCGGCTCCGGGAGCGTGACGACGCGGCACGGCTCGAGGCCGACGACCCCAAGGAGCTCATGCGGCCGGCGCGCAACGAGCGGCTCTTCGCCTGCCCTGCCGGGCCAGCGGTCGGTAAGGTTGCGAACAACCATCCGTCGCTGATCGAGCCGCTGGAGGACACCGACAGAGCGCACCTCGCGCTCAAGCCGCGATGAACCGTATCAAGGTGCGCTCCACAATCGGTCGTGGCTGGGTCTGGGAACTGCGAACGCCGGACGGCCACGTCGCCGCGAGCTCGGAAGTGTTTGGCGACCGTGAGGCCTGTGAAGCTGACGCACGCAACCAGGGGCTGCCGGTCACCGGCCTGCGGAAAGGACGCCGATCGAAGACAAAAGCGCTCGCGACCGGCCTGAACATTCGGCACGACAGCCGCGGTATCTGGCGGTGGGAGTGCGTCGGCGAGGATGGCAGCGTCGCGTCCGCATCCGATATTGCCTTTCTGACCCGTGACGAATGCGCACGGGACGCCGAGCAGCGCGCCCCCTGCATCACGCAGGCAACCGCGACGGACTGAAGCGACCAACAGCAGCGCGCGCGCCCGCCGGTCGGTCCCGAGGAGTCGCGGAAGTTGTGCCCTCTTACTCGTCGATCCGGATACTCCGGACCCCGAACATTCGCGCCTCGGGGGCGCCCAGCCAATAGCCTTCAACGCGAAGTCGTTGCCCATTCTTGAGGTTTGCAGGCTCGTCGCCACTGGCGCGTTGTCCTGTGCAGAAGATGCGGCGCTGATCCTCAAGCGTCAGGAAAAAGCGGTACTTACCGCGATTTCCAACTCCTTCACTGAACTCATCGACGACGCCGATCAATAAAGCCACGCACATCTCCGCGCCCTGGTCGGGGCGACGATAGCTCGCGACCGCGCACAACTCCGCAAATAGAACGGCGGCCGAATCCGCCGCGAAGCTCGCTACGTTCGACTACTTGTTCTTGCGTCGGCGGCTCAGCCCAAAGGCGCCGAAGGCTGCGCCGAGCAGTGCGAGCGAGCCGGGTTCAGGAACGGCCGCCGCGGACACAACATCGGATAGAACGAAATAGTCGGAAAACACCGGGAACGTGCCGCTGGCGATGGTGACCAGGGCGGTCTGTGGAAGACTCGTGTTCGTGGCCCAATACCAATTATCGTCGAGGTCGGTCAGCGTGTTGTTGAAGATACTCACCCAGTGCGTGCCGGCGCTCAAGTTGATGCCGGCGCCGAGGCTCGACTCGTAAGCGAAAAACTCCACCGAAGGGATGGGGGCAAAGACCTGTCCCGTACCGGTCCGATTGACAGCGTTGCCTACGAGAAACGTACCCTCGAGCGCTCCGATACTCCCGGCATTATCTGCAAAAAAGTTGATCGTGAACGCGTCGATCGGTGGCGGTGTGCCGGAGCCGTGATAAAAGCCACGCCATTGCACGTCGTCTACGTTCGCAGCTGTACTCAGCGAGAACTTATTGAACACAAAAGTGGATTCATCAACGTCCGACCGCGTCGCCGTGTTCGGCGTGAAGGTATTTGAATAGACGATCACCGCGTTCGCGCTCATGCTGAGCGCGCCCGCGATAAGTGTCATGAGGACTACGAAGATACGGAACATTTCGGCATTCTTATTTTTCGTTCTAGGAGTGAGTTAAGCAGGAACCTTGCCACTGCAAAAACACTCCCTTGGCGCAAGCACTTGGCCCGCGCTTCACGATGTGGTCGCATCATTTGTAAACGCCGCCGACATTGCAGCAGTTGCGGTTTAGCTTAACGAGCCTTGTATGCGCATTCCGAGGCGCCGGCAGATACGACGCGCTCCAGATTGACGTCCAAAATCCGCGCGAACGAGTCAAACGCGCGTTCAGGCATCTGCCCGATCGCCCAGAGCGCATTGACGGGCACAGACCCAGGGCTCTGGGCTTCACGCGCAAGCGCACGTGCGAGCAGCGCCGCAACCGGCGGGATGACTGCTGAGCGGGTGAATCGATTGGTGGCCAGGGACGGAATCGAACCGCCGACACAAGGATTTTCAGTCCTCTGCTCTACCAACTGAGCTACCTGGCCCCGGGTAAAACGCACTCGCCGCGCAGCGATCACGGAAGAATCTGCGATACGGCGGAAGGAGGGAGGGCTTGGAATCCGTCGCGCGAGAGCGCGCCGGAAAGCGCGCTATTAAAGCCGCAATGCGCTGATCGGTCAAGTACTTCCATCGTCTCCGGCGGCCGTTCGCGCGCATCCTATCGCGCGCCCTGCGCGGGCCCGTCGACACGGCACGAGAGTTGCGACAACGGCGCGATCGCAGGAGACGCGCCGTGGCTCAAAGCTGGCAATTCACGCAGGACGAACAGGAGCAGTGGCGCTGGACGCGCATCGACGACGATCGCTCCACCCAATCAGCCGCGGCGTTCGAGACTCAGGTCGACTGCTTCATGGACGCCATCCGCCACGTCGTGAGCGCGAGACGACCCGGCTCCGGCGGCATTGACGGCGGCAATCAGACGCACTGAACCCCCGGCCTCGCGCACAGCGTTCCCACCCCCAGCGCGAGCATCAGCCACAGCAGGAACAGCAGCACGAACGCGATCGCCGGCACGTAGCGGTCGGCGACGGCGCGCGGCGTGATCGCGCGCGCGAAGCGGATGAACGGCATCGATCCCACGGTGACGAGGCCGTAGATGAAGTTGGTGCGCGCTTTGGGTCCGAAGCTCCACATGAGCCCGCGGATGAGAAGCATCAGTCCTGCGACTTCGACGAGCGCGCGCAGCGTGGCGAGTACGGTGATTTCAGGCGGCATGGCGGCGGGGATTGTAGCGTCTGTGAAAATGGATTCCCGCTTGCGCGGAATGAAGGGCAAAGAAAAACCCCGCCGAAGCGGGGTTTTGCTTTCCAACGTTTGCCGACAGGCAAACCAAGGAAGGGAGGTCCAAGGAGGGAAACCTTGGTTTCCCTCCTTGGCGGTCTCCGACATGTAACGCGCGCGGAGCGCTCGTTACATGTCCATGCCCATACCACCCATCCCGCCGTGGCCGTGACCGGCGTGGCCGGCGTCTTCCTTCGGCGACTCGGCGACCATCGCGTCGGTCGTGAGGATCAGGCCGGCGACCGAAGCGGCGTTCTGCAGCGCGGTGCGCGTGACTTTGGTCGGATCGAGAACACCCATCTCGACCAGATCGCCGTACTCGCCCGTCGCGGCGTTGTAACCGCTGTTGCCCTTGCCTTCGAGGATCTTGTTGACCACGACCGAGGGCTCGTCGCCCGCGTTCGAGACGATCTGGCGCACCGGCTCTTCGAGCGCGCGCAGCACGATCTTGATGCCGGCGTCCTGATCGACGTTCTCGCCCTTCAGACCCTTGCCGAGGGCTTGGCGCGCACGCAGCAGCGCAACGCCGCCGCCTGCAACGATGCCTTCCTCGACGGCGGCACGGGTCGCGTGCAGCGCGTCTTCGACGCGGGCCTTCTTCTCTTTCATCTCGATCTCGGTCGCGGCGCCGACTTTGACCAGCGCAACGCCGCCGGCGAGCTTGGCCACGCGCTCCTGCAGCTTCTCTTTGTCGTAGTCGCTCGTGGCTTCCTCGATCTGCGCGCGGATGCTCTTCACGCGGCCTTCGATGGCCGACGCGTCGCCCGCGCCGTCGATGATGGTCGTCTCTTCCTTGCCCACTTCGACGCGCTTCGCCTGGCCGAGGTCGTTCAGCGTCGCTTTTTCGAGCGAGAGGCCGACTTCTTCGGCGATGACGGTGCCGCCGGTGAGGATCGCGATGTCTTCGAGCATCGCCTTGCGACGATCGCCGAAGCCCGGGGCCTTGACGGCGCAGGTCTTCAGGATGCCGCGGATGTTGTTGACCACCAGGGTCGCCAGCGCTTCGCCTTCGACTTCTTCGGCGATGATCAGCAGCGGACGGCCGGCCTTGGCGACCTGCTCGAGCACCGGCAGGAGGTCGCGGATGTTCGAGACTTTCTTGTCGTGCAGCAGGACGTAGGGGTTCTCGAGGATCGCGATCTGCTTCTCGGCGTTGTTGATGAAGTACGGCGAGAGATAGCCGCGGTCGAACTGCATGCCTTCGACCACGTCGAGCTCGCTGTTCAGGCCCGAGCCGTCTTCGACCGTGATCACGCCTTCCTTGCCGACCTTGTCCATCGCGTCGGCGATGATCTTGCCGATTTCCGAATCGCCGTTGGCCGAGATCGAGCCGACCTGCGCGATTTCCTTGCTCGACTTGCAGGGCTTCGAGAGCTTCTTCAGCTCGTCGACGGTGGCGGCGACGGCCTTGTCGATGCCGCGCTTCAGGTCCATCGGGTTCATGCCGGCGGCCACGTATTTCATGCCTTCCTGCACGATCGCCTGCGCCAGGACGGTCGCGGTGGTGGTGCCGTCACCGGCGACGTCGGAAGTCTTGGAAGCGACTTCCTTCACCATCTGGGCGCCCATGTTCTCGAACTTGTCCTTCAGCTCGATCTCTTTCGCGACCGACACGCCGTCCTTGGTGACGGTGGGGGCGCCGAACGAGCGCTCGAGAACGACGTTACGACCCTTGGGGCCGAGGGTCACTTTGACCGCATCGGCCAGAACGTTCACGCCGGCGACGATTTTCGTGCGGGCGGACTCGTGGAATTTGACGTCTTTAGCTGCCATCTGTGAGTTCTCCTGAATGTGCTTGCGGCGGTAATTACTGCTCGATGACGCCCATGATGTCTTCTTCGCGCATCACGAGGAGCTCCTCGCCCTGCACTTTGACGGTCTGGCCCGAGTACTTGCCGAACAGCACGCGGTCGCCGACTTTGACGTCGAGCGGCAGGACCTTGCCGTCGTCGGTTTTCTTGCCTTTGCCGACGGCCTGCACTTCGCCCTGGTCGGGCTTCTCGGCGGCGGTGTCGGGGATCACGATGCCGGAAGCGGTCTTACGCTCTTCTTCCAGGCGCTTCACGATGATGCGGTCGTGCAGCGGACGAATTTTCATGTTGCGGCTCTCCTTCTGAAACGTACGGGAATCCGGATGGGGGCCTGGCGGGCCAGCTTACCTGCTAGCACTCAACCCAAGCGAGTGCTAATGATAATGGCGGCCGCGGTGGATTTCAACAGGCGGGACCCGGAAATTGGGGTCTGTCCCCGATTTCCCAAACGAAAACGGCCGCCCGGAGGCGGCCGCGCGAGGGGTGCCCGCCGGATCAGCTGTCGAGCTTGACCCCGGCGCTGGAGCGGCCGAAGCGGTAGACCGTCTGGCGCTTGCCGTCGCAGGTGGGGGCGATGGGCCGATGCGGGCAGGGGCCGGCGCGCGTGCCTTCCGGCCCGAGCGTCGCGTCGTCGGCGTACTCCGCCCAGATGCTGCCTTTGACCGGGCGGAAGATCCACATGAGGTAACCGCGGTTTGCGGCGAGCTGGACGAGATCGTCGGCGTCGGGCGCGTCGGACACGACGATCTGGTTGCCGTTGATGCCGTAGGGGAACGAGCCGAAAGCCTGGAGGCATTCGTACGCTTCGGTGCCTTGCGCGCCGGGGCGCGTGCACGCGGGTCGTTCGGCGCGCGAGACGTCCCACGCGCCGAGCTTCCATGCGGCTTCCATCGTCGCGAGATCGACGGCGACCAGATCGTTCCAGCGCTGGTTGAGTTGCAGCGCGGAGCTCGGTATCGGCGTGTACGAGACCGTCTCGGCCTCTTCGAGGTCGGCCAGCTTCTCCTTGATGAAGCCGTGCCAGTGCAGCGTGAGTATGACGGGGGTATCGGGACACGGCACCGCCGCCAGCGTGACACCGACGAGCGGCAGGCTCGTGGAGCTCATCTGCTGCTCTATGCTTTCGAGTATACGCATCGACATGACGAGCATCTCCTCAGTGCTAGACTTCAAAGCAAGCTCAATGCCACTTCGCGTGTACTTCCATTAACGTGCAGCGATGGCCCCGGGTTGAGCGGAAAGTTGTAACAAGACGTGCAGTGCTGCCTCTTTCCCCCTCCGATCGCCCGCGCGTATGGCTTCTTTGTATTCCCCCGTAGAGCGGCGCGCAGTGCGTGTACGCACTCCCGCCGTAGATTCTTGAGTCGCCTTTTTCACAATGCAAACTAGCACTCGGAACGACATGCTGCTAAAGCGCAGCCTCGCCTCGGTGTGGCATCCCTGCACCCAGATGAAGCAGCACGAGACGCTGCCGCTCATTCCGCTGGCATGCGCGAGCGGGTGCTGGCTCTACGACTTCGACGGCAAGCGCTACCTCGATGCGGTGAGCTCGTGGTGGGTGAACCTCTTCGGCCACGCCAATCCGCGCATCAACGCGGCGCTCGTCGATCAGCTCTCGTCGCTCGAGCACGCGATGCTCGCGGGATTCACGCACGAGCCGGTCGTCGAGCTGTCGGAGAAGCTCGCCGCGCTGACGGGCGGACGGCTCGGACACTGCTTCTACGGCAGCGACGGCGCGTCGGCGACCGAGATCGCACTCAAGATGAGCTTCCACTACTGGCGCAACAGCGGACGCGCGCAGAAGACGCAGTTCGTCAGCCTCAAAGGCAGCTATCACGGCGAGACGCTCGGCGCGCTGTCGGTGACCGACGTGGCGATCTTTCGCGACACGTACGCGCCGCTGTTACAGCGCAGCGCGCAGGTGACCAGCCCGGACTGGCGGCTCAGGGCGGAGGACGAGACGCCGCGCGATTACGCCGCGCGCGCCGCGCTCGATCTCGAGCGCTATCTCGCTGCGCACCACCCCGCCACCGCGGCGGTCATCGTCGAGCCGCTGGTGCAGGGCGCGACCGGCATGGCGATGTACGACGCGCACTACCTCGCGCGCGTGCGCGAGATCTGCGATCGCTTCGAGGTGCATCTCATCGCCGACGAGATCATGACCGGCTTCGGCCGCACCGGGACGTTCTTCGCCCACCAGCAGGCGGGCATCGCGCCGGACTTCCTGTGCCTGTCCAAGGGGATCACCGGCGGCTACCTGCCGCTGTCGGCCGTGATGACCAGCGATGCGATCTACGGCGCGTTCTACGACGACGCGGTGACGCGCGGCTTCCTGCACTCGCATTCGTACACCGGCAACGCCCTCGCGTGCCGCGCGGCGCTCGCGACGCTCGCGATCTTCGAAGCGGACGACGTGCTCGAAGCCAACCGCGCCAAAGCCGCGACGATGAACGCGCTGTGCGAGCCGCTCGCGCAGCACGCGCGCGTGCGCGACTTCCGCAACACCGGGATGATCTGGGCGTTCGAAGTCGACGCCGACGGCGAGGGCGTGAGCCGCCGCATCTTCGCCGCCGCGCTGGAACGCGAGCTCCTGCTGCGGCCGATCGGCAACACCGTCTATTTCATGCCGCCCTACACCATCACCGAGGACGAGCTCGCGATGCTGGTGGATAGGACGGTGGAAATCGTCGATGGGCTTTGAAAATCCGTTCGCACTGAGCCCTTCGACTGCGCTCAGGACAGGCTGCGCGCGTAGCGCGAAGTCGAAGTGCGCACGAGTGCGTTCGTGTTTCGACTTCGCTTCGCTACGCTCAACACGAACGGTTTTGGCGTTGCTCCTCGCGTTCTTCATGAGCGTTGCAGCCGCCGCGCTGCCGCCGCCCGTCGCGCAGGCGCTCGCAGCCGCGGGCATTCCCGAAACAGCGGTCAGCCTCTACGTGCGGGACGTCGCGACCGACAAGGCGCTGCTCTCGCACAACCCGGAGCGCGCGCTCAATCCCGCGTCCACGATGAAGCTCGTCACCACCTACGCGGCGCTCGAGCTGCTCGGGCCGGCATACACGTGGAACACCGATATCTACGCCGCGGGGCCGGTCGCGAACGAAATTCTCGCGGGCGATCTGGTCATCAAGGGTTACGGCGACCCCAAGCTGACGCTGGAGAACTTCTGGCTGATGTTGCGCGCGTTGCGCGGCCGCGGCTTGCGCGACATCCGCGGCGACCTCGTGCTCGACCGGAGCTTCTTCAGGGTCGACGAGTACGATCCCGCCGCGTTCGACGGCGAGCCGCTGCGCCCGTACAACGTCGGGCCCGACGCGCTGCTCGTCAACTTCAAGGCGATCACGCTGACGCTCGTCCCCGAGCCCGAGTCGCGCAGCGTGCGCATCGTCGCCGAACCGCCGGTGCGAGAGATTCAGGTCGTCAACGCGCTCGCCTACAACGACGCCGCGTGCGGTGACTGGCTGGCGCGCATCAAGGTCGAAGCGCAGCTCGCCGGCGAATCGGCGCGCCTCACGCTGACCGGCCCGTACTCGCGCGACTGCGGCGAGCGCACGCGCAGCTTCAGCCTGCTCGGACACCGTGCATACGTCGGTGCGCTGTTCGCGCAGCTCTGGCGAGAGCTGGGGGGAACGTTCAGCGGCACGGTACGCGACGGCAAGGTCCCGCCGGCCGCGCGTCTGCTCACCTCGACCCGCTCCGAAGCGCTGTCCGAAGTCGTCCGCGACATCAACAAGTACAGCAACAACGTCATGGCGCGGCAGCTTTTCCTCACCCTGGGCGCGCTGGGCGAAGGCACGCCGGGCACCCTCGACAAGTCGCGCAACGTGCTCAGGCAATGGCTCGCGCAGAAAGGCATCGCGGCCCCCGAGCTCGTCGTCGACAACGGTTCCGGGCTCTCGCGCATCGAGCGCATCAGCGCACGCACCTTGAGCGATCTGCTGGTCGCGGCGTATCGCAGCCCCGTCATGCCGGAGCTGATGGCGTCGCTCCCGGTCGTCGCGGCCGACGGCACGATGCGCCGGCGGCTCAACAACGCCGAGGTCGCCGGACAGGCGCACATCAAGACCGGCAGCCTGAACGGGGTGCGCGCGATCGGCGGCTACGTGCTGGACGCGCGCGGCCGCCGCCTCGCCGTGGCCTTCATCGTGAACCACCCCAACGCCGCCGGCGCACGGGATGCGCAGGATGCACTGCTGCGATGGGTATATCGTGCGGCACGTTGAGCGCCGCTCGGGAGCGACGCTTGCTAGCGCACGTCGGGTTGGTCGACATGGGGAGAACGTGATGAAGCGCGTAATGAAATGGCTGCTCGCCGCAGCGGTGGCCCTGGCCGCCCTGCCGGCCGCTGCTCAACTGCAGTTCGGGCGCATGGATACCGGGCTGTACCTCGGCGGGTCGATCGGGGGGTCGGAGTATCGCAACGCCTGCGCCGGTATCGTGGGCGTCTCCTGCGACGAGAAAGACGTCGCGTGGAAAGGATTTGCCGGCTGGCAGTTCAACCGCCATCTCGGACTCGAGCTCGGTTACGCCAATCTCGGCAAGGCCGAGGTGTCGGGGACGGGGGTGTCGGTCAGGTCGCGCGGCGCCGACCTCGTCGGCGTGTTCACGCTCCCGATCAACGAGATGTTCGCCGTCTACGGTAAAGCGGGCGTCGCCTATATGCGTACCAAGGCCAACGCCCCCGGGGGTGAGGTCAAGGAGAACACGACCGACCCCACCTTCGGCGGAGGCGTCCGGGTGAATTTCGCCCGCAACTTCGCGGCGCGCCTGGAATGGCAGCGCTACCACGACGTCGGCGACGAGAACACGACCGGCAAGGGCAAGATCGATTACTGGAGCATCGGGCTGCTCTACGGGTGGTACTGATGGCGTAGCGCAGGCGCCTCGCCTCCAGCACGCGGGGCCTGAACCCTGCGGGCGAGGGCGCCCTTCGACAGGCTCAGGACAGGCCTGCGCTACAGGCCCAGGTCCTTCCAGATCTCGTCGACGCGCCGTTTCACCTCGTCGCTCATCGCGATCGGCCGGCCCCACTCGCGGTCGGTCTCCTGCGGCCACTTGTTGGTCGCGTCGATGCCCATCTTCGAGCCCAGACCCGCGACGGGGCTCGCGAAATCCAGATAGTCGATCGGCGTCGAATCCGCGATCAGCGTGTCGCGCTTGGGATCGACGCGCGTGGTCAGCGCCCAGATCACTTCCTTCCAGTCGCGCACGTTCACGTCGTCGTCGGTGACGATGATGAACTTGGTGTACATGAACTGCCGCAGGAACGACCACACGCCGAACATGACGCGCTTGGCGTGACCGGGGTACTGCTTCTTCATCGACACGCACGCCAGGCGGTACGAGCAGCCTTCGGGCGGCAGGTAGAAGTCGACGATCTCCGGGAACTGCTTGGCGAGCAGCGGCACGAAGACTTCGTTGAGCGCCATGCCGAGCACCGCGGGCTCGTCGGGCGGCTTGCCGGTGTAGGTGGAGTGATAGATCGGATCGCGCCGGCTGGTGATCCGCTCGACCGTGAACACCGGAAAGCGCTCGCGCTCGTTGTAATAGCCGGTGTGGTCGCCGAAAGGACCTTCCAGCGCGGTCTCGTCCGGGTAGATGTGGCCTTCGAGCACGATCTCGGCGCGCGCCGGCACCTGCAGGTCGGAAAGCAGGCCTTTCGCGATCTCGGTCTTGGCGCCGCGTAACAGCCCGGCGAACTGGTACTCCGACAGCGTGTCCGGCACCGGCGTGACCGCGCCGAGCATGGTCGCCGGATCGGCCCCGAGCGCCACCGCGACGGGAAACGGCTCGCGCGGATGGGCCAGCGTGTGATCGCGGAAGTCGAGCGCGCCGCCGCGATGCGCGAGCCAGCGCATGATGAGCTTGTTGCGGCCGATCACCTGCTGGCGATAGATGCCGAGGTTCTGGCGCTTCTTGCTCGGCCCGCGCGTGACCGTGAGGCCCCACGTCACGAGCGGCGCGGCGTCGCCCGGCCAGCACGTCTGGATCGGCAGCTCGGCGAGGTCGACCTCGTCTCCCGACTTCACCACCTCCTGGCACGGCACGTCGCGCACCACGCGCGGCTCCATGGTGAGGATCTGTTTGAGCAGCGGAAGCTTCTCCCACGCATCGCGCAGGCCTTTCGGCGGCTCGGGCTCCTTCAGATACGCGAGCAGCTGCCCCAGCTCGCGCAACGCTTCGACGCTGTCGCGCCCCATGCCGAGCGCGACCCGCCGCGGCGTGCCGAAGAGATTGCCGAGCACCGGCATCGAATGTCCGCGCGGCTTCTCGAAGAGCAGCGCGGGGCCGCCCGCCTTGAGCACGCGGTCGCAGATCTCGGTCATTTCGAGGTTGGGATCGACTTCCGCGGCGACGCGCTTGAGCTCGCCGGCCGCTTCCAGCCGCGCCAGGAAATCGCGCAGGTCGGCGTACTTCACAGCCAGCCGATCCGGACGCGGAAGAAGAGATCGAGCGCGAGCCCGGCGAAGATCGCGAGGCCGACCCAGTTGTTGTTGAGGAAGGCCTCGAAGCAGGCGTCGCGCTCGCGCGTGCGGATCATCGTGTACTGCTGGTGCACGAGCACCGCCGCGATGATCAGTCCGACGTAATAGAGCAGCCCGTTCAGCTGCCACCAGCCGACGATCGCCATCAGCGCGAGGAAGATCGCGTGGCACGCCATCACCCCCGCGACGTCGTGCTTGCCGAGGAGGATCGCCGAGGATTTGACGCCGATCTTGAGGTCGTCGTCGCGGTCGACCATCGCGTACTCGGTGTCGTAGGCGATCGCCCAGAACACGTTCGCGATCAGGAGCACCCACACCACCGGCACGAGCTTGCCGTACTGCGCGGCATAGCCCATCGGGATGCCGAAGCCGAAAGCGATGCCCAGCCAGGCCTGCGGGAAAGAGAAAAAGCGCTTGAGAAACGGGTAGATCACCGCGATCGCCAGGGCCGGAAACGCGAGCATCACCGCGAGCTCGTTGGTGCGCAGCACCAGCATGAACGCGAGGAGGAACAGCACGGCCGCGAGCACGAGCGCTTCCCACGGCTTGATGATGCCTGCGGCAAGCGGCCGGTTACGCGTGCGCTCGACGTGCGGATCGAAGTTGCGGTCGGCGAAGTCGTTGACGATGCAGCCCGCCGAGCGCATCAGCACCGTGCCGGTGAAGAAGATCAACAGGATGTCGAGATCGGGTACGTCGTAAGCGGCGTACCACAAGCCCCACAGCGTGGGCCATAGCAGGAGGAGGATGCCGATCGGCCGGTCGAGCCGCATCAGCTTTTCGTACGCGCCGAGCCGCTCGACGAGCGTCATAGCCGAAGTATCTCCGGAAGAAAGACTTCGGTCACCAGTATAGGGGAATCATGCACGTGGAATAGCGAGCGCCGGGCCCACAAGGAACCGGCGGGCTCGCCGGTGTAGCGCTGCAGCCGCCGCCGCAGCTCGTGATGCGCGTGGAGCTTGCGCGAGCGCAGCGCATGGCGATGCACGCGCGGATCGGCGAAGAGCGCCGCGCCGAGCGGCCGCGTGCCGAGCTTCGCGACGCTGCGCCACGTACCGTGAAGGTCGTGCGGATCGAGCACGGTGTGAGCGAACACGACGGGCACCTCGCCGCAGCACAGGAACACCTCGCGCACGATCACGCGCGCCCGCCCGCCATGGGGAAAGACGAAGCGCTCGTCGCGATCGGGACGGCGCAGCCCCTGGAACAGCAGGCGCACGTTGAAGTCGGCGCACCGCGCCTTCACTCGGGCGGTGAGCGAGCCCGCATCGGTCAACCAGGGACGATAGCGGCCGGCTGCAGCGGGTGCGGGCTGCCAGAAAGTGTCGCGGGGAATGGGTGTCACGAAGGTGTCGATTATACCTTCAGCAACTCGTGCCTTCCCCCCAGCCACCGCTCGAGATGGGCGTGCGCGGCGTCGGGATCGTCGCGCAGCAGTCGCTCCGCGGTATCGCGCGCGGCATCGAGCAGATCGATGTCCACCGCGAGATCGGCGAAGCGCAGCATCGGCACGCCGCTCTGGCGCGCGCCGAGCAGCTCGCCGGGGCCGCGGATGCGCAGGTCGTGGCGCGCGACTTCGAAGCCGTCGCTGTTCTCGAAGATGATCTTCAGCCGGTCGCGCGCGGTCGCGGTGAGCGGGTTGGCGTAGAGCAGGATGCACGTGCTCTTGGCGGCCCCGCGGCCGACACGGCCGCGAAGCTGATGCAGCTGCGACAGGCCCATGCGCTCGGCGTGCTCGATCACCATCAGGCTCGCGTTGGGCACGTCGACGCCGACCTCGATCACCGTGGTCGCGACGAGCAGCTGGATCTCGCCGCGCTTGAAGGCGTCCATCACCGCGGCTTTCTCGTCGCTCTTGAGCCGCCCGTGGATGAGACCGGATCTGAGCTCCGGAAACGCGGCCTGCACGGTCTCGTAGGTCTCGAGCGCGGTCTTGAGCTGCAGGGTCTCCGACTCCTCGATGAGCGGGCACACCCAGTACGCCTGGCTGCCGGCCATGCACGCATCGCGCACGCGCTGCACGACCTCGTCGCGGCGGCTGTCGGAGACGAGGCGCGTCGCGACCGGCGTGCGGCCGGGCGGCAGCTCGTCGATCACCGACACGTCGAGATCGGCGTAATAGCTCATCGCGAGGGTGCGCGGAATGGGCGTGGCGCTCATCATGAGCTGGTGCGGCTGCGTCTTCCCCGCGCGCGTGCCTTTGTTGCGCAGCGCCAGGCGCTGGTGCACGCCGAAGCGGTGCTGCTCGTCGACGATCGCGAGCGCGAGGGTGTCGAACTGCACGACGTCCTCGAACAATGCGTGCGTCCCGACCGCGACGCGCGCACGGCCGCTCGCGACCGCTTCGAGCGCGGCTTCGCGCTCGCGCTTCTTCAGTCCGCCCGCGATCCACGTCACCTCGACGCCGATCGGCGCAAACCAGCCGTCGAGCTTGCGGAAGTGCTGCTCGGCGAGGATCTCGGTCGGCGCCATCACCGCGACCTGCTTGCCGTTCTCCACCGCCTGCAACGCCGCCAGCGCCGCAACGACCGTCTTGCCGCTGCCCACGTCGCCCTGGAGCAGGCGCTGCATGGGATAGGGCTGCGCGATGTCGAGCTCGATGTCGTGCAGCGCACGCTGCTGGGCCGCGGTCAGCTCGAACGGCAGCGAAGCGAGGAGCTGTTTGGTGAGCGTGCGTTTGGCTTTCAGCGCCGGCGCGTCGGCCGCCTTGCGCTTGCTGTAGTGCAGGCGCATCGAGAGCTGTTGCGCGAGCAGCTCGTCGAACTTGATGCGGCGCCACGCCGGGTGCTCGCGCGCCTGGAGATCGCCCAGCGACACCTCGGGCGGCGGGCGATGCAGGAACGTCACCGCTTCCTTGAAGCGCGGCAGCTTCAGCGCAGCGGTCAGCGTCGCAGGGAGGGTGTCGGCGAGGTCGCATTCGCGCAGCGCTCTGTCGATCGAGCGGCGCAGGGTCTCCTGCGTGAGTCCCGCAGTGGTGGGATAGACCGGCGTCAGCGCCTTCGCCACCGCCGCGTCCTCGTGCACGGTCCTGACCTTGGGGTGCACCATCTCCGGCCCGAAGAAGCCGTGACGGATCTCGCCGAATGCGCGCACCAGGGTGCCTTCCGCGAGCTGCTTGATCTGGCTCGGATAGAAGTTGATGAAGCGCAGGGTGAGCACGCCGCTGCCGTCCTCGATGTGCGCGACGAGCTGGCGACGGGGGCGATACTTCACGTCGCACTTGGCGACACGGCCCTGGACCAGCACGTCGAGCGAGGCCGGCGCTTCGGCGATGGCGTGGATGCGCGTCTCGTCGTCGTAGCGGAGAGGGAGATGCAGGACCAGATCGAAAGGGCGGTTTACGCCAAGCTTCGCGAGCTTGTCGAGGGTCGCTCTCTGTATGCCGGTGAGGTCGGGCGTCGCGGCGTCGGCGGCCGATGAAGATTTCACGTTTGCTATGATGAAGCGCCCTCACCAAAGTATCAAATGGCGTCGCTCCTCCTGGACAACCTCCTCAAGATGCTCGCGGCCGGCCGCGACAACGCGCTGCTGCGCTACAGCCTCGGCAACGAGTACCTCAAGGCCGGCGAAGCCGCGGCCGCGGTGGAGCACTTGCGGGCGGCGCTCGCGCACGATCCGGAGTACTCCGCCGCGTGGAAGCTGCTCGGCAAAGCGCATGAGGCCGCGGGCTCTCGCGCCGAGGCGCTGGACGCATACCGCAAGGGTATCGCCGTCGCCGAGAAGAAAGGCGACAAGCAGGCGGCCAAGGAGATGGCGGTATTCGCGCGGCGGCTTGAATCCAAGCCGTGACGATGCACAGTCTTGCATAGGGTGCGTGGTAACGCCCCCCTAGCGACGCGGTGCGCTCGCGCGCACCCTACGGAGTGAGATCTACGACGGCAGCTCCAGAACGTATTTGGACAGTATGTTCCGCTGGACCTCGCTCGACCCGCCGTAGATCGTCCCCGGCCGCGCGTAATAGAACGGCGCGAGGAAATCGAGCTCCACCCCCGCCACGTCGTGCGCACCTTCGATCACGCCGTCCTCCGCTCCGGTCTCCACGAGGAGGTCGGTCAGCTGCTGCCAGACTTCCATCGCCCAGATCTTGAGCTGTGACACGTCGGGCCCGAGCGGCTCGCCGCGCTTCACCTGCTCGACGTATCGCCCGTAGAGCGAAGCGAGATCTTCCAGGTCGAGCTTGATCGCGACGAAGCGGTCGACGAAACCGGCATCGTCCATCAGCCCTTTGGCGCGGGCCAGCATCTCGAGCCGCATCAGCGCGTACTGCGGCCGCCGCGGGCTGCCGATGTTGAGGCGCTCATGCCCGAGCAGCGCCTTCGCCACCGTCCAGCCTTCGTTGAGCTTGCCGACCAGGCGGTCGCGCGGCACGCGCACGTTGTCGAAGAACACCTGGCAGAACTCTTCGTGGCCCGCGATGTTGCGGATCGGGCGAATCGTGATCCCCGGCAGATCGGACTCGATCAGCAGGAAGCTGATGCCTTTCTGCTTCTTCGCTTCGCGGTCGGTGCGCACGAGCAGGTAGATGTGCGTCGATTCCTGCGCGAACGACGTCCAGATCTTCATGCCGTTGATGACGAACTCGTCGCCTTCGATCACCGCTGAGGTTTGCAGGTTGGCGAGGTCGGAGCCCGCGTTCGGCTCGGAGTAACCCTGCGCCCAGATGATGTCTCCGGTGCGCGTGCGCTCGAGAAAGTAGTCCTTCTGCGCGTCGGTCCCGTATTTCATGAGGATCGGTCCGACCTGCGTGATGCCCTGGTCGGCGGCGCGCATGACGCCGTGGCGCTCCATCTCTTCGAGGTAGATGACCATCTTCCCCGGATCGAGGGCCATGCCGCCGAGCTCGCGCGGCCAGTTGGGCGCGATCCAGCCTTTCTTTACGAGCTTGTTCCACCACGGGCGGGCTTCGTCCATGCGGATGCGCCGCGACAGGAAGCGCATGTCCTGCGGATATTCGGTTTCGACGAACTCGCGCACCATGGCGCGGAAATCGGCGTCCGGCAGCGCGTTGTAATCGATCTCAGCCATGTCAGTCCTCCGATTGCAGCGCCAGCGCGGCGTAACGGCGGCGGTGCTGGGTCGCGGTGCCGAGCCACGCCGCGAGCACGAGCGCGCGCTTCAGATACAGCCCCGCGTCGTATTCGTCGGTGAAGCCGATCGCACCGTGGATCTGGATCGCTTCGCGCGCGATGCGCACGCCTGCGTCGGAGCAGCGTGCCTTGAGCCGGCTCGCGATCGCGGCGCGCTGGCGCGGCTCGGGATCGCGATCGAGCACCCGCAAGCTGTCGTCCAGCGTCGCCGAAGCCAGTTGCTGCTGGATGTAGAGATTCACCGCGCGGTGCTGCAACGCCTGGAAGCTCCCGATCGGCTTGCCGAACTGCACGCGCGTCTTCATGTAGTCGACGCTCATCTCGAGCGCGCGGCTCATCACGCCGTAGAGCTCCGCGCTCGCGACGGCGCGCGCGCGGTCGAGCGCGCGCGAGAGCGCCGCGGCCGCCGCATCGCCGGTCGCGATCACGCGCTCGCGCGGCACCAGGGCGTTGTCGAGCGCGAGCGTGCCGAAGTGGCGGCCGTCGGCGAGCGGCTCGAGCGCCTGTGTCACGCCCGCCGCGTTGCGATCGAGATAGCCGAGCACGAGACCGCTGTCGGCCTTGCCTGCGACGATGTAAGCGTCCGCGCCGGCGGCGCCGACCACGTAGCGCTTGGTGCCGTTCAGCCGATAGCCGCCTTCGAAAGGCGTCGCGGCGAGCGCGACGTGAGCGCCGTCGGTGGCGCCGGCCTGCTCCTGCCACGCCACCGCGGGTATGAGGTCGCCGCCGGCAATGCGCGGAAGCACGTCGGCCTTGAGCGGCTCGTTGTCGCCCTCGGCGAGAATCGTCGCGGCGAGCACCGCGCACGCCGTGTAGGGCTCCGGCGCGAGCGCGCGGCCGAGCCCTTCGGCGACGATGGCCGTCTCCGCCAGGCCGAGCCCCATGCCGCCGTACGCCTCGGGAACGGCGATGCCGAGCCAGCCCAGATCGGCCATCTGCTTCCAGACGGCGCGGTCATATTCGCCGGGCGTGCCGCGCAGCTTGCGCACGCGGCCGATGTCCATGCCGCGCGCGATGAAGTCGGCGACGCTCTCCTTGAGCATCGCCGCGTGTTCGGATGCCATTCTCTCCTCCTGAAAGATCTACACCGCTGGTCGGTGCGGCCGAGGCCGCACCTCTCCGCGCAAAAGCGCGCTTATGCGCCTGGCGGCGCTACGTGCTGTCAAAATGCCGCCGCGCGCACCTCGTGCATGTCGGTATCGCCCGCGAGCACTTTGTCGATGCCGTCCTGCTTGAGCGTCCGCATGCCGGCGCTCATCGCGTAGAGGCGCAGCTCCGGCGCCGACGCCCGCCGCAGCATCATGCGCCGCATCTCGGGGGTCACGATGAGGAGCTCGAACAGACCGATACGGCCGCGGTAGCCGGTGCGGCGGCAGAAGTCGCAGCCGCGCACGTCGTGCATCACGAGCCGCCCGCCGTAGCGCGCGTTCCACTGCTCGATCAGGTCGGCCGGTTTGAGCTCGGTATCGAAGCAATACTCCCCGGCCAGCGCCTGGATTTCGTCCGGTCTGGCCGGGCGCTTGACGCGGCAGCGTATGCACAGACGGCGGGCGAGACGCTGCGCGAGCACCGCGAGCAGCGAATCGCTGAAGCTGAACGGGTCGATGCCCATGTCGAGCAGGCGCACCACGGTCTCGGCCGCGCTGTTGGTGTGCAGCGTCGAGAGCACGAGGTGGCCGGTGAGCGAGGCCTCGACCGCGATGCCCGCGGTCTCCTGGTCGCGCATCTCGCCGACCATGATGACGTCAGGGTCCGCCCGCAGGAACGCGCGCATCACGGTCGCGAAATCCCAGCCGATGCGCGGGTTGACCTGCACCTGCCGCAAGCCCTGCTGCGTGATCTCGATCGGGTTCTCCGCCGTCCAGATCTTGGTGCCGGGCTCGTTGATCTCGCTCACCAGCGAGTGCAGCGAGGTGGTCTTGCCCGATCCGGTCGGACCCGCCGCGAGGATGAGGCCGTACGGCTTGCGGATGAGCTCGCGCACCTGCTTCATCTGGTTCTCGGAAAGGCCGAGCTTGGGCAGCGGCAGCGCCTCGGTCGCCGCGAGCAGCCGCATCACCACGTCCTCGAGGCTGTCGCGCGTCGGCACCGTGACCACGCGCAGCTCGAGCTCGATGTGGCTGAACTCGAGGAAGTTGATGCGGCCGTCCTGCGCGCGCCGGCGCTCGGAGATGTCGAGCCCGGCCATGATCTTCAGCCGCGACACCATGGCCGAGCGGAAGTTGTAGGGCAGCCGCAGGTACTCCGACAGCACGCCGTCGTTGCGGAAGCGCACCACCACGTTCTCGCGGCCGCGGTTCGCCTCGACGTGGATGTCCGACGCGCCCGCGTTGTGCGCGTCGATGATCATCTTGTTGACGAGGCGAACGAGCGTGCTGTCGTTCTCCTTGATCGCCTCGTCCTTGGCCTCGTGGTCCTGCGACAGCTCGTCGCGGAGCTGCCGGGCGATCGCCTGGATCTCGTGGCGCTCGGTCGGGCCGCCGAAGAACGTGACGATGACGCGCTCGATCTCGTCGACGTTCGCCATCACCGGCACCACCCCGCCCTGGGTGAAGAAGCGCACGCGCTCGATCACGTCGCGCTGGAGCGGATCGGGCATCGCAATCACCAGACGCCCCTCGGCGTAGCACAGCGGCACGATCGCGTTCTTGCGCACGAGCTCTTCGGGCAGCGCTTTCAGCACCCGCGGCTCGATCACGAACTTCGAGAGGTCGACGAAAGGAATGCCGAGCTTCTGGCACAGCACGAGGTCGACCTGCTCGCGCGTGAGAAAGCCCAGCTCGACGAGGATCTCGCCGAGGTGTTTCTTCGGGTCGCCCTGCTGGTACTGGAGCGCGATGCCGAGCTGATCGCGATTGAGCAGCCCGAGCTGCACGAGGAAGTCGCCGAGCTTGACGACCGAGGTCGTGCTTTTCGCGCCGAGCGCCGTGGCGAGGTTTTCGGCGTCGCAGATCTTCTCGAGCGTCGACTGCGCAGGACGCTCTTCTACGCGGATCGACTCGAGGCCTGCGGCGGATTGATCGAGCTCGTCCATGCCCGCGTCCGATGGTCTGGGAATTGATCTTATCTAGCGCGCGGGCGCGGGGAAGTCAAACGACGGAGCGGCGCAACGCGATCGTTCGCCTACCCATGCAAAAGGGCCAGCGGCGCACGGCCTGCTGACCCTTTGTCTCGAATCTGGTGGAGTGGAGGAGGATCGAACTCCCGACCTTCGCATTGCGAACGCGACGCTCTCCCAGCTGAGCTACCACCCCGTGAAGAGAGCGCGATTGTAGCGTACCGCTCTGATTCTACAAAGCCTTCTGCGGTCGCGAGCGGTAGGCCCACGCGACGAAACCGATACCGGCGGCGATCATGGGAAGCGACAGCCACTGCCCCATCGAGAAGCCCATGGCGAGCAGACCCAGGTAGCTGTCGGGCTCGCGCGTGTATTCGACGATGAAGCGGAAGGTCCCGTAGCCGATCAGGAACATGCCCGAGACGGCCCCGCGCGGGCGCGGCCTGGACGAATACCAGAAGAGCAGGATGAAGAGCGCGATGCCTTCGAGGCCGAGCTCGTAGAGCTGCGACGGATGGCGCGGCACGTTGTCGGCGTTGGGGAAGATCATCGCCCACGGCACGTCGGTCGGCCGTCCCCAGAGCTCGGCGTTGATGAAGTTGCCCAGGCGGCCGGCCGCGAGCCCCAACGGCACGAGCGGCGCCACGAAATCGGTGATCGCAAGCCAATCCTGCCTGCGGCGCCACGCGAAGATGCACATCGCGAGGATCACGCCGAGCATGCCGCCGTGGAACGACATGCCGCCTTCCCACACCGCGAAGATCTTCAGCGGCTCGGCGAGGTAATCGGAGAGCTTGTAGAAGAGCACGTAGCCCAGCCGCCCGCCGAGGATCGTGCCGAGGATGCCGTAGAACATCGCGTCCTCGAGATCCTTGCGCGTCCACACGCCGCCGGGGTTTTTCGCGATGCGCCGGGCGCCCAACCACCAGATCAGGGCGAAACCGACCAAGTACATGAGACCGTACCAGCGGATCGCGAGCGGACCGAGATGCACTGCGACGGGATCGAACTGAGGGTGAACGAGCATCGGAGGGGCGATCGGATGTAGCGGCGATAGCCGCTTGAGGGATGTAGTTGCGGCTTTTGACGCGGCGTCAGCTGCGGCAAGAGTCGGCGTTAGAATATCCGGCTCGATTGTAGACGCATTCTCGCAAGGACTTTCCCCATGGCGCTGAACAGACGCAGCCATCTCATCACCCACGGTGTCGCACGCTCGCCGAACCGCGCGATGCTGCGCGCGGTCGGTTTCGGCGACGGCGATTTCGAGAAGCCGATCATCGGCGTCGCGAACGGGCACTCGACGATGAATCCGTGCAACGCCGGCATACAGCCGCTCGTCGATCGCGCGATCGCCGCTTTGCACGATGCGGGCGCGATGCCGCAGATGTTCGGCGTGCCGACGATCACCGACGGCATCGGCATGGGCACCGAGGCGATGAAATACTCGCTGGTTTCGCGCGAGGTCATTGCCGACGCCATCGAGACCGCGGTCAACGGCCAGGCGATGGACGGCGTGCTGGTCTGCGGCGGCTGCGACAAGAACATGCCCGGCGGCATGATCGCGATCCTGCGCATGAACGTGCCCGCGATCTACGTCTACGCCGGCACGATCAAGCCGGGCAAGTGGAAAGGGCAGGACCTCACGATCGTCAGCTCGTTCGAAGCGGTGGGCGCGTTCGCCGCGGGCAAGATGAGCGAGGAAGACTTCGTCGGCATCGAGAAGAACGCGTGCCCGACCGTCGGCGCGTGCGGCGGCATGTACACCGCGAACACGATGTCCTCGTCGTTCGAGGCGCTCGGCATGAGCCTGCTCGGCTCCTCGCAGCTCGCGTCACCCGATCCCGAGAAAGCCGATTCGGCCGGAGCGTCCGCGAAGACGCTGGTCGAAGCGGTGAAGAAGAACATCAAACCGCGCGACATCGTCACCAAAAAAGCGATCGAAAACGCGGTCGCGCTCATCATGGCGACCGGCGGCTCGACCAACGCGGTGCTGCACTACCTCGCGATCGCGCACGCGGCCGAGATCGAGTGGACGATCGACGACTTCGAGCGCATGCGCAAGAAGGTTCCGGTGCTGTGCGATCTCAAGCCCTCGGGCAAGTACGTCGCGGTCGATTTCAACCGCGCCGGCGGCGTGCCGCAGGTGCTGAAGATGCTGCTGAAGGCGGGCCTGCTGCACGGCGACTGCCTGACGATCACGGGCCGCACCATGGCCGAAGAGCTGGAGAAGATTCCGGACCAGCCGCGGCAGGACCAGGACGTCATTCGCCCCTTCGACAAGCCGCTGTATGCCCATGGCCACCTCGCGATCCTCAAGGGCAACCTCGCGACCGAAGGCTGCGTGGCCAAGATCACCGGTCTGAAGTCGCCGAAGATCACCGGACCCGCGCGCGTGTTCGACTCCGAGCGCGAGACCATGGACGCGATCATGGCGAAGAAGATCAAGGCCGGCGACGTGGTGGTGATCCGCTACGAAGGACCGAAAGGCGGCCCGGGCATGCAGGAGATGCTCGCGCCCACCGGCGCGCTCATCGGCCAGGACCTCGGCGACTCGGTCGGCCTCATCACCGACGGGCGCTTCTCCGGCGGCACGTGGGGCATGGTGGTCGGCCACGTCGCGCCCGAAGCGTACGTCGGCGGCACGATCGCGCTGGTGCAGGAAGGCGACTCGATCACCATCGACGCCGACCGGCTCCTCATCCAGCTCAACGTGCCGGACGACGAGCTCGCGAAGCGCCGCGCGGCCTGGAAGCAGCCCGCGCCGCGGTACACGCGGGGCGCGCTCGCCAAGTTCATGAAGCTCGTGTCGAGCGCGTCCAAGGGCGCGGTGACCGACTGACGTCGCAAAGTCGTCATTCCGACGCGACGCCCGTCGCGTCGTCCCGGACCTGTCCGCGATAGCGGACGCGATCCGGGAGCCATGTTGACTTTGATCTGAAAAAATGGATTCCCGCGTACGCGGGAATGACGGTTCCTACGGAGACGATCATGCGTAACCGTCTCGCCACCGAAACCTCACCCTACCTGCAACAGCACGCGGACAACCCGGTCGACTGGTATCCGTGGGGCGAGGAAGCGCTCGCGCTCTCGCGCGAGCAGGACAAGCCGATCCTGCTCTCGATCGGCTACTCGGCGTGCCACTGGTGTCACGTCATGTCGCACGAGTCGTTCGAGGACGCCGATACCGCGGCCGAGATGAACCGGCTGTTCGTGAACGTCAAGGTCGACCGCGAGGAGCGTCCCGACCTCGACCAGATCTACCAGGCGGTGCACCAGATGCTCGTTCGGCGCGCCGGCGGCTGGCCGCTCACGATGTTCCTCACGCCCGCCGGCACGCCGTTTTTCGCCGGCACCTATTTTCCGAAGACGGCGCGCTACGGCATGCCGGCGTTCAAGGATCTGCTCGCGCGCGTCGCTGGCGCGTGGCAGACGCAGCGCAACGAGATCGAGCGGCAGAGCGCGGCAATCCTCGATGCGCTCGGCCGCGCGGCCGCGACGCAAACCGCGGCGGCGCTCGATCGCGTGCCGATCGACGCGGTCGTCGGCCAGCTCGGGCGCATCTTCGACACGGTCTATGGCGGCATCGGCGACAAGCCGAAGTTTCCCCACCCGTACGAGCTCGCGTTCTGCCTGCGGCGGCACGCGCTCGACGGCGGCACGGTCGCGGGCGAGATCACCAAGCTCACGGCGACCCGGATGGCCGAAGGCGGCCTCTTCGATCACCTCGGCGGCGGCTTCTGCCGCTACAGCACCGATCGCACGTGGACGATCCCGCACTTCGAGAAGATGCTCTACGACAACGGCCCGCTGCTCGCGCTCTACAGCGACGCGTGGGCGGTGTGGCGCGATCCGCTGTTCGCGCAGACGGCGCAGCACACCGCCGACTGGGTGATGCGCGAGATGCAGAGCCCCGAAGGCGGCTACTACTCCTCGCTCGACGCGGACTCCGAAGGCGAGGAAGGCAGGTTCTACGTGTGGACGCGCGAAGAGGTGCAGACGCTCCTCACGGAGGACGAATTCGCCGTGGCGGCGCCGCACTACGGTGTGGACGCCGAGCCCAACTTCGAAGGCCGCCACTGGCATCTCCACGCGGTGAAACCGCTCGAGGAAGTCGCGGGCTCGCTCGGGTTGTCGCGCGAGCGTGCCGCGGAAATTCTCGCCTCGGCGCGCGGGAAGCTGTACGGCGCTCGCGAAGCGCGCGTGCGCCCCGGACGCGACGACAAGGTCCTGACGAGCTGGAACGCGCTGATGATCAAGGGCATGGCGCGCGCCGGCCGCGTGTTCGGCCGTTACGAATGGATTGCGTCGGCGCGGCGCGCCGCCGATTTCCTGCGAGGCACGCTCTGCGAAGGCGGGCGGCTCCTCGCGACGTACAAGGACGGCCGCGCGCACCTCAACGCGTATCTCGACGATTACGCCTTTCTCGTCGACGCGCTGCTCGAGCTCGCCCAGAGCGACTTTCGCGCCGACGATCTCGCATGGGCGCGCGAGCTCGCCGACGTGCTGATCGCCCGGTTCGAAGACACCGCGAACGGCGGCTTCTGGTTCACCAGCCACGATCACGAGAAGCTCATCCAGCGGCCGAAGAGCGCGCACGACGGCGCGACGCCTTCGGGTAACGGTGTCGCGGCGCACGCGCTGCAGCGTTTGGCGCACCTCACGGGTGAGCCGCGCTATCTCGAAGCGGCGCAACGCGCGATCGCCGCCTTCTACGAAGACGCGAACGACGCGCCGAGCGCGCACGTGAGCCTGCTGACCGCGCTGGAAGAGTCGCTCGTCCCGCCGCGCATCGTCGTCGTTCGCGGTGACGAAGAGACCGCCCTCGCATGGCACGCCGCGCTCGCGCAGTCGTACCGTCCCGACACGATGGTCATTGCGATCGGTAATGACGCCGGCACGCTGCCCGCGACGCTGGACCATGCTTCGCCCGCGAGCGGCGCTGCAGCGTGGATCTGCGAAGGCGCGGCGTGTCGCGCGCCGGTGCACGCGCTCGACGACATTCAACAGGCCTTGGGCGCGCAGCGCGCCGGGTAAACCGCAGCGCGGCCGCCGCGTTATCGAGGTGTTCGGAGCGCCGCGGCGCTTCGGTTAGAATTCCACAACTCAACCAGAGGACCCGCCATGAAACGCACCATCCTCGGCTGCGCGCTCGCCGTCGCTGCCGTCGCTGCCGTCGCCGCCCTTCCCGCCTCGGCCAATCAGGAGCTCGCCCAGAAGTCCGGCTGCATGACCTGCCACGGCGTGGACAAGAAAGTGATCGGTCCTTCGTTCAAGGACGTCGCGGCGAAGTACAAAGGCAAAGCCAAGGCCGAAGCCGAGCTCTTCACCAAGGTCAAGCAGGGCGGGAAAGGCAACTGGGGCGACATCCCGATGCCGCCGAACGCACACGTCAAGGACGACGACATCCGCACGCTCGTGAAGTGGGTGCTGTCGCAGAAGTAGGAATCCCCGGCCACGCTCCGCAATATAAATAACTCAAGGGAGGCGCCATGAAGCGCAGAAACGTTCTTACGGTAGCGGTGGCGTTCGCGCTCGCCGCGTTCATCGGGGCCTGCGGCAAGAAGGAAGAGGCGCCCGCGCCCAAGGCCGCCGAAGCGCCGCGGCCGATCGAGGCCGCCACGGTCAAGATCGGCACCGCGTCTCCCCTGACCGGTCCGCAGGCCCACATCGGCATCGACATCAAGAACGGCGTGCAGCTCGGCGTCGACGACGCGAACGCCATGGGTGTCGAGATCGGCGGGCGCAAGGTGAAGTTCGAGCTCCTGGCGGAGGACGACGAAGCCAACCCGACCAAGGCGCAGACCGTCGCGCAGAAGCTCGTCGACGCCAAGGTCGTCGCGGTGGTCGGCCACTTCAACTCGGGCGCGTCGATTCCGGCCTCCAAGGTCTACTCCGACGCCGGCATCCCGCAGATCTCCCCGGGATCGACCAATCCCAAGTACACCCAGCAGGGCTTCAAGACCACCTTCCGCGTCGTCGCCAACGACGACCAGCAGGGCCCGACCCTCGCGAAGTACGCGGCCGAGCACCTGAAAGCGAAGACCGTCGCGATCATCGACGACAGCACCGCCTATGGCCAGGGACTCGCCGACGCGTTCGAGCGCACGATCAAGGAAAGCGGCGCCAAGGTGGTGGCTCACGAGCACACCACCGACAAGGACACCGACTTCAAGGCGATCCTGACCAAGATCAAGGGGGTCAAGCCCGACCTCGTCATGTTCGGCGGCATCGACCCGCAGGCAGGCCCGATGGTCAAGCAGATGGCCGAGCTCGGCATCAAGGCGAAGTTCATCGGCGGCGACGGCATGCAGACGCCCAACTTCATCAAGCTCGCCGGCGCGCCGGCCGAAGGCGTCATGGCCTCGGTCCCCGGCCTGCCGAAGGAGAAGATGCCCGGCGGCGAGGCGTTCCTGAAGAAGTTCAAGGCGAAGTACAACGCCGACGTCGAGCTCTTCGCACCGATGGGCTACGACGCGGTGATGGTCTTCGTCGACGCGATGAAGCGCGCGAACTCGACCGATCCCGCCAAGTTCCTGCCGGAGCTTGCGAAGACGAACTACCAGGGCGTCATCGGCCCGATCGCGTTCGACGACAAAGGCGACCTCAAGAACGGCCCGATCACGATCTACGTCGTGAAAGGCGGCAAGTGGGAGCCGCTCGAGACGATCACGCCGGGAGGCGCGACCGCCACGGCAGCCAGCGCCCCGGCGCCCGCGGCGGACTCAGCCAAGAAGTGACGACGCGTCACCCGCAGCACGAAGACGGCACCCTGGGGGTGCCGTTTTCGCATCCGACGGCCATCCTGTTGATGGCCGTCGTCGCGAGGAGCGCGTCAGCGCGACGTGGCGATCTCGCGGCGCGCGCAACGAAGGCTTCGGGATTGCTTCGTCACTGCCCTTCCTCGCAATGACAGTGGTTGCGAAACCCTAGATGGACATCTTCCTCCAGCAGATCATCAACGGCCTCGTGCTCGGCAGCATCTACGCGCTCGTCGCGCTGGGCTATACGATGGTCTACGGCATCCTCGGGCTCATCAACTTCGCGCACGGCGACATCGTGATGGTCGGCGCGCTGGTCGCGCTCACCGTGGTCAGCGCGCTCGGCGGCAGCGGGCTGCCGCCGGCGGTCGTGCTGCTCGCGGCCATGGGCGCCGCGATGATCGTCTGCATCGCCCTCGGGGTGACGATCGAGCGCGTCGCCTATCGCCCATTGCGGCGCGCGCCGCGGCTGGCGCCGCTCATCACCGCGATCGGCGTGTCGATCCTCGTCCAGTACAGCGCCGCGCTGGTGTGGGGCAAGCAGTACATCTCGCTTCCCACGCTGATCACTCCGAGCGAAGTGGCCGTCGCCGGCGCGGTGTTCACCGACATCCAGGGCTACATCTTCCTGCTCGCGTGCGGCATCATGGCGGCCCTCCTGTTGTTCATCAAGAAGAGCCGCATCGGACGCGCGATGCGCGCGACCGAGCAGAATCCCGACATCGCGGGTCTGATGGGCGTCGACACCAACCGCATCATCGCCTTCACCTTCCTGGTGGGCTCGGCGATCGGCGCGATCGCCGGCGTGATGGTCGTGCTGTACTACGGGCTCGGGCACTACTTCATGGGCTTCATGCTCGGATTGAAAGCGTTCACCGCGGCGGTGCTCGGCGGCATCGGCAACGTCGCCGGTGCGATGCTCGGGGGTCTGCTCCTCGGCATCATCGAGAGCCTCGCGTCGGGCTACATCGGCGACCTCACCGGCGGCGTGCTGGGCAGCAACTACCGCGACATCTTCGCGTTCCTCGTGCTCATCGGCGTGCTGGTGCTGCGGCCGGCGGGGCTGATGGGGCAGCAGGTGTCTGAGAGGGCGTAGAAGTGACGGATGAAGCGGTGACGGAAAGGCCGTGACGGGCAACCTGAAGAAGATCGCGCTGTATTTCGCGATCGCGGCGGTGCTGGTGGCGCTGCCGTTCGCGGTCGACGCGGCGCTGGGGCGCACGTGGGTGCGCATCATCGACGTGGCGCTCCTCTTCGCGATGCTCGCGCTGGGGCTCAACATCGTCGTCGGCTACGCTGGCCTGCTCGACCTCGGCTACATCGCGTTCTTCGCGGTCGGCGCTTACGCCTACGCGCTGCTCGCCTCGCCCCAGTTCGGCCTGCACTGGCCGTTCTTCGCGATCCTGCCCCTCAGCGCGCTGATCGCGGCGTTCTTCGGCGTGATCCTCGGCGCGCCCACGCTGCGGCTGCGCGGAGACTACCTCGCGATCGTCACGCTCGGCTTCGGCGAGATCATCCGCATCTTCCTCAACAATCTCAACCGTCCCTACAACGTAACGAACGGGCCGCAGGGCATCACGCTGATCGATCCGCTGCAGGTGGGCGGCGCGAGCCTCGCCAAGACGCACACGATCGCGGGCCTCACGATCGCGCCCGTGCACAGCTATTACTTCGTCTTCCTGACATGCGCGCTGATCTCGATGTTCATGTCGCGGCGGCTCGAGGATTCGCGCATCGGCCGCGCCTGGGTTGCGATACGCGAGGACGAGCTCGCCGCCGCGGCGATGGGCATCAATACGCGCGACGTGAAGCTCCTCGCGTTCGCGATGGGCGCGACCTTCGGCGGCGTCGCCGGTGCGCTGTTCGCGTCGTTCCAGGGCTTCATCAGTCCCGAAAGCTTCACGCTGCTCGATTCGATCATGGTGCTGTGCATGGTCGTGCTGGGCGGCATGGGCAACGTCGCGGGCGTCGTGCTCGGCGCGGTGCTGCTCACCGCGCTGCCCGAAGCGCTGCGCTACGCGGGGCCGCTCCAGCAATCGTGGCTGGGCGCGGTCTACATCGATCCGTCGGACCTGCGCATGCTGCTCTTCGGCGCGGCGCTGGTGCTCATGATGCTGTTCAGGCCGGCGGGTCTGTGGCCTTCGTCGATCCGGCGCCGCGAGCTCGCGGCGCCGCGCGAGCCCGGCGGGGCGGAAGGCGCCGATGTCGCACGCTGACTCGGCCCTGCTCGAGCTGTCCGGCGTCGGCAAGCGCTTCGGCGGCCTGACCGCCCTCGCCGACGTCTCGCTGCAGATTCGCGCGGGGGACATCTTCGGGCTCATCGGCCCCAATGGCGCGGGCAAGACCACGCTCTTCAACGTCGTCACCGGCGTGTACGCGCCGGACAGCGGCCGCATCGTGTTCGACGGCGCCGCCGTCGGCGGGCTCAAGCCGCACTCGATCGCCCACGCGGGTATCGCGCGCACGTTCCAGAACATCCGCCTCTTCGGCAACATGACCGCGCTGGAGAACGTCATGGTCGGCCGCCATCTGCGCACGCGCGCGGGAGTCATCGGCGCAGTGTTCCGCGGCGCGCGCACGCGCGCGGAGGAAGCGGCGATCGAGCGGCGCGCGCACGAGCTGCTCGACTACTGCGGCGTCGCGCGCCACGCCAACGAGCTCTCGCGCAACCTGCCCTACGGCGATCAGCGCCGGCTCGAGATCGCGCGCGCGCTCGCGACCGAGCCGCGGCTGCTCGCGCTCGACGAGCCCGCGGCCGGCATGAACGCGACCGAGCGCGCGACGCTCACCGGCCTTCTCAACCGCATACGCGCCGACGGGACGACGCTGTTCCTCATCGAGCACGATGTGAAGCTCGTGATGGGTCTGTGCGACCGGGTCGCGGTGCTCGACTACGGCAAACGCATCGCCGAAGGACCCCCGGCCGAAGTGCAGCGCGATCCCGCGGTGATCGAAGCCTATCTCGGCGGAGCGCTCGCGTGAGCGCGAGCGCTGCACCTGCCGGAGGCGCGGTTGCCGAGGGCGCGCCGCTCCTCGCGGTTCGAGGGCTCGCCGTCGCCTACGGCGGCATCGAGGCGGTGCGCGGCATCGACCTCTTCGTGCGCGCCGGCGAGCTCGTCACGCTGATCGGCGCGAACGGCGCCGGCAAGACCACCACGCTCAAGGCGCTGTCGGGCCTGCTCAAGCCGCGCGCCGGCACGGTGACCTACGACGGCCGCGACGTCACCGGCCTGGCCGCGCACCGGCTCGTGCAGCTCGGTCTCGCGCTGGTGCCCGAAGGCCGCGGCGTGTTCGCGCGGCTCACGATCGCGGAGAACCTCGCGATGGGCGCCTACACTCGCCGCGACAGGGCGCTCGCCAACGATTTCGATCGCGCATACACTCTTTTTCCGAGGCTCGCCGAAAGACGAACCCAGCTCGCCGGCACGCTCTCGGGCGGAGAGCAGCAGATGCTCGCGATCGCGCGCGCGCTGATGAGCCGACCGAAGCTGCTGCTCCTCGACGAGCCGTCGATGGGGCTCGCGCCGATCATGGTGCAGAAGATATTCGAGACGATACGCACGATAGCCGCCGAAGGCGTGACCCTGCTGCTCGTCGAGCAGAACGCCAAGCTCGCGCTCGAAGCGTGCAGCCGCGGCTACGTGATGGAGACCGGCGCGATCGCGCTCGAAGACGACGCGCGCGCGCTCCTCGTCAACCCGCAGGTGAGGAAAGCCTATCTCGGTGAGTAAGCTTGCGAGGAGCTGGATCGTTCTGCGGCTACGCCGCGCGTTCGTGCGCGTACGGCAGCGCGGCCTCGACGCGCGGGCGACCGCCTTCATCGCCGGGCTATTGGTCGCCGGTCTCGTGTTCCTCCACCTCCTCGCCGACGATGCGGCCAGCCAGCGCAATGCGGAAGTGCTCGCCCAGCTCGCGGGCGTGAAGCTCACCGACGCGCGCTGGGACGTCGCGGTGCTGCGCGCCAGGGCGAGCGGCGTCGCCGAGCGCGTCGTGCAGGCGCGTGACGTCGCGCGCATCCAGCGCACCCTCGAAGCCGCGTATGCCAACGCGCACAGCAACGCGCTCCGCGCGGGCATCGAGGAGTTGAAGAAGGCGTACGAGGAGAAGGCCGACCTCGTCACGCGCTACCAGCAGGCGAGCGTCGACGCGAAGCACGCGCTCGACGCGGCGATGCGCGCGGACGCCGCGATCGGCACGCTGGTGCGCAACGCCTGGCGCGACTTTACCGATCGCGACCGGCTGGTCGCCGCGGAGAACCTCGTCGCGCGCGTGCTCGCCGAGGCGCAGCAATACCACCACTCGCCGAACACCGCCTCGCGCGCGGCGCTCGAAGGCGCCGCGGTCGATCTGCCGCGTGCGCACTCGCTGCCGCGACCGATAGAGACCGCGCTCGCGCGGCTCGAGAGCGACGTCCACCAGGTCCTGCTGCTCAAACCGCTCGAGCAGATGCTGGGCGACCGGCTGGCGGTACTGAACACCGCGGCGCGCATCGACGAGCTCGCGGAGACCTATCAGCGCCAGCTCGACGACGCGCTGGCGGCGCGCGGCCGCTATCGCACCGCGCTCGCCGCCTACAGCCTCGTGCTGCTGCTCATCGTCGCCATCGCGGCGAGGCGGATCTACCGGCGTTACGTCGTGCTGCAGGCGCTCGCCGCGCGCTCCGCGCCGCCGCGGCCTGCGTCAACCGTGGAAGACGCCGAGCTCGTCGATACGCGCCCGCCCGACGAGCACCACCCCGGCGACGTGCCCAACCTGCGCGTGATCAACCGGCCGTAATCAGCCCACCCAATCCCTGGCCGTCAGGAAGTCGGTGTAAAGGCGCGCCTCGGGCGATCCCGGCTCGGGCTTCCAGTCGTAACGCCACGCCACCTGCGGCGGCATCGACATCAGGATCGACTCGGTGCGGCCGCCCGACTGCAGCCCGAACAGCGTCCCCCGGTCGTAGACGAGGTTGAACTCGACGTAACGCCCGCGGCGATACGCCTGGAAAGCGCGCTCGCGCTCGCCATAGGGCTGGTCGCGCCGCCGCTCGACGATCGGCACGTACGCGGTGAGGAAGCGCTCACCGACGCTCTTCATCATCGCGAAAGCCGAGTCGAAGTCGGGCTCGTGCACGTCGTCGAAGAAGATGCCGCCGATGCCGCGCGGCTCGTTGCGGTGCTTGAGGAAGAAGTACTCGTCGCACCAGCGCTTGTAGCGCGGGTAGCGGTCCTCGCCGAAAGGCGCGAGCGCTTCGGCGCAGGTGCGATGGAAGTGGCGCGCGTCCTCCTCGAAGCCGTAGTACGGCGTGAGGTCCATGCCGCCGCCGAACCACCACACCGGTTCGGCGCCTTCCTTGCCCGCATGGAAGGCGCGCACGTTCATGTGCACGGTGGGCACGTACGGATTGCGCGGATGCAGCACCAGCGATACGCCCATCGCCTGATACGAACGTCCCGCGAGCTCGGGGCGCGAGGCGCTCGCCGAAGGCGGAAGCTGCGTGCCGAAGATGTTGGAATAGCCCACCCCCGCGCGCTCGAACAGCGCGCCGTCTTCGAGGATGCGGGTCACGCCTCCGCCGCCGCCCTTGTCCGCGGGGCGCTGCCACGCGTCACGTTCGAAGGCATGGCCGTCGAGCGCTGCGAGGCGGGCGACGATCGACTCCTGCAGGCCTTCGAGAAACTGCTCGACCGCGGCGAGATCGATCATCGGTCGCGAGCGCGCAGGGTTACTTTGCGCCGTCGGACGGCTTGGCGCTGCGCCTGGCGCGCTTTTCGATGGCGTGATGGCCGATGTCGCGCCGGAACTGCATGCCGTCGAAGCGGATGCGCCCCACCACGTCGTACGCGCGCTTTTGCGCGGTGCGCACGTTGTGCCCGAGCGCGGTCACGCACAGCACGCGGCCGCCGTTCACCACCACGCGATGGCCTTCGAGCCCGGTGCCCGCGTGGAACACGCGATAGTCCTCGCCGGCTTCGGACAGGCCTTCGATGACGTCGCCCTTGCGCGGATTCTCGGGATAGCCGTCGGCGGCGAGCACCACGCCGAGCGCGACGCGCGGATCCCATTCGGCGTCGACGGTGTCGAGCGTGCCGTCGATGGCGTGGTCGAGGAGGGTGACGAGGTCGCTCTTCAGGCGCAGCAGGATGGGCTGGGTCTCGGGGTCGCCCATGCGGCAGTTGAACTCGAGGACCTTCAGCTCCCCGTTCCTGCCGATCATCAGGCCGGCGTAGAGAAAACCGGTGTAGGGAATGCCGTCGGCGCGCATGCCCGCGATCGCGGGATCGATCACTTCGCGCATGACGCGCGCGTGCACCGCGGGCGTCACGACCGGCGCGGGCGAGTACGCGCCCATGCCGCCGGTGTTCGGGCCTTCGTCGTTGTCCTTGAGGCGCTTGTGGTCCTGGCTGCTCGCCAGCGGCAGCGCGTGCTTGCCGTCGGCGATGACGATGAAGCTCGCTTCCTCGCCTTCGAGGCATTCCTCGATGACCACCCGCGCGCCCGCCATCCCCATGCGGTTGTCGACGAGCATCATGTCGACCGCGGCGTGCGCTTCCTCGACGGTCCTGGCCACGACCACGCCCTTGCCCGACGCAAGACCGTCGGCCTTGACGACGATGGGCGCGCCCTGGCGGTCGATGTACTCGTGCGCCGATTGCGCGTCGCTGAACGTCGCGTAAGCCGCCGTCGGTATGCGGTGGCGGATCATGAAGCTCTTGGCGTAATCCTTGGAGCTTTCGAGCTGCGCGGCCTGCTTCACCGGGCCGAAGATGCGCAGGCCCGCCGTGTGGAACGCGTCGACCACGCCCGCCGCGAGCGGCGCCTCGGGCCCGACGACGGTGAGCGCGACGCCCTCGTCCTTCACGAACTCGATCAGCGCGGCGATCGAGGTATGCGGAACGTTGGAAACGCCTTCCTCGGTCGCGGTGCCGGCATTGCCCGGCGCGACGAACACCTTGAAGACGCGCGGGCTCGATGCGAGCTTCCACGCGAGCGCATGCTCGCGTCCACCGGAGCCGATGACGAGTATCTTCATGAAGTGAAGTGTGAAACGTGACATGTGAAACGTGAAACGGCGCGGTGATTCATCGGTTTTTCCTCACGTTTCACGTTTCACTTTTCACGCATTTCCGCTCAATGCCGGAAATGCCTGACGCCGGTGAATACCATGGCGATTCCCTTCTCGTCCGCCGCCGCGATAACCTCCGCGTCGCGCACGCTGCCGCCCGGCTGGATGATCGCACGCGCGCCGGCATCGGCGACGACGTCGACGCCGTCGCGGAACGGAAAGAAGGCGTCCGACGCGACCGCCGAGCCCGCGAGCGCGAGGCCCGCGTTCTGCGCCTTGATCGACGCGATGCGCGCCGAGTCGACGCGGCTCATCTGGCCGGCGCCGACGCCGAGGGTCTTGCCGCCGCCGCAGAACACGATCGCGTTGGACTTCACGAACTTGGCGACCCGCCATGCGAAGAGCAGGTCGGCGAGCTGTTCGGGCGTCGGCGCGAGCCTGGTCACGACCTTGAGCTCGGCTTTGCTCACGTTCAGCGCGTCGGGCGTCTGCACGAGCAAGCCGCCGCCGACGCGCTTGTAGTCGAGCGCATTGCTGCCGGCGTCTTGCGGCAGCGGCACTTCGAGCACCCGCACGTTCTGTTTCGCGCCGAAGACCGAAAGTGCTTGCGCCGAGTACGCCGGCGCGATGACCACTTCGACGAACTGCTGCGCCACCGCCTGCGCGGTCGCTGCGTCGACCTCGCGGTTGAAGGCGATGATGCCGCCGAAGGCCGACGTGGGATCGGTGCTGAAAGCCTTGCGATACGCGTCGAGCGTCGACGCCGCGATCGCGACGCCGCACGGGTTCGCGTGCTTGACGATGACGCACGCGGTCTCGTCGAACGTCCAGACGCACTCCCACGCCGCGTCGGAGTCCGCGATGTTGTTGTACGACAGCTCCTTGCCCTGGAGCTGCCGGTAGCGCGCGAGCGTTCCCGCGGCGGGCGCGGTATCGCGGTAGAACGCGGCCTGCTGGTGCGGGTTCTCGCCGTAGCGCAGGGGCTGCGCGATCTCGAACTGCGCGTTGAGCCTGGCGGGAAAGTGCTGGACGTTCTCGCCGTTCATGTCCCGCGCGGTGAGATAGTTGCTGATCGCGCCGTCGTACGACGCGGTGTGCGAGAACGCTTTCTGCGCGAGCCTGAAGCGCGTCTCGGCGCCGACCGCGCCGCCCGAGGACTCCATCTCCTTGAGGATCGCCGCGTAATCGGCCGGGTCGGTGACGACCGCGACGTGCTGGTAGTTCTTGGCGGCGCTGCGCACCATCGCCGGACCGCCGATGTCGATGTTCTCGATCGCCTCGGCGAGCGTGCAGCCGGGTTTCGCGATGGTCTGCGTGAACGGGTAGAGGTTGACGACGACCAGATCGATCGTCGGGATGTTCGCGCTCGCGATCGCCTCGACGTGCGCGGGCAGGTCGCGCCGCGCGAGGATGCCGCCGTGCACCTTGGGATGCAGCGTCTTGACGCGGCCGTCGAGCATCTCCGGGAAACCGGTGTAGTCGGCGACCTCGGTGACCTCGAGGCCGGCCTCCTGCAGGAGCTTCGCCGTGCCCCCGGTCGAGAGCAGCCTCACCCCGTGCGCCGCGAGGCCCTTCGCAAATTCGACCAGTCCCGCCTTATCCGAGACGCTGAGGAGGGCCTGCTTGATCACTTGAACCTACTTGATCCCGTGCGCCTTCATTTTCTTGCGCAGCGTGTTGCGGTTGATGCCGAGCATTTGCGCGGCGTGAGTCTGGTTGCCCTGCACGCGGTGCAGGACCGACTCGAGCAACGGCTTCTCGACGCAGTTGATCACCATGTCGTAGACGCCGCAGGCGCGCTCCCCGTCCAGATCCCTGAAATAGACGTCTATGGCCCTGCGTACGACGCGGGCCATTTCGTTCTCGTTGATCATGCTGCGAGTTCCTCGATGTACTGCAGGCGCCGGCCGCGCCCCGCGAGCTCGTCGAAGAACTCGTCGACCGCCCGGAGCTGCTCGGCGCAAGTTTGTAGCTGGTTCATGGCAAAGCGGAAGGACGCCGATCCGGCGAGGCCCTTCGTGTACCACGAGATGTGTTTGCGGGCGACGCGCACGCCGGTCTGCTCGCCATAGAAGCCGTAGAGATCGTTGAGATGCGCGACGAGCACGCGGTGGATCTCGTCCACTTCCGGCGGCGGCAGATGCGCGCCCGTCGCGAGAAAGTGCATGATCTCGCGGAACATCCAGGGACGGCCCTGGGCGGCGCGGCCGATCATCACGGCGTCGGCGCCGGTGTACTCGAGCACGTGCTTGACGCGCTCGGGCGTCGTGATGTCGCCGTTCGCGATCACCGGGATGGAGATCGCGGCCTTCACGTCGCGGATGGTGTCGTACTCGGCCTCGCCGGTGTAGGCGTCGGCGCGCGTGCGGCCGTGGATCGCGAGCGCCCTGATGCCGCTGCGCTCGGCGATCTTCGCGACGGTCACCGCGTTCTTGTTGCTGCGGTCCCAGCCGGTGCGGATCTTGAGCGTCACCGGCACATCGACCGCGCCGACGACCGCTTCGAGGATGCGCGTGACGAGCGGCTCGTCCTTCAACAGCGCCGAGCCCGCCATGACGTTGCACACCTTCTTCGCCGGGCAGCCCATGTTGATGTCGATGATCTGCGCGCCCTGATCGACGTTGTACTTCGCCGCCTCGGCGAGCATCTGCGGATCGGCGCCCGCGATCTGCACCGAGATCGGGTCGACCTCGCCTTCGTGATTGGCGCGGCGTTTGGTCTTCTCCGAGCCCCACAGAAGCGAATTGCTCGCGACCATCTCGGACACCGCCATGCCCGCGCCCATGGTCTTGCACAGCTGACGGAACGGTCTATCGGTCACACCCGCCATGGGCGCGACGATGAGATTGTTCTTGAGCTTGTACGGACCGATCTGCACGGATGCGTTGACGCGAGGGAAGGGCGTCATTGTAATCGGAGGCCGCGAGCAAAGAAAAGAGAAATAGCCCGCTCGGCAGAGTGAAAGAGCGGATGATGCAAAGGTACTTGACGCAGGACGAAACGGGCTGCGCGGAGTCTGCGTTAAGTGCTTATCTCTGCGCGCAGAGTTCACGCAGCTTCGCAGCGTGCGATTCAACCTCGCGAACCGAAAATCATACGACGGGCGACGAAATCCTTGAGCGGCGGCAAGTTGTCGAGCAACGCGAGGCCCGCGCCTCGCGCGTGCGCGAGCGGCGCGAAATCGTTCGAGAAGATTCTCACCAGCGCATCGGTGAATGCGATGCCGCCGGTGCGATCGAGACGGCGCCGCGCGGCATAAGCCTGGGGCAGATCGGGCGACGATGCGCCGCGGCGCGCGGTCTCGCTCGCGAGCTCCCACGCATCCCGCAATCCGAGATTGAAGCCCTGCCCCGCGACCGGGTGCAGCGCCTGCGCCGCGTTGCCGATGAGGACTGCGCGGCCGCATGCCACGCGCTCGGCGACGCGGAGCACGAGATGCTGCGCCGCACGCGCGCTCGCGGTGAGGAAGCGTCCCGCACGCTCGCCGAAGCGTTCCTGCAGCCGCGCGATGAACTCCGCTTGCGTGGCGCTCACGAGATCGGCCGCGGTCGCGTGCGCCACGGTCCAAACGACCGCATAAGCGTCGCCGGACGGCAACAGTGCGAGCGGTCCTTCGGGCGTGAAGCGCTCGTACGCGATGTTGCGATGGGGACCGTCGATCGTGACCACCGCGGTGACCGCGGCCTGGCCGTAATCGGTCGTGCGCACCTCGACCTCGGCGGCGGCCGCGCTGCCGTCGGCGACCGCGACGAGCGCGGCGATGCAATCCGCGCTGCCGGCGCCGTCGTCGTAGACGACTCGGGCGGAGCGCGGATCGTGCGCGATCGACGCCACGCGCGCGCCGCGAATCACTTCGATGCCGGCGCGTTTCAGCGCGGCATCGAACGCGCCGACCACGCCGGCGTAATCGGTCACGTAGCCGAGCGCGGGCAGCGACGCTTGGTCCGCGTCGAGGACGGTGCGGCCGAAGCGCCCGCGTTGCGAGATGTGTATGCGGCGGATCGGCGTGGCGTCGGCCAGGCTCTCCCAGACGCCGAGACGCTCGAGGATGAGACGGCTGCCGTGGGAGAGCGCCAGCGGCCGCCGCGTCGTCACGTTAGAGGACGCTTCGCGCGCTTCGAGCAGCAGGGCCTGTATGCCCGAAGCGTGCAGCGCGAGCGCGAGCGCGGCGCCGACAGGGCCGCCGCCGACGATCGCGACTTCGCAGGTGCGGCTCGCAGTCATGCGCGCCCTAGCCGCGCATCAGCGCTTCGATGTCCGCGACGCTCTTCGGCGCCGCGGTCGTAAGGATCTCGCAGCCGTTCGCGGTGACGAGGGCGTCGTCCTCGATGCGCACGCCGATGCCCGCATAGTGCGCCGGCACGTCGGCGCCGGGGCGTATGTAACAGCCGGGCTCGACCGTGAGCACCATGCCGGGGGTCAGCTCGCGCCATTCGCCGGCGCGCTTGTAGTCGCCGGCGTCGTGCACGTCGAGACCGAGCCAGTGGCCGGTGCGGTGCATGTAGAACTTGCGGTAGCTCTCGGTCTCGAGCACCTGGTCGAGCGAGCCTTCGACGAGCTTCATGTCGATGAAGCCCTGCGCGAGCACGCGCACCGCGGCGTCGTGCGCGGCGTTCCAGCGCGCGCCGGGCTTCACGTGGGCGATCGCCGCGGCCTGCGCCGCGAGCACGAGCTCGTAGACCTCGCGCTGCGGGCCGCTGAAGCGCCCGTTCACCGGAAAAGTGCGCGTGATATCCGACGCATAGCCGTCGAGCTCGCAGCCTGCGTCGATCAGCAGCAGGTCGCCGTCCTTCAGCGTGTCGGAATTCTCGACGTAGTGCAGCACGCACGCGTGCTCGCCCGATGCGACGATCGGCGTGTACGCGGGGGCCTGCGCGCCGTGGCGGCGGAACTCGTGCAGGAGCTCGGCTTCGATCGCGTACTCACCGACGCCGGGCTTCGCGGCCACCATCGCACGGCGGTGGGCGCCGGTCGAGATTTCGGCCGCGCGGCGCATCAGCGCGATCTCGTGCGCGTCCTTGAGGAGCCTCATCTCGTCGAGCTGCACGTGCACGTCCGCGATCGTCTCCGGCGCGGTGACGCCCGCGCGGGCGCGGCCGCGCACGTCGTTCATCCAGCGCATCACGCGCTCGTCCCAGGCCGAATCGGCGCCGAGATGACAGTAGAGCGCCGGCTGGTTCGACAGAAGCTGCGGCACGAGCTCGTCGAGCTTCGCGACGCTGTGGGCTTCGTCGAAGCCGAACGCCGCTTTCGCGCCCTCGGGCCCGTATCGGAAACCGTCCCACACTTCGCGCTCGGGGTCCTTGTCGCGGCAGAACAGCACCGAGCGCGGCGCGCCGTCGTCGGCGATCACGACGAGCACCGCTTCGGGCTCGGGAAAACCGGTGAGGTAATAGAAATAGCTGTCGAAGCGGAAGGGGTAATGGGCGTCGCGGTTGCGCGGGCGCTCGGGCGCGGTCGGCACGATCGCGATGCCGCGCTTCATGCCGGCAGCGAGCCGCGCGCGGCGCGCGGCGTAGGGCGATGCGTCGAATCCGGCGCTCATGGCGTTCCGTGCGCCCGTGCTTGCGCCGCCGCCGGTTCGAGCATCGTCTCGAGCGCGTACAGCCGCTCCGGGGTGCCGATGTCCGACCATGCGCCGCCGTGCGTCTCGCCGGTGACGCGGCGCGCGTCGATCTGCGGGCGCAGCAGGGTCGCGAGCTGCGCGCGCGTATGCGGCGCCACGGACCCGAAGAATTCCGGTCGATACGCGCCGACGCCGCTGAAGGTGTACATGGGAGCGCCTGTGTTGAGCACGCGGCAGCCGTCGAGCGCGAAATCGCCTTTCGGGTGATGCGGCGGATTGTTCACGAGCACCAGATGGGCGAGCGGCGCCGCGGGCGTCTGCAGCACGCCGGCCAGCCGTCGAAAATCGAAATCACAATAGATGTCGCCGTTGACGACGATGAACGGCTCGGTGCCGAGCAAAGGCAGTGCCGTGGCGATGCCGCCCGCGGTCTCGAGCGGCTCGGCTTCGCGCGAATACCGGATCGAGACGTCCCAGCGGCGCCCGTCGCCCAGACCCTGCTCGATCACCTGGCCGAAGTGCGAGACGTTGATGACGAGATCGCGAAAGCCCGCGCGCGCGAGCGCTTCGATCGTCCACACGATGATCGGCTTGCCCGCCGCTTCGAGCATCGGTTTGGGCTTGGCGTCGGTGAGCGGGCGCATGCGCTCGCCGCGGCCCGCCGCGAGGATCATCGCTTTCAAAACGTATACGCGACCTTGGGGTCGCGGGTCTCTATGGCGTCGAGCAGGGTGACGAGCTCCTGAAGCTCGGCGTAACGCTCGGCGACGTCGCGCGCATAGCGCAGGAAGCGCGGCGCGTCGTCGAGATAGCCCGGCTTGCCGTCGCGGTAGCGGATGCGTGCGAAGATGCCGAGCACCTTGATGTGGCGCTGCAGCCCCATCCATTCGAAATCGCGATAGAACGCCGCGAAATCGGCGTTCACCGGCAGCCCGGCGCGCTTCGCGCGCTCCCAATAGCGCACGGTCCAGTCCAGCACGCGCTCTTCGGCCCACGACAGGAAGGCGTCGCGGAAGAGCGACACGACGTCGTAAGTGATCGGCCCGTACACCGCGTCCTGGAAATCGATTACACCGGGATTCGGGGTCGACAACATGAGGTTGCGCGGCATGTAGTCGCGGTGCACGTACACCTGCGGCTGCGCGAGCGCGGCGTCGACGAGCCTGCCGAACACGCGGTCGAGCAGCGCACGCGCGGCGCCTTCGGGAACCCGGCCGAGATGGCGTCCGAGATACCACTCCGGAAACAGCTCGAGCTCACGCGCGAGCAGCGCGCGATCGTACTGCGGCAGCACCCCCGGCCGGCTCGCGAGCTGCCAGCTGATCAGCGTGTCGATGGCGTCGCCGAAGAGCGCGTCGGCGTTGCTCTCGTCGATCGCGCGAAGGTAGGTCGTCGTGCCCAGGTCGGTGAGCAGCAGGTAGCCGCGCCCGAGGTCCTGCGCGAGCACCTCGGGTACGTGCATGCCCGCATCGAGCATGAGCCCGGCGACCTTGACGAAGGGCGTGCAATCCTCCCGCTCGGGCGGGGCGTCCATCGCGATCCACGTCGAGCCGTTCGCGCGGACCCTGAAATAGCGGCGAAAGCTCGCGTCCTCCGACGCGCGCTCCAGGGTTGCGTCGCCGGCGCCGAGAGCTGCGCGCACCCAGCGGGTGAGCTCGTCCAAACGCACGTCGACACTCGGACTTGCAGCGGTCAACGCGAAATTGCCTTCGGGAGTGAATTGTGCGATTTTAGCACCCCTCACGCTTGCCCCCGATGCACAGAATACCGATAAGGCGCATCACGTACGCCGTGCTCTGCGCCGCGCCGATCGCGAGCTTTGCGGCGGAGGATGGCATCGCCCTCAAGCCTCAGCGCTCGCTGCTTTCCCTTCCTGCGGAGCGCGACGAACCGATCCCCGTGTTCGTCGAAGCCGATCGCGTCCAGGGCACCGGCGAGAAGGAAGTGCAGGCCGAAGGCAACGTGGTGCTGCGGCGCTCCGGCCAGGCAGTCTTCGCGGACCGGGTCCATTACAACGCGGAGAAAGAGGAAGTCGACGCGAGCGGCGGCGTGCGGCTCGAGCACCAGCGCGACGTGCTCGAAGGCGACCGCATGAAGCTCAACCTGGGCACCGAGCGCGGCTTCATCGACAAGCCCAGCTTCCTCTTCACGCCGGTGCCCCGCACGCCCGCCACGCCGGCGGTGCCGGGCATGCCCGCGCTCACGCGCGCGCTGCCGTCGGAGTTCGACCGGCGCAGCAAGCCCCAGGAGCCGCCCGAATCGCGCGGCGACGCCGAGCGGCTGATCTTCGAAGGTCCCGACCGCTATCGTCTGGAGAAGGCGAGCTACACCACGTGCGGCCCGGGCAACGACGACTGGTTCCTGAAGGCGAACGTGCTCGACGTCGACCGCAACCGCGATCTCGGCATCGCGCACGGCGCCTCCATCGTCTTTCTCGACAAGACGATCTTCTACACGCCGTACATCTCGTTCTCGCTGCACCAGCAGCGAAAGTCCGGTTTCCTGACGCCGCACTACGGCACCGCGTCGACGACCGGCACCGAGATCACCGTGCCGTATTACTGGAACATCGCGCCGAACATGGACATGACGCTGTACCCGCGCGTGATGACCAAGCGCGGGCTGCAGCTCGGCTCCGAGTTCCGCTATCTCCAGCCCAATTACAACGGCACCGCACGCATCGAGGCGCTGCCCAACGACGCGCAGTTGAGCCGCGAGCGCTGGGGGGTGTTCACCAAGCACGCCCAGGAATTCGGCAACGGCTGGAGCGGCGCTTTCAACTTCAACCGGGTCTCGGACAATACCTATTTCACCGACCTGTCGACGCTGGTCGCGGTCACGTCGCGCACCACGCTGCCGACCGAAGGCGTGCTCGCCAAGACCGGCGACTGGGGCGACGGCAATTACACCTTCTCGGCGCTCGCGCAGCGCTGGCAGACGCTGCAGACCGATCCGCAGGCGATCCTCGTCCCGCCGTACAACCGTCTGCCCCAGCTCACGCTGAGCGGCTACCGCCGCGACCTGCTCAAGACCGACCTCGACGTGCTGACGAGCTACACCGGCTTCCGGCACGAGAGCCTGCCGAGCGGCAAGCGCATGCTCGCGTATCCGAGCCTGTCGCTGCCGCTGCAGACCTCATGGTGGTATTTCACGCCCAAGGTCGGCATGCACATGACGCGCTACCTCATCGACGAGAACACGCTCGGCTTCGAGGACCGGACGCGCACGCTGCCGATCGTGACGGCCGACACCGGCCTCACTTTCGAACGCAACACCAAGTTCATCGGGCAGTCGTTCATCCAGACACTGGAGCCCAAGCTCTATTACGTCTACATCCCGTTCCGCGACCAGAGCCGCATCCCCAATTTCGAGAGCGGCCTGCAGGACATCAGCTTCGCCTCGATCTTCAGCGAAAACCAGTTCAGCGGACACGACCGCATCAACGACGCCAACCAGGTCACCGTGGGCGTCACGTCGCGCCTGATCCATCCCGACTCCGGCGTGGAGCGCCTGCGCCTCGCGCTTGCCCAGCGCTATTATTTCAGCGAGCAGCGCGTGACCCTGCCCGGCGTCGCGCCCCGTCCCGATCATTCGGCGAGCTCGGACCTGCTCGCCGCGCTGTCCGGCACGATCCTGCCGAACTGGCGGGCCGAGGTCGGGTACCAGTACAACACCGACCAGAGCTCGACCCAGAAAGCGAACGTCGCGACACGCTACCAGCCCGGCCCCGGCAAGGTGCTGAACCTCGCCTACCGCCACACCGCGGGGCTCATCGGGCAGACCGATGTGTCCTTCCAGTGGCCGGTGGCCGGCAACTGGACCCTCGTCGGGCGCTGGAACTATTCGACGCGCGACAGCCGCACCCTGGAAGCACTCGGCGGGGTGGAATACGACGGCGGTTGCTGGGCGTTCCGGGCCGTCGGCCACCGCTTCGCCACCGCGCTCAACGCGGTCAGCACCTCGTTCTTCGTGCAGCTCGAATTGAACGGGGTGTCGCGGATCGGCTCCAATCCGATGGACGTCCTGCGGCGGAACGTGGGCGGGTATACTCGCGTCGACCCGCGCTCGCCCCGCACGGACGATTACTACGTGCCGGATCGTTGAGCCGGTCCCTTTAGTTCCTGGTCCTTTCCATGAGCATTCTCACGCGCGGTCACGCGCTCCTCACCTTTGCGCTTGCCGTGCTCGCGGCGGGCGGTCTCGCGTCCGGCGGCGCCTTCGCACAGGGTCTCAAGGCCCCGGGCGAAAAGCCTGCGCTCGACAGCCTTCGCGTCGACAGGCCCGTCGCCGATAAGCCGCTCGCCGATAAACCGGTTGCGGACAAACCGGTTGCCGACAAGCCGGCGGCGGACAAGCCTGCTGCGGACAAGCCCGTGACGGCCAGGCCCGCGGCGCGGCCGGCAGGGCGCCAGCCGGTCGTGCTCGACCGCATCGTCGCTATCGTCAACGACGAAGCGATCACCGCGCGCGAGCTCGACGAGCGCGCCCGGATCGCGATGAAGCAGCTCGCCTCCTCGGGCACGACCGCGCCGCCGAAAGCGGTGATCGAGCGCCAGCTCCTCGAGCGCATGATCGGCGACCGAGTGCAGGTGCAGTTCGCGAAGGAAAGCGGGCTGCGCGTCGACGATGCCGATCTGGAGCGCGCGATCGGCCGCATCGCCGAGCAGAACAAGATCTCGATGGACACGCTGCGCGCGACGCTCGAGCGCGACGGCGTGCCCTACGGCAAGTTCCGCGAAGACATCCGCGCCGAGATCATCATGGCGCGCCTGCGCGAGCGCGAAGTCGAGAACAAGATCGTCGTCACCGAGAGCGAGATCGACGCGCTGCTCGCCTCCGAGCAGGCGAGCGGCGCCTCCAACGACGAGCTCAACCTCTCGCACATCCTGGTCGTCGTGCCGGAGAACGCGAGCCCCGAGCAGGTGCAGTCTCGACGCGCGCGCGCGGAGCAGGCCCTGGCCGAGCTCGCCAAAGGAACCGACTTCAAGCAGATCGCGGCGTCGTATTCCGAAGCGCCCGACGCGCTGTCGGGCGGCGCCATGGGCTGGCGCTCGGCCGATCGGCTGCCGACCATCTTCTACGACGCCGTGAAGTCGATGAAGCCCGGCGAGACCAGCGCCGTGCTGCGCAGCGCGAACGGTTTCCACATCGTCCGCCTCAACGATCGGCGCAGCACCGCGCCGCAGGGCGCGCCGCCGGCGAGCGTCGAGCAGACGCACGCGCGGCACATCCTCATCAAGACCAACGAGCTCGTCTCCGAGACCGAAGCGCGCAACCGCCTGCTGGTGCTCAAGGAACGGCTGGAGAACAAGGCCGATTTCGCCGAGCTCGCGCGCGTGCACTCGGAAGACGCGAGCGCTTCGCGCGGCGGCGATCTCGGCTGGATATTGCCCGGCGACACCGTGCCGGAGTTCGAGCGCGCGATGAACGCGCTCAAGATCGGCCAGATCAGCGAGCCCATCCGCTCGCCGTTCGGCATGCACCTGATCCAGGTCCTCGAGCGCGGCAACCAGGACGTCTCCAAGGAACGGCGCCGCCTCGCCGCGCGGCAGACGCTGCGCGCGCGCAAGTCGGACGAGGCGTACCAGGAATGGGTGCGGCAGCTCAGGGATCGGGCATACGTCGAAGTGCGACTGGACGATCGCTAGCGCGATCGAAGTGTTAAGTGTTTAGTGAAAGGCTTCTAGGCTGACCCACGTGTCACTCAACACTCAACACTCAACACTCAACACTCAGCCGTTACCGCTGATTGCGGTAACGGCTGGGGAGCCTGCGGGGATCGGACCCGATCTGTGCGTGATGCTCGCGCGGCACGAGGTGAACGCGCGCATCGTGGTCATCGCCGATCGCGGCGTGCTCGCCGAACGCGCGCGGACGCTCGGCGTCGAAGTCGAGCTCGTCGATTACGGCGCGCATCCGGAGAAGACGCCGGCCGGCGCGCTGACGGTGCTGCATCTTCCCGTCGTCGAGCCGGTCGTTCCCGGCACGCTCGATCCCGCCAACAGCCGCTACGTGCTGCGCACGCTCGAAGCCGCGTGCGACGGCTGCGCGGACGGCACGTTCGACGCGATGGCGACCGCGCCGGTGCACAAAGGCGTGATCAACGACGCGGGCATCCCGTTCACGGGGCATACCGAGTTCCTCGCCGAGCGCACGCGTACGCCTCGCGTCGTGATGATGCTCGTCGGCGGCGGCATGCGCGTCGCGCTCGCGACGACGCACCTGGCGCTTCGCGATGTTCCCGACGCGATCACGCGCGAGACGGTGGAAGAAACGCTGCGCATCCTGAACGACGATCTCAAGCGCCGCTTCGGCATCGCGAAACCGCGCGTGCTCGTCGCGGGTCTCAATCCGCACGCGGGTGAGTCGGGACACATCGGGCGCGAGGAGATCGAAGTGATCGGGCCGGCGCTCGAAGCCGCGCGCGCGGCCGGCGTCGACGCGGTCGGCCCCCTGCCCGCCGACACGCTCTTCAATCCCGACAAGCTGCGCGAATCCGACGCGGTGCTCGCGATGTACCACGACCAGGGCCTGCCGGTGCTCAAGCACGCGAGCTTCGGCAGCGGCATCAACGTGACGCTCGGGCTGCCGATCGTGCGCACCTCGGTCGATCACGGCACCGCGCTCGATCTGGTCGGCACCGGTCGTGCCGATATCGGCAGCCTGCTGGCGGCGATCGAGCTCGCGGCGGAGCTCGCGCGCAGGAAATCGTGACGCACGGATGCCGCACCGCCCGCGCAAGCGCTTCAGCCAGAACTTCCTCGTAGACGAATCCGCCATCGCGGGCATCGTCGACGCGATCGGTCCGCGCCCGGGAGACCGCATGGTCGAGATCGGCCCCGGCCTCGCCGCGATCACGCGCCCGCTCGCGCGCGTGGTGCGCCCGCTGCATGTCGTCGAGATCGACCGCGACATCGTGGCGCGATTGCAACGCGACTTCGGCGCGGACGAGCTCGTCATCCACGAGGGCGACGCGCTCGAGTTCGATTTCGCGAGCCTGGGTCCGGCGTTACGCGTGGTCGGCAACCTGCCATACCACATCTCGACGCCGATCCTCTTTCACCTGTTCGAAGCAGCGGGTGCGCTGCGCGACATCCACGTCATGCTCCAGGCCGAAGTGGTCGAGCGCATGGTCGCGGCACCCGGCGATTCGGAATACGGGCGCCTTTCGGTGATGCTGCAATATCGCTTCGAGATGGAGAAAGTGCTCGACGTGCCGCCGCAAGCGTTCGATCCCGCGCCCAAGGTGGATTCGGCCGTGGTGAGGATGACGCCGCGCACCGGCGACTGGCGGCGCGCCAGGGACGAGAAAGTCTTGAGCGCGCGCGTCGCGCTCGCGTTCTCGCAGCGGCGCAAGACGCTGCGCAACACCCTGGGGCGCGCGTTGAGCGCGGAGGACTTCGCAACGCTGGGGATCGATCCTCAGGCGCGGGCGCAGACGCTCGCGGTGGAGGATTTCGTTCGGATTTCCGATTACAAAACGTAACGGCGCGGTGCGTTACCACGCACCCTACGACGACAGATGCGAGATAGCGGGGCGGCGGACAGGGAGGTCCAAGGAGGGAACCGTAGGTTCCCTCCTCGGCGTACACCGGCGCGAAAAGCGCTAGCGCATGCGTAGCACGCGCTAGCGCTGTATTAACTCGATCTTGTAACCGTCCGGATCTTCCACGAACGCGATGACGGTCGTGCCGTGCTTCATCGGCCCCGCTTCGCGCGTGACCTTGCCGCCGCGCTTTTTGATCTCGTCGCACGCCTTGTACGCGTCCTCGACGGCGATCGCGACGTGACCGTAACCGCTGCCGAGCTCGTACGACCTGGTGTCCCAGTTGTGCGTGAGCTCGAGCACCGCGGCTTTGGATTCGTCTTCGTAGCCGACGAAGGTGTTGGTGAAGCGGCCGTCGGGATAGTCCTTGCTGCGCAGCACTTTCATACCGAGGACTTCGGTGTAGAACTTGATCGATCGCTCGAGGTCACCGACGCGGATCATGGTATGCAGCAGTCGCACTGTCGTGCTCCTTCGCGAGTGTCGAGTTTTGAGTGTTCAGTGTTGCGTGAACAGCAAAAACCTCACTAAACACTCAACACCAAACACCCAACACTAGATTTCCACCATCTCGAAATCGTCTTTCCGCGCCCCGCATTCGGGACACGTCCAGTTCATCGGCACGTCTTCCCATTTCGTGCCCGGCGCGATGCCTTCTTCGGGGATGCCGGCGGCTTCGTCGTAGATGAAGCCGCAGATGAGGCACATCCAGGTTTTGTTTACTTTTGTGTCGGCCGTAGTCATGTCTTGCTTGGAAAGGGGGGAGAGGGAATTGGGTTAGAATCGCATTTTAATCGATTCGCCTCGCGTACTCACCCGCGCGAGCCTTCCGCGCGTCCCCCGATGCCCGACCTCCCTCCCATCGTGCTCGTCTTCGCCGCATCCGATCCCAGCGGCGGCGCAGGACTGCAGGCCGACATCATGACGCTCTCGTCGATGGGCTGCCATCCGCTGTCGGTGGTCACCGCGGTGACGATCCAGGACACGACCGGAGTCGATGACGTCAGTCCGATCGACGCCGAATGGGTCGCCGACCAGGCGCGCTGTGTCCTCGAAGACATGCCGATCGCGGCGTTCAAGATCGGCGTGCTCGGCAGCGTGGAGACGATCGCCGCCATCGCCGAAGTGGTGTCCGACTATCCCGAGATCCCGCTCGTGCTGGACCCGGTGCTCGCGTCCGGCCGCGGCGACGAGCTCGCCTCGGAAGAGATGGTGGTCGCGATCCGCGAGCTCCTCGTGCCGCAGACCACCATCATCACGCCCAACAGCCTCGAAGCGCGGCGCCTCGCGATCGACGACACCAACGACGAGGACGACCCCGACCTCGCGGAGTGCGCGAGCCGTCTCATCGCGAGCGGCTGCGAGTACGTGCTCGTGACCGGCACCCACGAGAACACCCCGCAGGTGGTGAACACGCTCTACGGACAGGAAGGCGTGCTGCGCACCGACAGCTGGCAGCGCCTGCCGGGCTCGTATCACGGCTCGGGCTGCACGCTCGCCTCGGCGATCGCCGCGACGATCGCCAACGGGCTGGCGATCGGCGACGCGGTGAAGGACGCGCAGGAATACACGTGGCAGACGCTCAAGTCGGCGTTCCGCCCGGGCATGGGCCAGCACATCCCTGACCGCCTGTTCTGGGCGCGCGAGGAAGAGGCTGCGGACGACCGCAGCGCGCGCGAAGAGTGATGGCGCTTCGCGGCCTCTATGCCGTGACGCCCGACGAAGCAGACACCGCTCTGCTCGTCTCCAAGGTGCAGGCCGCGCTCGCAGGGGGCATGCGCCTCCTGCAATATCGCAACAAAGTCGCCACGCCCGAGCTTCGGCGCGAGCAAGCGCTCGCACTGAAGCGCGCGTGCGACGCCTGCGGCGCGCTCCTGATCATCAACGATCACCCGCACCTCGCGCGTGAAGTCGGCGCCGCAGGCGTGCACATCGGCGCCGAAGACGGCGAGATCGAAGCCGCGCGCGCGGCGGTGGGCGCAGACGGGATCGTCGGCGTGTCGTGCTACCGGAAGATCGAGGTCGCGGTCGCAGCGGAAAAGGCGGGCGCCGATTACGTCGCTTTCGGCAGCTTCTATCCGTCCAGCGTCAAGCCGGGTGCGGTGCGCGCGCCGATCGATCTGTTGCGCGACGTCAAGCGCGCCGTGAACGTGCCGGTCGTCGCGATCGGCGGCATTACGATTGCGAATGCCCCGCCGCTCATCGAAGCGGGCGCCGACGCGGTCGCGGTGATCACCGCGGTCTTCGGCGCGAGCGACGTCACCGCCGCGGCGCGGGGATTCACCGGCTTGTTCGCGTAACGAGGAAGCGATGAAGCAGAGCCAGAAACTCTTCAGTCGCGCGCAGCTCCACACTCCGGGCGGCGTCAATTCGCCGGTGCGCGCTTTCCGCGCGGTCGGCGGAACGCCGCTCTTCTTTCAGCGCGGCAAAGGGCCTCACCTCTGGGACGCCGACGGGTCGGTGTACATCGATTACGTCGGCTCGTGGGGACCGCTGATCGTCGGGCACGCGCATCCGGAAGTCGTCGAAGCGGTCACGCGCGCCGCGGCGAAAGGGCTGTCGTTCGGCGCGCCGACCGAAGTCGAGGTCGAGATGGCGGAGCTCCTGGTGAAGCTCGTGCCGTCGATGGACCAGGTGCGGCTGGTGAGCTCCGGCACCGAGGCGACGATGAGCGCGATCCGGCTCGCGCGCGGCTTCACCGGCCGCTCGAAGATCGTGAAGTTCGAAGGGTGCTATCACGGCCACGCCGACGCGCTGCTCGTGAAGGCGGGCTCCGGCCTGCTCACCTTCGGCCAGCCGAGCTCGGCGGGCGTTCCGGCCGAGACCACGATGCACACGCTCGTGCTCGAGTACAACCACGAGCGCAGCGTCGAGCGCGCATTCGAGAGCGCCGGCGGCGAGATCGCCGCGGTCATCGTCGAGCCGGTCGCGGGCAACATGAACCTCGTGGCGCCGCAGCCGGCGTTCCTGCAGAAGCTGCGCGACTTGTGCACCCGGCACGGCGCGCTCCTCATCTTCGACGAAGTGATGACCGGTTTTCGCGTCGCGCTCGGCGGGGCGCAGGCGCTCTACGGCATCAAGCCCGACATCACGACGCTCGGCAAAGTGATCGGCGGCGGCATGGCGGTCGGCGCGTTCGGCGGCCGCAAGGACATCATGCAGACGGTGGCACCGCTGGGGCCGGTGTATCAGGCGGGAACGCTGTCGGGCAATCCGGTCGCGGTCGCCGCGGGGCTCGCGACGCTGAAGCTCATCCAGGCGCCGGGTTTCTACGACGCGCTGCAGGCGACGACTCGCGCGCTGACCGAAGGCCTGAGCGCCGCCGCACGCAAGGCGGGTGTGGCGTTCTCCGCCCACAGCGTCGGCGGCATGTTCGGGCTGTACTTCCGCGGATCGGCGCCGCAGTCGTATCAGGAAGTGATGCAGTCGGACGTCGAGGGCTTCAACCGCTTCTTCCATGCGATGCTCGCGGAAGGCGTGTACTTCGCGCCCTCGGCGTTCGAGGCCGGATTCGTCTCGGCCGCGCACACGAAGGCCGAGATCGAAAAGACGGTCGCTGCGGCGGCGAAGGCTTTCGCGGCGCTCTGATGCGCAGGGTGCGTCAGGCGCGACGCGCCGTAACGCACCGAAGCCCTTCGCCTCGAGTCGCGTTACGCCGCTCCCGCGGCTAACGCGACCTACGGTTCGCCTTAACGCAATCCCTGGACGTACTGCGCGACCGCGTCGATCTCGCGATCGGTGAGCTTGGTCGCGATCGCGCGCATCATGTGGTTGGGATCGTTCGCACGGCTGCCGGCGCGGAAAGCCTTGAGCTGGTCGGCGGTGTACTGCGCGTGCTGCGCGCCGAGACGGGGGAACTGCGCGGGGATGCCGGCGCCGTTCGCACCGTGGCACGAGGCGCAGGCCGGGACGCCGCGGCCGATGACGCCGCCGCGGTAGATCGTCTGTCCGATCTTCACCAGCTCGGCGTTGCGAGCGTCCCGCGGCTTGGCTTCCTTCGAGGCGAAGTACGCGGCGAGATTGGCCATGTCGTCGCTGCTCAGGTTCGCAACCATCGCGGTCATCACCGCGCTGGGACGCTCCGCCGGCTTGCCGCCCGCGGACTTGAAGTTGTTGAGCTGCTTGTAGACGTACTCGGCGGGCTGGCCCGCGATCGACGGGTTCGTGGGAATCGCGCTGTTGCCGTCGGCACCATGGCACGCGGCGCACACCGACGTCACGATCTGCTGCGCTTTTGCCGGGTCGCCCTTGACGGCAACCTGCCCGTAAGCGGCGGCAGACATGCATGCGCTGGCGAGCGCCGCCGCAATCAGGCGTACGTCCATTCTTGCTCCTCGGGGGTGGGTAGTCAGCGAAAACCCGGCATTGTATAGAATCGCCTTCCCCCACGCCACCCGCCCGGGCCGTCTGCGCCCGGGTTTTCAGCCGCGATAACAAAGACCTATGTCGATCTTCGACACCGCGCGATTCGTCGCGTCCGCGCACGAGCCGCGCGAGCTTCTCCCTGACATCGGCGCCGAAGTCGCCTTCGCCGGCCGTTCCAACGCCGGCAAGTCGAGCGCCATCAACGCCCTGACCAAGCGCAAGAAGCTCGCATTCGTCAGCAAGACGCCCGGGCGCACCCAGACGATCAACTTCTTCGACTGCGGCGGCCATCGCCGTCTGGTCGACCTGCCGGGCTACGGCTATGCGACGGTCTCCAAGAAGGAACGCGAGCACTGGGGCATGTTAATAAGCACTTACCTTACCGAGCGCGCGTCGTTGCAAGGACTGGTGATCATCGTCGACTCGCGGCACCCGCTCACCCCGCTGGACGAACAGCTCCTGGGCTGGTTCATGCCGACCAACCGGCCGGTGCTGGCGCTGCTCACCAAGGCCGACAAGCTCACGCGGCAGGAAAGCATCAGGTCGCTGCGTGCGGCCGAGACGCTGCTCGCGTCGCGCTATCCGAATGCGACGGCGCAACTGTTCTCGGCGGTCGAGGGTACCGGCGTTAAAGCGGCGCAGGGCGTGATCGCGGGATGGTTGAAATGAAAAGGGCCCCGGCTGTCGCAGCCGGGGCCCTGGCATAAAGAGCCCCCGGTAAAGGGGAGTAAACCGGGGGCAAAAAGGCCTTAATAAGGATTAAGGCGCCCGCTCAGGGAGGAGAAGCGGGAGACGATCAACATCGTCTGGTAGGTCAGACGACTATAATTACGATTAGTTCCCACGGCGCTGACGCGACCGAAATCCCTTGGAGAATCAACATGCAACCCCTCGGTGAGTACCCGCGGCTGCGCATGCGCCGGATGCGCCGCGACGATTTTTCGCGGCGAATGATGCGCGAGCACGTCCTCACGACGAACGACCTCATCTACCCGATCTTCGTCATCGACGGGAAATCGCGCACCGAGGACGTGTCCTCGATGCCGGGAATCAGGCGCTACACGATCGACAAGCTCCTCGGTCACGCCGAGGAAGCGCTCGAGCTCGGGGTGCCCGCCGTCGCGCTGTTTCCGGCGATCGACGCCTCCTTCAAGACCGCCGACGGCCGCGAGGCGACCAACCCGCAGGGCCTGGTGCCGCGCGCGGTGGCGGCGCTCAAGAAGCGCCTGCCGGAGCTCGGCGTCATCACCGACGCGGCGCTCGACCCCTACACCACGCACGGTCACGACGGCGTGCTCGACGAGGCGGGCCACATCGTCAACGACGAGACCGTCGGCATCCTCCAGAAACAGGCGGTGGCGTGCGCGCAGGCGGGCGTGGACATCGTCGCGCCGTCGGACATGATGGACGGCCGCGTCGGGGCGATCCGCGCGGCGCTCGACGAAGGCGGCTTCATCCACACGCGCATCCTCGCGTATTCGGCGAAGTACGCCTCCGGCTTCTACGGACCGTTCCGCGACGCGGTCGGCTCGGCCAGGCAGCTCGGCGGCGGCAGCAAGTACACCTACCAGATGGACCCGGCGAACAGCGACGAGGCGCTGTGGGAAGTCGGCCTCGATCTCGCCGAGGGCGCGGACATGGTGATGGTGAAGCCGGGCATGCCCTACCTCGACATCCTGCGGCGCGTGAAGGAGCACTACAAAGCGCCGACCTTCGTCTATCAGGTGAGCGGCGAGTACGCGATGCTGAAGGCCGCCATCCAGAACGGGTGGCTCGACGAAGACCGCGTCGTCATGGAAGCGCTGCTCGCGTTCAAGCGCGCCGGCGCGGATGGAGTGCTCACTTATTTCGCGCTCGATGCGGCGCGCCGGCTGAAAACCGGGGTCTGACCCGGTAGGGCCGGGGTCAGACCCCGTCGTCGTTCAGGAGTATCTCGACCTGCGGCAGTCGCGCGCGCTCGATGGGTTTGCCTTCGGGCGTCGTCCGCACCGGGTTGCGCAGATCGTCGAGCGCGAGCACGACGATCTCGACCTCGATGCCGTCGTCGTCGATCGTGAACTTCGGAAAGGTGTGCGGCTCCTCGCCGACGTAGAGCCGGCACTGGCCCGCGTCGTATGCGACGTCGCGGTCCATCAGGAAGATCTCGACCACTTTCGCGCTGTCGGTATAGAGGTGGAGATTGATGTCGGCGTACTTGCCCGCGCTGCCCGACAGCACCGAGCCCGTCAGATAGGGATTGAAGCGCTCGAGCTCACGCATGACGCCGAGCGCGTGCTCGCGCAGCTCGCGCAAGCCCGCACGGTGCGCATCCCCGCCGTACAGCGACTGCTGCACGCGCAGCGCCGCCTCGACTTCTTCATTGGTCGGCAACTGTCGGGTATCCGGCACGCCGGCCTGGCGCGCCGCCTTGCGCTTGGCCGTCGCGTAATCCTCGACCCCGTCCTCGACCATGATGCGCGCGGCGAGGTGGGCGATGCGCCCGCGCTCGTCGTTACGGGCGTAGTGTGCCCGTTCGTGCGTTTTACCCCGATCCTTCGCCATAACAACGTCAGAAGAGCTGGTTGCGAACTTCCTCTTGCGGTTTCTCGCCGCCGCCGCCGAGCGGACTGGCGCCGCCGCCTTCGGGCGGCACGAACTCCTGATAGAAGTAATCGGGCACGCCGCCCTCTTCGCGCATGCCGGTCTCCGGGTTGACGCGCACCGACACCACGCCCGGCGGCGGTGTGAACGGCGCTTCGGGCACCCCTTTGAGCGCGACGCCCATGTAGCCCATCCAGATGGGCAGCGCGGCAGACCCGCCGGTCTCGTTGCGGCCGAGCGTCTGCGGCTGGTCGAAGCCGATCCACGCGACGCCGACCAGCGTGTTGTTGAAACCGCAGAACCACGCGTCGATGAAGTCGTTGGTCGTGCCGGTCTTGCCCGCGAGGTCGGTGCGCCCGAGCTTCATCGCGCGCGCCGCGGTTCCCGCGCGCACCACGTCGCGCATCAGGCTTTGCATGATGAACGCGTTGCGCGGATCGATCGCGCGCTCGGCGCCTTCGCCCGCTTTCTGCGGTTTCGCCTGGAGCAGGATGTTGCCGCGGTTGTCTTCCACCCGCTCGATGAAGTACGGCGGCACGCGGAACCCGCCGTTGGCGAAGATCGAATACGCCTGCGCCATCTGCATCGGCGTCGCGTTGCCGGCGCCGAGGGCCATCGTCAGATACGGCGGGTGCATCTTCGGATCGAAGCCGAAGCGCGCGATGTAGTCCTGTGCGTACTGCGGGCTGATCGCCTGCAGGATGCGGATCGACACCAGGTTCTTCGATTTCATCAGGGCGGTGCGCAGCCGCATCGGACCTTCGAACTTGCCGTCGTAGTTCTTGGGCTCCCACGGCTCGGAGCCGGTCTGCGTCGACGAGAAGGTGAGCGGCGCGTCGTTGATGATGGTCGCGGCGGTGAAACCCTTCTCCAGCGCGGCTGAATAGATGAACGGCTTGAAGCTCGACCCGGGCTGCCGCAGCGCCTGCGTCACGTGGTTGTACTGGTTGCGATTGAAGTCGAAGCCGCCGATCAGCGCGCGGATCGCGCCGTCGCGCGGATCCACCGAGATCAGCGCCGATTCGACCGCGGGCAGCTGCGTGATGTGCCACTTCTGCTTGTCGTCCTGCTGCACGCGCACGATCGCCCCGCGGCGCAGCCGCTGGTTGGCGTTGACCTTGTCGCCGAGCATGCGCGCGGCGAAACCGAGCCCCTGCTCGTTGATCTCGATGGTTTCTCCGTCGCGCACGTAGACCTTGACGAGCTTCGGGCTCGCCTCGACGACGACGCCCGCGAGCAGATCGTCGTAGTCGGTCGTGTCCTGGAGCGCTTCGTCGAGGGCTTCCTCGGTGAGCTTGGCCGGCAGCTCCGCATAGCCCTCGGGGCCGCGGTAGCCGTGGCGGCGGTCGTAGTCCTGCACGCCTTTGCGCAGCGCCTGGTAAGCGGCTTCCTGGTGTTTCGCCGAGACCGTCGTGAAAATGCGGATCCCGCGCGTGTAGGTCTCGTCCTTATAGCGCTCGAACACCGCCTGGCGCACCATCTCGGCGAGGTGCTCGGCGTGCACTCCGAAGTCGTTGGCGCCGCGCTTGACGACGATCTGGAACTGCTCGGCCTCCTGGAGCTGGGCGTCGCTGATCGCGCCGAGTTCGCGCATGCGCCGCAGCACGTAGTGCTGGCGCAGTTGCGCCCGCTTGGGATTGGCGATCGGGTTGTAGCCGGAGGGCGCTTTGGGCAGGCCGGCGAGCATCGCGTACTCGGCGATCACCAGCTTGTCGAGCGGCTTGCCGTAATAGATCTGCGAAGCGGCCGCGAAACCGTATGCGCGCTGGCCGAGGTAGATCTGGTTGACGTAGAGCTGGAGGATCTCGTCCTTGGAGAGACTCGCCTCGATCTTGAACGCGAGCAGCATCTCGTTGAATTTGCGGGTGAGCGTGCGCTCCTTCGAGAGGAAGAAGTTCCGCGCGACCTGCATCGTGATCGTGGAGGCGCCCTGGCGCACGCCGCCGGACACGAAGTTCGACAGCGCGGCGCGCGCCACTCCGACATAGTCGACGCCGCGATGGTGATAGAAGCGCTCGTCCTCGGCCGCCAGGATCGCGTCGATCATCGGCTTGGGCACGTCCTTGATCGCGACGAACGCGCGGCGCTCCTCGCCGAACTCCCCGAGGAGCGTGCCTTCGGAGCTGTAGACGCGCAGCGGAATCTTGGGCTGGTAGTCAGTGAGCACTTCCAGCGACGGCAGGGTCGGATAGACGATGACCGCGGCGAAGGCGACGAGCACTACGCCCGCTACGAACGTGGACGCTACCAGTAATAGTGGAAATGCCCACCAGCGCTTCAACATCTTGAGCCTGTTTGTTGCCGGAGAAAGTTCATGCGCGACGGGGGTTTACGTGCGATACTGAAACGAGGCCTCAGGTTGCGGAACGTACCGCGTGGCGTCGCGCGCATGCCGGGACGGGATCGGGAGAGCTTTGACCATTATAAAGTCGCCGTTGGGCAAAAATAAACGAGACGAGTTCCATTTACTTGCCCTGAGCTTATTGCTAGCATTTAAAGTAGATTCTGGGCCAGACAGCGCAACAAGCTTATGTTAAAGGGAAAATTCAGCCTCGACACCAGCGGGTTGAAGTTCGATACGGCGGCGCTCGAACGGCTATTCAAGCCCAAGGCGCCGCCGCTCATCGGCGCAGACCTGTCCTCGTCGTCGATCAAGATGGTCGAGCTCACCGAAGCGGGCCGCGGGCTGTATCGCGTCGAACGCTACGCGATCGAGCCGTTGCCGCGCGACACCGTCGTCGAAGGCAACATCAACAACCTCGACGCGGTGAGCGACGCGCTGAAGCGCTGCCACAAGCGCCTCGGCACCAATATCAAGAACGTCGCGCTGGCGCTGCCCAATGCGGCGGTGATCAGTAAAAGGATCCTGGTGCCCGCCGGGCAGACCGAGGAAGAGCTCGAGGTGCAGGTCGAGACCGAGGCGAACCAGTACATCCCGTTCTCGCTCGACGAAGTGAACCTCGATTTCCAGGTGCTCGGCTCCGCGCCGAACAATCCCGACGACGTCGAAGTGCTGATCGCGGCGTCGCGCAAGGAAAAGATCGAGGACCGCGTCGCCGCCGCCGAGGCCGCGGGGCTGAAGCCCACCGTGATGGACGTCGACCTGTATGCCGCGCAGGCCGCGTTCGAGCTGATGGCGCCGGACTCGGAGGAAGAGAACAAGGACGAGAACATCGCGATGGTGGACGTCGGCGCGTCGATCATGACTGTCAACGTGCTGCGCAACGGGCAATCCATATACCTGCGCGAGCAGCCTTTCGGCGGGAACGAGCTGTCGCAGGAGATCCAGAACAAGTTCGGGCTCTCCGCCGACGAAGCCGAGGTCGCCAAGCGCGACGGCGGCCTGCCGCCCGAGTACGAGAGCGACGTGCTGCAGCCCTTCGTCGACAAGATGGGGCTCGAGATCGCGCGCGCCCTGCATTTCTTCTTCAGCTCGACGCCCTATAACCAGGTCGCGCAGATCGTGCTCGCCGGCGGCTGCGCCGCGATACCCGGCGTCGCCGAATCGGTGAGCCGCCGCACGCAGGTCTCGACGATCATCGCCAACCCGTTCGTGAACATGGACGTCTCGCCCCGCGTGAAGGTGAAGAGTCTCACCCAGGACGCGCCTTCGCTCATGGTCGCCACCGGGCTCGCGCTGCGGAGGTTCGATCCGTGATCCGCGTCAACCTGCTGCCGCATCGGGAGATACGCCGCAGAAGGCAGCAGCGGCAATACTTCATCATGCTCGGCGCCGTCGCCGCGCTGGGCGTGGCGATCGCGATGGTCGTGCACGCCTCGCTCGCCTCGACGTTCGAAGACCAGCAGAAGAGGAACGCCTATCTCCAGTCCGAGATCGTCAAGCTGGACAAGGAGATCGAGGACATCAAGAAGCTCAAGGAGATGACCGCTTCGCTCCTCGCCCGGAAGAAGGTGGTCGAAACGCTGCAGACCAACCGCGCCGAGGTCGTGCACCTGCTCGACGAGCTCGCGCGCCAGCTGCCCGACGGCGTGTATCTCAAGAACGTGAAGCAGACCGGGCCGCGTGTCGTGATCAACGGCTACACCCAGTCGCAGGCTCGCGTCTCGACGCTCATGCGCAACCTCGATTCGTCGCCGTACCTCGAGAGCTCCAACCTCGTCGAGATCAAGGCGGTGACGCTCGGTAGCGCGCGCATCAACGAATTCACGCTCGCTGTGAGCATCGAGCGCCCGAAACCCGAAGAAGACATCAAGGGCAAGCCCCCGGCGAAGACCGCGGCAGCGACTGGAGCGTCATGACCCTCGACGATTTGAGGCGGCTCGATCCGAAGAAGATCGGATCGTGGCCCGCAGGCCCCAAGCTCGGCACGCTCGCGATCGTGCTGCTGCTCATCATCGCGGTCGCATACTGGTTCGACTGGAAGGACCAGCTCGCGAACATCGACGCCGAGAAAGCGAAAGAGGAGCAGCTCAAGACCACGTTCGTCGACAAGAAGAAGCAGGCGCTGGACCTTCCCGCATACCGCAAGCAGCTCGAGGACATCGAGAAGCAGTTCGGCGCGCTCCTGAAGCAGCTTCCGGGCAAATCGGAGATGGACGCGCTGCTCACCGACATCAACCAGGCCGGCCTCGGCCGCGGCCTGCAGTTCGAGCTCTTCAAGCCCGCCGCGGAAGAGACGATCCGGGACTTCTACGCGGAGCTGCCGATCACGATCCGCATCACCGGCAGCTATCACGACATCGGCGCTTTCGCGAGCGACGTCGGCAAGCTCTCTCGCATCGTGACGCTCAACGACATCGCGCTCGGGGCGAACAAGGACGGCTCGCTCGTCATGGATGCCACCGCCAAGACTTTCCGTTACCTCGACGAGGAAGAGCTCGCGGCGCAGCGCCGGAAGGACAAGGACAAGAAAGGGGGCGCGAAGTGACGCGCGGCCTCACCCTCGTCCTCGCGTGCACGCTGCTCGCTTCCTGCGGCGGCGAGCAGTACGGCGACCTGCGACAGTTCGTGAAGGACTCGGACAAGCTGCCCCACGGCAACATCCCGCCGCTTCCCGAGATGAAGCCCTACGAGCCGTACACCTACAACGCGTTCGACCTGACCGATCCGTTCAAGCCGCGCAAGATCGAGCCGCCCAAAGGCGGCGGCGGCGTCGCGCCGGACCTGAACCGCCGCCGCGAGCCGCTCGAAGCGTTTCCGCTCGAGAACCTCAAGATGGTCGGCACGCTCGAGCAGAAGAAAGAGATTTACGCCCTCGTTCGGGCTCCTGACAACGCGCTATACCGGGTGAAGGTCGGCAACTACCTCGGCCAGAACTTCGGGCGCATCGTCGGCATCTCGGAATCCGCCGTGAAGATCAAAGAGATCGTCCAGGACAGCGCCGGCAACTGGGAAGAAAAAGATCAAGCCCTCCTTTTGTCGGAGGAACAGGAGGCAAAGAAATGAACGCCATCGTCACATACACCGGCCGCGCCTTGCTCGCGCTCGCGGCTTTCGCGCTTTGCGCGCTCACGAGCCTGGCTTACGCCCAGCAGAACAACATCCAGGCGGTCAATGTTTCCGCCCAGTCGGGCGGACGCATCGTGGTTCGCGTGACGATGCAGAATCCGCCCGCCAATCCGCCCGCCGGCTTCACGGTGAGCAACCCGCCGCGGATCGCGCTCGATTTCCCGAACACCGGCAACGCGCTCGGCCGCACCTCGCAGGATGTCGCGGAGGGCGACCTGCGCCGCATCAACGTCGTGCAGGCGGGCGACCGCACGCGCATGGTGCTCGAGCTGGGGCGTGCGGTGACCTACGACACCCAGATCGAAGGCCGCACGGTGCTCATCACGCTCGCCGGCTCGCCCGAGAAAGCGATCGCCGCCACGGCGCAGCCCGCCGCGCCCGGCATCACCCAGCACTTCGCGGAGCAGCGTCCCGGCGACGGCCGCCACGCGCTGCGCGACATCGATTTCCGTCGCGGCCCCGGCGGCGAAGGCCGCATCATCGTCGACCTCTCCGACAGTCAGGTCGGCATCGCGGTGCGCACGCAGGGCCGCAGCATCGTCGTCGACTTCGCCAACACCGCGGTGCCGCGCAACCTCGAGCGGCGCATGGACGTGACCGATTTCGGCACGCCGGTGCAGCAGCTCGAATCGTTCGCGCAGGGCGGCAACGCGCGGCTGACGATCACGCCCCGGGGTAACTGGGAACATTCGGCCTACCAGACCGACAACCGCTTCATCGTCGAGGTGAAGCAGGTCGTCGAAGACCCCAACCGCCTCGTGCGTCCCGGCTACGTGGGCGAGAAGCTCTCGCTCAACTTCCAGAACGTCGAGGTGCGCGCGGTGCTGCAGGTCATCGCCGACTTCACGGGCCTGAACATCATCACCAGCGACACCGTCACCGGCAACCTCACGCTGCGCCTGCGCGACGTGCCGTGGGACCAGGCGCTCGACATCATCCTGCAGAGCAAGGGTCTCGACATGCGCAAGACGGGCAACGTCGTGTGGATCGCGCCGCGCGACGAGCTCGCCGCGCGCGAGAAGCTCGCGCTCGAAGCGCAGGCGCAGATCGCCGAGCTCGAGCCGACGCGGACCGAGACCTTCCAGCTGAACTACCAGCGCGCGATCGACTTCGCGAAGCTGCTGACCGACGACAAGCAGCGCATCCTCAGCAAGCGCGGCAGCGCGGTCATCGACCCGCGCACCAACACGATCTTCGTGCAGGACACGCCGACGCGGCTCGAGGAAGTGCGGCGCCTGATCCGCAAGGTCGACGTCGCGGTGCGCCAGGTGATGATCGAATCGCGCATCGTCGAAGCGCTCGACACCTTCAGCCGCAACCTCGGCGTCCGGCTCGGCACGCTCGACCTCTCGGCGCGCGGCTCGGTCGGCCAGGAGATCAGCGGCACCGGCGCGCGCTTCCTCGCGGGCGGCAACCTCGCGAGCACCGGTGTGCAGACCTTCCAGACGCCGAACACCGCGACGAGCTTCCTCCCCGACTCGCTCAGCGTGAACCTGCCGGCGCCGGTGATCAACGGCCAGCAGCCCGGCTTCTTCTCGTTCCTCTTGTTCAACGACAAGATGACGCGCTTCCTCAACCTCGAGCTGTCCGCGCTCCAGGCCGACGGCCGCGGCAAGATCATCTCGAGTCCGCGCGTGATCACCGCCGACCAGGTCGAGGCGATCATCGAGCAGGGCACGGAGATCCCGTACCAGCAGGCGACCTCGAGCGGCGCGACCGCGGTACAGTTCAAGAAAGCGACGCTGTCGCTCAAGGTGAAGCCGCAGATCACGCCCGACGACAACGTGATCATGAGCCTGAACGTGCACAAGGACAGCGTCGGCCAGCAGACGCTGTCCGGTCCGTCGATCGACACCAAGCAGGTGACGACCGAGGTGCTCGTCGAGAACGGCGGCACCGTCGTGATCGGCGGCATCTACACGCAGGACGAGCGCACGACGGTGAACAAGGTGCCGTTGCTGGGCGACCTGCCGTACGTCGGTTTCCTCTTCAAGCAGACGCAGAAGTTCGACAACCGCAACGAGCTGCTGATCTTCGTCACGCCGCGGATCCTCAAAGACACCCTTCGCGTCACACCTTAGGCTTATTGAAGGAAGGGAGGTCCAAGGACGGAAACCTTGGTTTCCCTCCTTGGCGTTTATCGGCGCGAGCCGACGCGGCAACGCCGCGTCGGCTAAAATGCGCGGCATGTCGACCAACCCCGGCCGCGTCGCGTCCGAAGCCAACATTTTCCTGGTCGGCCTCATGGGGGCCGGCAAGACTTCGGTCGGGCGGCTGCTCGCGCGGCGCCTCGGCAAGACCTTCTACGACTCCGATCACGAAGTCGAGCGTGCGACGGGCGTGCGCATCCCGGTGATCTTCGAGATCGAAGGCGAAGCCGGCTTTCGCGCGCGCGAGAGCCGCATGCTCTCCGAGCTGTGCGCGACCAAGGGCGTCGTGCTCGCGACCGGCGGCGGCGCGGTGCTCGCGCCGGAGAACCGCAAGGTGCTCGCCGAGTGCGGCACGGTCGTCTACCTGCGCGCGTCCCCGCACGAGCTGTACCAGCGCACGCGCCACGATCGCAACCGCCCGCTGCTCCAGACCGCCGATCCGCTGGCGAAGCTGACCGAGCTCTATGCCCAGCGCGATCCGCTGTATCGCGAGGTCGCCGACGTCGTCGTCGACACCGGCAACCAGAGCGTGAGCAGCCTCGCCCACCGGCTCGAGCAGCGGCTCGCGCAGGTCGCGCGCGACAACGCCGCCTGACGGTATCCACCGCATGCGCACGCTGAACGTCGATCTCGAAGATCGCAGCTATCCCATCCACATCGGTCCCGGCCTGCTCGCGCGGCCGGAGCTCCTCACCGCGCACCTGAAACAAAGGCGCGTCGCCGTCGTCACCAACACCACGCTCGAGAAGCTGTATCTCCGGCCTGTGCTCGATGCGCTGGAAGGCGCAGGTGTGCGCACGATGTCGGTCGTGCTGCCCGACGGTGAAGAGCACAAGGACTGGCGAACGCTCAACTCGATCTTCGACGCGCTCCTCGAGCAACGCTGCGAGCGCGGCACCACCCTTATCGCGCTGGGGGGCGGCGTGGTCGGCGACGTCGGCGGCTTCGCCGCGGCGGTGTATCAGCGCGGCATGCCGTTCATCCAGATCCCGACGACGCTGCTCGCCCAGGTCGATTCGGCAGTCGGCGGCAAGACGGCGATCAACCATCCGCTCGGCAAGAACATGGTCGGCGCGTTCTACCAGCCCCGGGTCGTTCTCGCCGACACCGACACGCTGCAGACTTTGCCCGGGCGCGAGCTCGCGGCGGGGCTCGCCGAGGTGATCAAGTACGGCTTCATCCGCGATCCCGACTTCCTCGCGTGGCTCGAAGCCAACATGGACCGGTTGCTCGCGCGCGAGGCCGAGGCGCTCGCGTACGCGATCGAGCAGTCGTGCCGCAACAAGGCGGAGGTCGTCGCGGTCGACGAGCGCGAAGGCGGTTTGCGCGCGATCCTCAACTTCGGCCACACCTTCGGGCATGCGATCGAAGCGGGCACGGGGTACGGCACGTGGCTGCACGGCGAGGCGGTGGGCGCGGGCATGGTGCTCGCGGCGCGGCTCTCCGAGCGCATGGGCTATCTCTCCAACGCGGACGTCGAGCGCGTGACGCGCCTCGTCGAGCGCATCGGCGTGCCGATCGCCTCGCCCGACCTCGGCCGCGAGCGCTGGCTCGAGCTGATGGGCCACGACAAGAAAGTCGAAGGCGGCAAGCTCAAGTTCGTGGTGCTGAAGCAGATCGGCGAGGCGATCGTCACCGAAGCGCCGGCGCGCGCGCTCAACGAAGTGCTGGACCAGACCGCGCTCCATGCCTGAGCCCGGCCTCGCACCCTACGCCGCGTCGTCCGCGCGCACTCAGGGCCGCCTGCACGCAGAGCCGCCGCCGCGCGGACGCACCGAGTACCAGCGCGACCGCGACCGCATCATCCATTCCACCGCGTTCCGGCGTCTCGAATACAAGACGCAGGTATTCGTGAACCACGAAGGCGATCTCTTCCGCACGCGGCTCACGCACAGCCTCGAAGTCGCCCAGCTCGGCCGCTCGATCGCGCGCAATCTCGCGCTCAACGAGGATCTGACCGAAGCGATCACGCTTGCCCACGACCTCGGCCACACGCCGTTCGGCCACGCGGGTCAGGACGCGCTCAACGCCTGCATGAAGCCGTACGGCGGCTTCGAGCACAACCTTCAATCCTTGCGGGTGGTCGACCTGCTGGAGCAGCGTTACGGCGCGTTCGACGGGCTGAACCTCACGTTCGAGACGCGCGAAGGGATACTGAAGCACTGCTCGGTCGCCAACGCGCGCCAGCTCGGCTCGGTCGGCGAGCGGTTCCTCAAGAAAAAGCGGCCATCGCTCGAAGCGCAGATCGCCAATCTCGCCGACGAGATCGCCTACAACAATCACGACGTCGACGACGGCCTGCGCTCGGGTCTGATCGACGACGAGCACCTCTGCGAGGTGGCGATCTTCAAGCGCCATCGCAAGGAAGCGCTCGGCGCGTTTCCGGATCTCAAAGGCCGACGCCTGGTGCACGAGACGGTGCGCCGCATGATCGACACGCTGGTCTCCGACCTCATCGACACCAGCGCCGCCCGCATCCGCGAGCACGCGCCGAAGGACGTGGACGCCGTGCGCGAGGCGCCGCCGCTCATCGCTTTCTCCGACGCCATCCGCGACGAGCAGCTCGAGCTCAAGCGCTTCCTGCACGAGAACCTCTATCGCCATTACAAGGTCGCGCGCATGGCGAGCAAGGCCCGCCGCATCATCAGCGACCTCTTCCAGGTCTTTCTCGCCGAGCCCGAGCTCCTCCCGCCCGAATTCCAGGCGCGCGCCGACGAGGACAAGGCGCGCGGGGTCGCGGACTACGTCGCGGGCATGACCGACCGTTACGCGATGGCCGAGCACCGCCGGCTTTTCGCCGTCGACGCCGCTTCGGTGACCTGATTCCCGCGCGCTGCCGCCGCAAAATTGCGGCGGTACGGCGCGGCCCCCGTCACGTTTTTGTTGTAGTAACCCCTTGAACCAATGTAGACTTAACGGGTTTCACTCCCGGTTTGGCATCTTGCCTGTCGCATCGCAACAAACAGGCGCGCCGGATCGACTGAATGCGCGATCGAAGTGCGCGCGTGAAACGGGCGCGGGACGTGCGCGCTCGAGTTAGCTCTTTTTTGCGGTTTGCTTTTGGAGAACCCCCGTGAACGGATCCGGCCTGCCTGTCGCCCAGGGACTATACGACCCCGCCAACGAGCACGACGCCTGCGGCGTCGGCTTCGTCGCCAATATCAAGGGCCGAAAATCTCACGCGATCATCCAGCAGGGCCTGCTGATCCTCAAGAATCTGACGCACCGCGGCGCGGTGGGCGCCGATCCGCTCGCCGGCGACGGCGCAGGCATCCTGGTCCAGATTCCCGACGCGTTCTTCCGCGAGGAGATGCTCGCGCAGGGCGTGCGCCTGCCGCCGCTGGGCCAGTACGGAGTCGGCATGGTGTTCCTGCCGAAAGAGCCCGCCTCGCGACTCGCGTGCGAGTACGAGATCGAGCGCGCGATCAAGGACGAAGGCCAGGTCCTCCTCGGCTGGCGTGACGTGCCGGTCGACTCCTCCGGCCTCGGCGAGTCGGTGAAGAAGATCGAGCCGGTGATCCGCCAGGTCTTCATCGGCCGCGGCAAGGGCGTCACCGTCACCGACGCGCTGGAGCGCAAGCTCTACATCATCCGCAAGGCCTCGGGCCACGCGATCCAGCAGCTCAAGCTCGCGCACGGCAAGGAGTTCTACGTGCCGTCGATGTCCGCGCGGACCATCGTCTACAAGGGCATGCTGCTGGCGCATCAGGTCGGCGAGTACTACCTGGACCTCAAGGAGGACCGCGTCACCTCGGCGCTCGCGCTCGTGCACCAGCGTTTCTCGACCAACACCTTCCCGACGTGGGACCTCGCGCACCCCTTCCGCCTGATCGCGCACAACGGCGAGATCAACACCCTGCGCGGCAACGTCAACTGGATACGCGCGCGCCAGGGCGCGATCTCCAGCCCCATCCTGCAGAAGGACCTCGACAAGGTGTGGCCGCTGATCTACCCCGGCCAGTCGGACTCGGCGTCGTTCGACAACGCGCTCGAGCTGCTCGTGATGAGTGGTTACTCGGTCGCGCACGCCATGATGATGATGATCCCCGAAGCGTGGGAGCAGCATCAGCACATGGACGGCTCGCGCCGCGCGTTCTACGAGTACCACGCCGCGATGATGGAGCCGTGGGACGGTCCGGCGTCGATCGCCTTCACCGATGGCCGCCAGATCGGCGCGACGCTCGACCGTAACGGCCTGCGGCCTTCGCGCTACATCGTCACCGACGACGATCTCGTGATCATGGGCTCGGAATGCGGCTGCCTGCCGATCCCCGAAGAGAAGATCGTCAAGAAGTGGCGCCTGCAGCCGGGCAAGATGTTCCTCGTCGATCTCGAGAAAGGCCGCATCGTCGACGACCGCGAGCTCAAGGAGAGCCTCGCCTCGGCCAAGCCGTACTCCGAGTGGATCGACCGCATCCGGGTGAAGCTCGACGACCTGCCGGCGCCTTCGGAGCCGCGTCCGGTGCCGAACGAGTCGCTGCTCGACCTCCAGCAGGCTTTCGGCTACACGCAGGAAGACGTGAAGTTCCTGATGTCGCCGATGGGCATGAACGGCGAAGAGCCGATCGGCTCCATGGGCAACGACTCGCCCATGGCGGTGCTGTCGAACAAGAACAAGAACCTCTACCAGTACTTCAAGCAGCTCTTCGCGCAGGTGACGAACCCGCCGATCGACCCGATCCGCGAGGAGCTGGTGACGTCACTGGTGTCGTTCATCGGACCGAAGCCCAACCTCCTGGGCATCGACGAGATGAACCCGCCGCTGCGCCTGGAAGTCTCGCAGCCGGTGCTCGACTTCAACCAGATGGAGACGATCCGTCACATCGAGCGCTACACCGACGGCAAGTTCAAGTCGCACGAGCTCGACATCACGTATCCGCTGGCGTGGGGCAAGGAAGCGATCGAAGCGCGCCTGGCGAGCCTCGCCGCGCAGGCCGAAGACGCGGTGCGCGCGGGTTACTCGATCCTCATTCTCTCCGACCGGCGCATCCACCGCGACCAGTTCGCGATTCCGGCGCTGCTCGCGCTGTCGGCGATCCACCAGCACCTCGTCAACAAGGGCCTGCGCACCTCGACCGGCCTGGTCGTCGAGACCGGCTCGGCGCGCGAAGTGCACCATTTCGCGCTCCTCGGGGGCTACGGCGCCGAAGCGGTGCATCCGTATCTCGCTTTCCAGACCCTGCACGACCTCGCCGACGCGAAGGTCCTCGGCGCCGACGTCGACGCGAAGAAAGCCTGCAAGAACTTCATCAAGGCGATCGGCAAGGGCCTGAAGAAAGTGATGTCCAAGATGGGGATCTCGACGTACATGTCGTACACCGGCGCTCAGATCTTCGAAGCGGTGGGCCTCTCGAAGGACCTCGTCGAGAAGTACTTCTCGGGCACGACCTCGAACATCGGCGGCATCGGCGTGTTCGAAGTCGCCGAGGAAGCGGTGCGCATCCATCGCTCCGCGTTCTCGCGCGACGCGGTGCTCGCCAATGCGCTCGAAGCCGGCGGCGAATACGCCTGGCGCGTGCGCGGCGAAGAGCACATGTGGACGCCCGACGCCATCGCCAAGCTGCAGCACGCGGGCCGCGCCGGCAGCTATTCCACCTACAAGGAATACGCCCAGCTCATCAACGACCAGTCGGCGCGCCACATGACGTTCCGCGGTCTGTTCGAGTTCCGCTTCGATCAGGCGAAACCGATCCCGATCGAGGAAGTCGAGCCCGCGGCCGAGATCGTGAAGCGTTTCGCCACGGGCGCGATGTCGCTCGGCTCGATCTCGACCGAGGCGCATACGTCGCTCGCCATCGCCATGAACCGCATCGGCGGCAAGTCGAACACCGGCGAAGGCGGCGAGGACCGCAACCGCTACGAGCGCGTGAAGGCCGAGGAGAAGACGCTGGCCGCACGACTGGGGCAGAGCCGCGTGGTGAGCGACATCGCGATCCGGGAGGGCGACTCGCTCAAATCCAAGATCAAGCAGGTCGCTTCGGGCCGCTTCGGCGTCACCGCGGAATACCTCGCGAGCGCCGAGCAGATCCAGATCAAGATGGCGCAGGGCGCCAAGCCCGGCGAAGGCGGGCAGCTCCCCGGCAAGAAAGTGTCCGAGTACATCGCGCTGCTGCGCTACTCGACGCCGGGCGTCGAGCTCATCTCGCCGCCGCCGCACCACGACATCTATTCGATCGAGGACCTCGCGCAGCTCATCCACGACCTGAAGAACGCGAACCACCAGGCGTCGATCTCGGTGAAGCTCGTCTCCGAAGTCGGCGTCGGCACGGTCGCCGCGGGTGTGGCGAAAGCGAAAGCCGACCACGTGACCATCTCCGGTCACGACGGCGGCACGGGCGCTTCGCCGTGGTCGTCGATCAAGCATGCGGGCACGCCGTGGGAACTCGGCCTCGCCGAGACCCAGCAGACCCTGGTGCTCAATCGGCTCCGCGGTCGCATCGTGGTGCAGGCCGACGGCCAGATGAAAACCGGCCGCGACGTGGTGATCGGCGCGCTGCTCGGCGCCGACGAGTTCGGTTTCGCCACCGCGCCGCTCGTCGTGCAGGGCTGCGTCATGATGAGGAAGTGCCACCTCAACACCTGCCCGGTCGGCGTCGCCACGCAGGATCCGGAGCTGCGCAAGAAGTTCACCGGCAAGCCCGAGCACGTCATCAACTACTTCTTCTTCGTCGCCGAGGAAGTGCGCGAGCTGATGGCCCAGCTTGGGCTACGCACGTTCAACGAGCTCATCGGCCGCTCCGATCTGCTCGACACGCGCAAAGGCATCGAGCACTGGAAGGCGCGCGGGCTGGATTTCACCCGGATCTTCCATCAGCCGAAGGTCGGCCCGGAAGTCGCGCGCTATCGCGTCGAAGCGCAGGACCACGGCCTCGACAAGGCGCTGGACCATCGTCTCATCGAGCTCGCGCAGCCTGCGCTCGAGCGTCGAGAGAAAGTGTCGATCGAGATGCCGATCCGCAACCTGAACCGCACGGTGGGCACGATGCTGTCGCACGAGATCGTCAAGCGCTACGGCCACGACGGCCTGCCCGAGGACACGATCCAGATCCGCTTCGCCGGATCGGCGGGTCAGAGCATCGGCGCTTTCCTCGCGAAAGGCGTGGCGATCGAGCTCATCGGCGACACCAACGACTACTGCGGCAAAGGCCTCTCCGGCGGGCGCATCTCGGTCCAGCCGTCGCCCAAGTTCCGCGGCAAGCCGAACGAGAACGTGATCACCGGCAATGTGGTGCTCTACGGCGCGATCGCGGGTGAAGCGTATTTCCGCGGCGTCGCGGGCGAGCGCTTCGCGGTCCGCAACTCGGGCGCGCACGCGGTCGTGGAAGGTGTCGGCGACCACGGCTGCGAGTACATGACCGGCGGCACGGTCGTGGTGCTCGGCATGACGGGCCGCAACTTCGCCGCAGGCATGTCGGGCGGGATCGCTTACGTGCTCGACGAAGACGGCGCGTTCGCGGGCCGCTGCAACCAGGCGATGGTCGACCTCGAGCCGGTCCTCACCGAAGGCGAGCAGGACGCCAAGCTCGCGCGCGACCTGTGGCACATGGGCGAGTCCGACGAAGCGGTCGTCAAGCGTATGATCGAGCGCCACGCCCGCTACACCGGCAGCGCGAGGGCGAAGGAGATCCTCGACGGCTGGGCTTCCTTTCGCACCCGCTTCGTCAAGGTCTTCCCGAAAGAGTACCGCCGTGCGCTCGCCGAGCTTGCGGCCAAGCACAAGAGAATCGCCGCCTGAGCGGCGACGGCTTCGTTATCCGTTCAAGCGTGAGGAGCGCCTCCGGCATTCGCCGGTGGCGCCTCTCGCGCGCCTCACACTAGAGTAGACGCTATGGGCAAGATCACGGGTTTCATGGAGTTCGAGCGGCTCGCCGAGCCGTATGAGCCGGTACAGGAGCGCGTGCGGCACTGGCGCGAGTTCGTCGCGCGGCTCTCCGACGAGCAGGCCGGCGTGCAGGGCGCGCGCTGCATGGACTGCGGCACGCCGTTCTGCATGAGCGGCTGCCCGGTCAACAACATCATCCCGGACTGGAACGACCTCGTTTACCGCCAGGACTGGAAGCGGGCGATCGACACACTGCACTCCACCAACAACTTCCCCGAGTTCACCGGTCGCGTCTGCCCCGCGCCGTGCGAAGCGGCGTGCACGCTCAACATCAACAACGACCCGGTCGGCATCAAGTCGATCGAGCACGCGATCGCCGACAAGGCGTGGGAATCGGGCTGGATCGCGCCTCAGCGCATCGACCGCAGGACCGGTCGGCGCGTGGCCGTGGTCGGTTCCGGTCCCGCCGGGCTCGCGGCTGCACAGCAGCTCGCGCGCGCCGGTCACGACGTGGTGGTGTTCGAAAAAGCCGACCGCATCGGCGGGCTCCTCCGCTACGGCATTCCCGACTTCAAGATGGAGAAGAGCGCCATCGACCGCCGCATCGAGCAGATGCAGGCCGAAGGCGTTACGTTCCGGGTGAACCAGCACGTCGGCGTCAACGTCGACCCCAGGGCGCTGGTCGACGAGTTCGACGCGGTCGTGCTGTCGGGCGGCGCGGAGTTTCCGCGCGACCTGCCGGTTCCCGGCCGCGAGCTCGACGGCGTGCATTTCGCGATGGATTTCCTGCCGCAGCAGAACAAGGTCGTCGCCGGCGACCGCGTTCCGAACCAGATCATGGCGACGGGCAAGCACGTCGTCGTGATCGGCGGCGGCGACACCGGCTCCGACTGCGTCGGCACGTCCAATCGCCACGGCGCGGCGTCGGTCGCGCAGTTCGAGCTGCTGCCGCAGCCCCCGCAGCAGGAGAACAAGCCGCTGGTGTGGCCGTACTGGCCGGTGAAGCTTCGCAGCTCCTCGTCGCACGAGGAAGGCTGCGAGCGCGACTGGGCGGTCGCCACCAAGCGCTTCGAAGGGTCGAACGGCAAGGTCGAGAAGCTCGTCGCCGCCCGCGTCGAATGGGTGAAGAACGAAAAAGGCCAGATGGTCATGCAGGAAGTGCCGGGCAGCGAGTTCGAGATGAAAGCCGATCTCGTGCTGCTGGCGATGGGTTTCCTCGGGCCGGTGCAGTCTGGCCTCATGGAGCAGCTCGGCGTGGCCAAGGACCCGCGCGGCAACGTCGCGGCCAACACCGACGACTACCGCACGTCGATACCCAAGGTCTTCGCTGCGGGCGACATGCGGCGCGGCCAATCGCTCGTGGTCTGGGCGATCCGCGAGGGGCGGCAGGCAGCCCGCGCTGTGGACGAGTTCCTGATGGGGCACTCCGAGCTGCCGCGCTAGCGCCCGGCGTGAAACGTGAAACGTAGAATCGGGGCTATGCTGCAGGGCGCGCGTTTCACATTTCACGTTTCCCGTTTCACGTTTCACCCGCGTTCGCGTTTCAGCCGCGTTCATGTTCCACCCGATGACTAAGCTCGAGAACGACACTTTCCTCAGGGCGCTTCAACGGCAGCCCACGCCGTATACCCCCGTCTGGGTGATGCGGCAGGCGGGGCGCTACCTGCCCGAATACAACGCGACGCGCGCGCGGGCCGGCAGCTTTCTCAAGCTCGCCAAGAGTCCCGACCTTGCAACCGAGGTGACGCTGCAGCCGCTCGCGCGCTATCCGCTGGACGCGGCGATCCTGTTCTCGGACATCCTGACGATCCCCGACGCGATGGGACTGGGGCTCACCTTCCAGGCCGGCGAAGGCCCGAAATTCGAGCGCCCGCTGCGCAACGAATGGGAAGTGCGCAACCTCTTCGTGCCCGATCCGCACGAGCATCTCTCGTACGTGATCGACGCGGTCGCGCAGATTCGCAAGGCGCTCGACGGCCGCGTTCCCCTGATCGGTTTCTCCGGCAGCCCCTATACGCTCGCGTGCTACATGATCGAGGGCGGCGGCAGCGATGATTTCCGGCTGATCAAGACCATGCTCTACAGCCGTCCCGATCTGCTGCACGAGATCCTGTCGGTGAACGCGAAAGCGGTGACGGCGTATCTCAACGCGCAGATCGAAGCCGGCGCGCAGGCGGTCATGGTGTTCGATACCTGGGGCGGATCGCTCAGCGACGCGGCTTATCGCGAGTTCTCGCTGCCGTACATGCAGGAGGTGATGAGCGCGCTCATCCGCGAGTCCGAAGGCCGCACGGTTCCACGCGTCGTCTTCACCAAGGGCGGCGGGCTGTGGCTCGAATCGATGGCGGGCATCGGCACCGACGCGGTCGGGCTCGACTGGACGGTCGACATCGGCGCGGCGCGCCAACGCGTGGGCGACAAGGTCGCGCTGCAGGGTAACGCCGACCCTTCGGTGCTGTTCGGCACGGCCGAACGCATACGCACCGAAGTGGCCGCAGTGCTCGAGTCGTACGGCCACGGCTCGGGCCACGTCTTCAACCTCGGCCACGGCATCTCGCAGCACACCGACCCGGACAATCTGGCGGTGCTCGTTGATGCAGTGCACGATCTGTCGCGCAAGTACCACTGACGCGGCCGCGTGTGCATCCGGCGTGCCGTCGCGCGTTCCCAAAAACTTTATTCACAGCAACGTTTTAGCGGGATGTAAGCGCGCGCTAGCTGTCAGGCGCTCTCTGACAAATAGCCCAACGTGTTGTTTCCGCGGCGAATTCGGCTGTTTTGTGCAACTGCACAATGACGCTGCCCCCGGCCACGGGGTCCGCGCTAGGCACATCGGCGCGAAAAGATCAACACAGTTATCCACAGCGCGTTGTGCACAAGAAGCTTTTCCGGCTTCGCATAAACAGCTTGTACGCGAATCTAAGATTTCACTTGAGGTTCGTCTTCTAACCTGCATGACTCCGGACGCCGCGCCATGAAAGTGCTCCGCGTCGGGCTCGACGTGCCGGTCGACCGCGAGTTCGAATACTTCGCGCCGGACGCGACCGATGATGACGTCGGCCGCCGCGCCGTCGTGCCGTTCGGGCGACGGATGACGCTGGGCGTCGTGCTCGGCGTGAGCGATCACTCGATCTTTCCCGCGGAGAAGCTCAAGCGCGTCACGCGCATCCTGCGCGATTCGCCCGCGCTGTCGTCCGACGATCTCGCGCTGCTGCGCTTCGCGGCGGATTACTACCACTATCCGCTCGGCCAGGTCGTCATGAACGCGCTGCCGGTCAGGCTGCGCAAAGCCGAATCGGCGGGACGCGCGGAAGAGGTGGAGTATGTACTCACTCACCTGGGGCAGCAGCAGCAGGACGACGCCATCCCGCGTCGGGCGCTGGTCAAGCGGCGGCTGCTCGCAGCGCTGCGCCAGTGCGCCCTGACACGCGCGGATGTCAGGAAGATATCGGCGAGCGCGCCCGCGGCGCTGCGCGAATTCGAAGCCACCGGCTGGGTAGAACGTCGCGTGCGCGCGCGACGTGCCGCCGCGTCGGCGGCGGGTGCGGCGTGCGGTCCGGCGCTCAACGACGCCCAGGCGGCCGCGGTCGATGCCGTGGTGCAGTCGCTCGGGACTTTCCGCGCGTTCATGCTCCGCGGCGTCACCGGCAGCGGCAAGACCGAGGTCTACCTGCACATTGCGGAACGCACGCTGGAGCGCGGCGGGCAGGTGCTCATGCTCGTCCCCGAGATCGCGCTGACGCCGCAGCTCGAAGCGATGGTGCAGGCGCGCTTCCCGGGCGCCGCGATGACGAGCCTGCACAGCGGGCTCAACGAAACCGAGCGCGCGAGGAACTGGCTCGCGGCGCAGGCCGGCGAGGCGAGCATCGTGCTCGGGACACGGCTCGCGGTCTTCGCGTCGCTGCCTCGATTGGCGCTCATCGTCGTGGACGAGGAGCACGACGCCTCCTTCAAGCAGACCGAAGGCTTCTGCTATTCGGCGCGCGACCTCGCGGTGGTGCGCGCGAGCCAGCGCGCGGTGCCGGTCGTGCTCGGCTCGGCGACGCCGGCGCTCGAGACCTATCACAACGCGCAAAGCGGCCGCTACACGCCGGTCGAGCTGCCGGCGCGCATCAACGGCCGCCCGCCGAACATCGCGTGCGTCAGCGTGCGCGGCGCGCAGGTCTACGAAGGCCTCGCGCCCGAGATCCTCGATGCGATCGGCCGTTCGACCGCTCGCGGCGAGCAGGCGCTGGTGTTCATCAACCGGCGCGGCTGGGCGCCGGTGCTGATGTGTCATGCGTGCGGCTGGCTGTCCGGCTGCAAGCGCTGCTCGGCGCAGCTCGTGCTCCACCTGCCCGCACGCGAGCTGCACTGCCATCACTGCGGCCATCTGGAGCGCGTTCCGGCGGCGTGTCCGACGTGCGGCAATCCCGACCTGTCGCCGATCGGGCAGGGCACCCAGCGCGTCGAGGCGGCGCTCGCCCAGCGCTTCCCGGACGCGCGCATCCTGCGCATCGACCGCGACACGACGCGCCGGCGCAATGCGTGGAACGACATGAGAAAGCGGATCCAGTCGCGTGACGTCGACATCCTCGTCGGCACCCAGATCCTCGCCAAGGGACACGATTTCCCGCATCTCGCCCTGGTCTGCGTGCTCAACGCCGACGCGATGCTCTACAGCGCCGATTTCCGGGCGTCCGAGCGGCTGTATGCGCTGCTCACGCAGGTGGCCGGGCGCGCGGGCCGCGGCGTAGCACAGGGCGAAGTGCTGATCCAGACCGAATTCCCGCACCATCCGCTCTACGCCGCGCTGCAGACCCAGGACTTCGCGGGTTACGCCGAAACGCTGCTCGACGAGCGGCGCACCGCGGGCTTCCCGCCGTATCGGCACCAGGTCCTGCTGCGGGCCGAAGCGCCCGAGGTCGCGACCGCGCTCGAGTTCCTCGAGCACGCGCGCGAGATCGGCCGTGCGCTCGCCGACGGCGTCGAGCTCTACGATCCGGTGCCCGCGGCGATGGTGCGGCTCGCCGGGCGCGAGCGCGCCCAGCTCCTGGTGCAGTCCCTGTCGAGGCCCCGGCTGCACGCGTTCCTCGGGGCGTGGCGCGACCTCCTCGCCGCGGAGAAATCGAGCGCCGCGCGCTGGGCGCTCGACGTCGACCCGATCGACCTGTAACCCCGCGGCGTACTGATAAACTCCGCGCCTTCCTTCCCCGTATTCCCATGGTTCAAGCCCGTTCCACCGACGCCAAGGCGTTCTGCGCCGATCTCATCGGGCAGGCGCTCCGCCAGGCGCTCCCCGGCACCGACCACCCGCCGCTCGTGCTCGACCGCCCGAAGGACGCCAAGCACGGCGACTGGGCATGCAACGTGGCGATGCAGCTCGCGCGCGCGCTCAAGAAGCCGCCGCGCGAGATCGCGCAGGCGATCGTCGAGGCGCTGCCGCAGTCCCCGTATCTGGACAAGGCCGAGGTCGCCGGTGCGGGCTTCATCAACCTCTTTCTCAAGCAGGCGTTCAAGCAACTCGTCGTGAAGGAAGTGCTGGCGAGCGGCGCTGCTTTCGGCCGCAGCACGTCGGGCGCGAGCAAAAAGGTGCAGGTCGAGTTCGTCTCGGCGAATCCGACCGGACCGCTGCACGTAGGACACGGCCGCGGCGCGGCCTTCGGCGCGAGCCTCGCGAACGTGCTCGATGCCGCGGGCTACACGGTGCAGCGCGAGTACTACGTCAACGACGCCGGGCGGCAGATGGACATCCTCGCGACCTCGACGTGGCTGCGCTATCTCGAGCTGGCCGGCGAGACCGTGCCTTTTCCGTCCAACGCGTATCGCGGCGCGTACGTGAAGGACATGGCGCTCGCGCTGTCGCAGCAGCACGGCGATCGTTACGTGCGCAAGGCGGCCGACGTCACGTCGTCGATTCCCGACGCCGAGACCGATGCGGAAGCACACCTCGATGCGCTCATCGCGCGCGCCAAGCAGCTCCTCGGCGAAGACTACGAGACGATCCACAGCTACGCGCTGCACGAGCAGCTCGACGACTGCCGCGACGATCTCACCGAATTCGGCGTCACGTTCGACGAGTGGTTCTCCGAGCGCTCGCTGTACGAGACGCGCGCCGTGGATCGAGCGGTCGCGAATCTGAAAGACGCCGGACAGATCTACGAGAAGGACGGCGCACAGTGGTTCCGCTCCACCGCCTTCGGCGACGAGAAAGACCGCGTCGTGCAGCGCGAGAACGGGCAGTACACCTATTTCGCGTCCGACATCGCCTATCACTCGAACAAGCTCGAGCGCTTCGACATCGCCATCGACGTCTGGGGCGCCGACCACCACGGTTACATCCCGCGGGTGAAAGGCGCGCTGGAAGCGCTGGGGCTCGACCGCGAGCGCCTGCTCGTCGCCCTGGTGCAGTTCGCGGTGCTCTATCGCGGCGGCGAGAAGGTCTCGATGTCCACGCGCGCGGGCGAGTTCGTCACGCTGCGCGAGCTTCGCGGCGAAGTGGGCAACGACGCCGCGCGCTTCTTCTACGTCATGAGGAAGAGCGACCAGCACCTCGACTTCGACCTCGATCTCGCGAAGTCGCAGACCAACGAGAACCCGGTCTATTACATCCAGTACGCGCACGCGCGCGTGTGCAGCCTGCACGAGCAGTGGGGCGGCGACGCGTCCAGGCTCTCCGACGTCGATCTGTCGCCGCTCGATTCGGAGCACGAGCTCGCGCTGCTGGAGAAGCTCGGCGCGTACGTCGACGTCGTGCAGAACGCCGCGCGCGATTTCGCGCCGCACCTCATCGCGTTCTACCTCAAGGAGCTCGCGGGCGACTTCCACAGTTATTACAACGCGACGCGCATCCTCGTGCCCGAGACCGACGTCGCGCTCGCGCGCATCGCGCTCAGCACCGCCGTGCGGCAAGTCCTGCGTAACGGCCTCGCCCTGTTGGGTGTTTCCGCACCCGAAAGAATGTAAGATCGACTGATGTCCAAGGATTACAAGGCCAAGCCGCGCGCGAGCGCGAAAGCCAAGAGCGGCAGCTCGCTGCTGGTGGGGCTACTGTTAGGGCTCGTGCTGGGTCTCGTCGTCGCGCTCGGCGTCGCGTGGTACATCAACAAGATGCCCAGCCCGTTCACGCCGCGCGCGGCGCCGCCCAGCCCGCCGGCGAAGATGGAAGCGCCGAAAGGCCTGCCGGTGCAGCAACCGCAGCAGGCCGCCAAACCCGAGGAGAAAGCGCCGGGCAAGGCGGAAGACGAGCCGCGTTTCACGTTCTACAAGACGCTGCCCGGCGGCGAGGAAGCGCCTCCCGGAAAATCCGCCAAGGACGCCAAGTCAACCCCTGGGGCCAAGGAAACGTTTTTCCTCCAGGCGGGCGCGTTCCAGAACGCGCCGGACGCCGACAATCTCAAGGCGACGCTGGCGCTGCTGGGCTTCGAGGCCGCGATCGAGACCACCACGCTCCCGGACAAGGGCGTGTGGCATCGCGTCCGCGTGGGCCCTTATACGAGCGTCGAAGAACTGAATCGCGCTCGCGACGCTCTCAAGCAGAACGGCGTCCAGACGACTCTCGTGAAAGCGCGGGAGCCGGAGCGGTAACCCGCGCTTGAAGCAAGCGCGGACGGCCGCGGGTAAGGCGCCGCTCTCACAACGCTTTTTACGGAGCTTCAGGTATGCACGGTTTCACCCGTTGGCTGCGCGCCTTCACCGCAGCGATCACGCTCTCTCTCGTCTCTGCCGGTGCCTTCGCCCAGGCGCCGGTCGCCGGCAAGGATTACGTGCCGGTCACCCCGCCGCAGCCGACCGAGAACGCCAAGAAGGTCGAGGTGATCGAGTTCTTCTCGTACGCCTGCCCGCATTGCGCGACGCTGGAAGGGCCGCTCGAAGCGTGGCTGAAGAAAAAGCCCGCCGACGTCGAGTTCAAGCGCGTGCCGACGGTGTTCCATCCGAGCTGGGCGCCGTACGCGCAGCTGTACTACACGCTCGAAGCGATGAACCTCGTCGACAAGCTGCACGGCGAGGTGTTCAAGGCGCTGCACCAGCAGAACATGAAGTTCCAGGATGCCAAGGCCATGGCGGACTGGGCGGCGAGCAAGGGTGTCGATCGCAAGAAATTCACCGACGCATACAACTCGTTCGCGGTGCAGAGCCGCACCAAGCTCTCGAACGACATGTCGCGCCGCTATGCGGTCGAGTTCACGCCAGCGATCGTCGTGAACGGCCGCTTTCTCACCGGCCCGTCGATGACGAGCACCGGCAACAACGTCGACTTCAATCGGTTCTTCGCGGTGCTCGACCAGCTCATCGCCACGTCGCGCAAGGGCGGCGGCAAGTGAACGCCCTGCGGCGGCAGCTCCTGATCGCAGCCGCCGCAGGCCTCGCGCTCGCGAGAGCGCCCGCCTACGCCGGTGAATCGCGTCTCAGGCAGGGCGTGGAATACCGCGACATCCCGCCCCAGCCGGTCCCTGCCGGACCTCGCATCGAGGTCGTCGAGTTCTTCTGGTACGGCTGCCCGCACTGCAACCTGCTCCAGCCTTTCCTCGAGCAGTGGCTGAGGAAAAAGCCGGCCGACGTCGAGTTCCGCCGGGTGCCCGCGATCTTCCGCCAGAGCTGGATCGCCCACGCGCGGCTCTTCTACACGCTGGAAGCGCTGGACGAGCTCGAGCGGCTGCATCAGGCCGTCTACCGGGCGATACACACCGAGGGCAAGCGCCTCGACTCCGCGGACACGGCGACCGAATGGGCGGTGCAGAACGGCATCGACAAGGCGAAGTTCATCGCCGCGTACGACGCGCCCGAAGTCGCCAGGAAAGTCGAGCAGGCGATCGCCCAGACGCGCAGCTACCAGATCGAAGGCACGCCTTCGATCGTCGTCGACGGTCGCTACGTGACTTCGTCCTCGATGAGCGAGAGCTACGCCGGCGTCGTCGTCATCGTCGACGATCTGGTGCGGCTCGCCCGCGAGCGGCGCCCCAAAGCGACGTAGCGTCGCACGCCGGCGCGCCGTGCGGGTCTTCATCACCGGCGCGACTTCAGGCCTCGGCCGCGCGCTCGCGCGGCATTACGCAAATAATGGTGCGACTCTAGGCCTTGCCGCGCGCGGGCGCGATGCGCTCGCCGCATTGGCGGCGGAGCTTCCCGCCACCTCGCACGTCTTCGCCGTCGACGTACGCAATGCCGCCGCGATGCAGGACGCGGCGGCCGATTTTCTCGCGCGCTGCGGCGGCGCCGACATCGTCATCGCGAACGCCGGCATCAGCGTCGGCACCGATGCCGCGATCGCAACCGACCTCGACGTGCTGCGCGAGATCGTCGACATCAACGTGATCGGCATGGCCAACACGTTCCAGCCGTTCGTCGCGGCGATGCGCGAAGCGCGATCGGGAACGCTGGCCGGCATCGCGAGTGTCGCGGGTTATCGCGGCTTGCCGGGCTCGGGCGGGTATTCGGCGTCGAAAGCGGCCGCGATCTCGTACCTGGAAAGCACGCGCGTGGAGCTTCACGGCAGCGGCGTGCGCGTCGTCGCGGTCTCGCCCGGGTACATCGCGACGCCGATGACCGCGCACAATCCCTATCGCATGCCGTTCCTGATGACGGCGGACCAGGCGGCCGCCAAGATCGCGCGGCGCATCGAGCGCGGGACGTCCTACAGCGTCATCCCGTGGCAGATGGCGATCGTCGCCCGGCTGATGCGCGTATTGCCCGATGCGCTCTACGACCGGCTCGCGGCGCGCTCCCTGAGGAAGCCGCGTCGCGGTCAATGACCGAAGAACTCGGGCGTGGCGTCCATCCAGTCGAGGTACGCCGCATAGGCGGCCTGCATGGTGTGGGGCACGAAGCGGGTTTCGGCTTGAAGGCGCCCGATGTCCATCAGGCCGCGATTCACGTCGGTGTACCAGATGTTGGCCGCTTCGCCGTCGCTCTCGGTGCGGTGCTCGAAGCGCGGATATCTCTGCGCGAGCGCCTCGCACCAGCGCGGGATCGGATCGATCCACGGCACGCCCGACGACACGTTGTACAGCGTGTGCCCGAGCGCCGGTGCATGCACGAGCAGCGATAACGCCTGCGCCACATCGGGGGCGTAGATCCAGTCGCGCTGCACGGCCTCGCGCGTGAGGATGGCGGTCCTGCCGGCGACCGCGCGGGATGCGAGCTGGGTGTGCGTGCCGTAGTTGTCGCGCGCGCCGGTGTCGCGCTCCCACGGACCGATGACCGTGCCCAGGCGTACGCAGACCACGTCGATCTTCCACAGCGCCGCGAGGCGCATGCACGTACGCTCCGCCGCGTGCTTGGTGATGCTGTAGAGCGTGGTGGGTGTCGACGGCGTGCTTTCGTAGAGCCGCGGCAGGCGATACAGCGACTCGCCGTACGCGGCCCCGGAGCCGACGTAGACGAAGCGCTTCACGCGATGCCTGCGCGATGCATCGAGCACGTTCAACACACCGCGCAGGTTCACGTCGAGGATTGCCGCCGGGTCGCGCGCTTCGCGCACCGGGCCCGAGGTGATCGCCGCGGCGTGGATCACGCGATCGATGGGCCGGCGCGCGAGCAGCGCCGTGACCGCGTCCGCGTCGACGACGCTGCCGCGCTCGATGGTGAGCGCGCGTTGCCACGGCCTTAAGCTGCGCTCCGCGCCCGGGGGCAGGTCGCCGCTGTCGAACAGCACCACCTCGTCGCCGCGTTCGAGCAGCGCCCGGACGACGTTGAGCCCGACGAACCCCGCGCCGCCCGTGACCAGGATCGCCATCAGTCGACCGTCGCGCCGGAGATGCGCACGACCTCGCCCCACTTGCGGTTTTCCTTGAGGATGAAGTCGACGTAGCCGGCCGGCGTGGTCGGTGTGGCGTAGCCGCCGACGGTCGCAAAGCGCTCCTGCACGTCGGGCTGCGCATCGACCTTGGCGACTTCCCTGTTGAGGCGATCCACCAGCGGCCGCGCCAGCCCCGGCGGGGCCGACAACCCGTACCAGATGCCGCCTTCCATCCCTTTCAGGCCCGCCTCTGCCGCGGTCGGCACGTCGGGAAAGATCGCGAAGCGCTTGTCGTGCATCGCCGCCATGGCGCGCAGCCGGCCCGCCTTGATCTGGCCGATCAGCGACGGCAGGCCGTCCCACATGACGTGGCCTTCGCCGGACACGAAGCCGACCACCGCCGGGCCGCTGCCTTTATAGGGCACGTGCACGAGCTGGGTGCCGGTGACGATGTTGAACTGCTCGCCGAACAGGTGCGGCACGCTGCCGTTGCCCGACGAAGGAAAGCGATAGAACTTGGGCTTGGCCTTGGCGAGCGCGATGAATTCCTTCACCGTCTTCGCCGGCACGTCGGCGTGCACCGCCATCATCGCGGGCATCACCACGACCAGCGAGATGTGGGTGAAACCCCTGATCGCGTCGTACGGGAGCTTCTTGTAGAGGACCGGCGCGGCGCCGTGGGTCGTGCTCGACGAAAGATAGAGCGTGTGACCGTCGGCGGTCGCGCCGCTCACGTACACCGACGCGACGATGCCGCCGGCGCCGGGGCGGCTCTCGATCACCACGTTCTGCCCCAGCGATTCGGACAGCTTGGCCGCCACGATGCGGCCGATATAATCCGCCGCGCCGCCGGGCGGCACCGACAGCACCAGGCGCAGCGGCCGGTTCGGAAAGCCCTCCTGGGCGGCGGCAAGGCCGCACCCGCAGGCCAGCAGCATCGATACGAAAACTCGTCTCATCCGGTTCTCCTCGTTCAGTAGAATTTGTGGAAGACGATCATGCGGAGCATGCAATGGACTATTGCGACTGGGTGGAGAGTCAGCGCGGCGGGACGCCGATGATCACCGAGTGGGAGAGCATTCCCGCCGAGACGGTCGCGGATCCGATGGTGTCGACGCACACCGGCACGGTGCGCAAGACGTGGGTCGGCGACAACGTGGTGCTCACGCGCGTGATCGTGAAAGCGAACTCGCGCGGCAAGCCGCACGCACACGATGCGGAACAGGTCTCGATGATCCTGCGCGGCGGCGTCAAGGTGACGATGGACGGCACCGAACGCATCGCGCAGGCGGGCGCTATCGTCCATATCCCAGCCAAAGCGGTGCACATGTTCGAGATCCTCTCTGAGGAGACCGAGATCCTCGACGTCTACGGCCTCTCCAAGAGCGCCGAAGAGCTGCGGAAAAGCTATCCCGAATGATGCCCCGGCGTCGAGCCCAGGCGCTCGACGTCGGCGACGTGCGCGGGCTCGTCTGACCGCGGCCGCGCGCGCGGCAGGCGTCTCACCATCGCCTCGAACGCCGGATACGAATCGCACAGCTCTTCCATGAGCTTCCCGGGGAGATCGAGCCCGGCCGCCCGCGCCATGCCGCGTATCTCGTCGCGGCTCGACGGCGGCAGCTCCTTGAGCGTCTGCGACGCGGGATTCGGTCTCACGAACGATTTGGTCATTGCGTCAGCCCTTCGCTCGGACGGCGCGTATGCCAGTCGGTCTCGCGCTGGTACGCGTGGCCCACGCGGAACGTCAGCGCTTCGTCGAAGTGGCGCGCGGCGAGCTGGAGGCTGATCGGCAGGCCTTCGGCGCTCATGCCGCACGGGAGGTTCATCGCGGGCTGCCCGCCGATGTTGAAAGGCGTCGTGATGTTGGGCGGGCGCAGGAACTTGTCGAGCTTGTCGGGTTTCGCTTTCTCGGCGACCGTCATCCAGCCGGCGCTCGCCAGCACGTCGTATTCGGCGAAAGCGCGCGCGAGCTCCTCGCACAGCCATGTGCGCTGGCGCAGCGCCTGGAAGTAGTCTTCGGCGCGGATCAGCGCGCCGGGCAGCACCTTGTTGCGGAACATCGTGCCGAAGTCCTGCGGCCGTGTCCTGAACTCGTGCTCGTAGGCGCTGAACATCTCGGTGATCGAGATCGTGGTCTTGCAATCCTGGTAGACGAGGAGGTCGGAGAGCTCGATCTCTTCGACGATCGCGCCGGCCGCTCGCAGCGTTTCCATGGCAGCGTTCATCGCCGGCGGGATATCCGGGTGGCACGTCGGGTCCCCGTCGTACCAGTGGCGCACCCAGCCGATGCGCACGCCTTTGAGGCCGGCGTCGAGATCGCGTACGTAATCGGCGGCGGGGCGCTGCACGCTGCTGATGTCCTGCGCATCGTAGCCGGCCATGACGCCCAGCATCATCGCCGCGTCTTCGACGCTGCGCGCCATGGGACCGCAGGCGTCGAAGGAATAGGTGTTCGGCAGCACGCCGCGCCGGCTGACGAGGCCGTAGGTCGGCTTCACGCCGGCGATGCCGCACGAGGCGGCCGGCATGCGGATCGAGCCGCCGGTATCGGTGCCGATCGCAGCGGGCAGAAAGCCGGCGGCGAGCGCCGCGCCGGGGCCGCTGCTCGTGCCGCCGGGCAGATAGCCTTGCTTCCACGGGTTCATCGCCGGCGGCCACGGCAGGTCCCACGACGGTCCGCCGTGAGCCAACTCGTAGGTGGTGAGCTTGCCCATCAGCACCGCGCCGCCGCTTTTCATCCGTGCTTCGACGAATGCGTCGTGCGCGGGGACGTGGTGCTCGAGGATCTTCGATTGGCCGGTGGTGCGCAGTCCCGCGGTCTCGATCACGTCCTTGAGACCGTAAGGTATGCCGTCGAGCGGACCGAGCAGCTGGCCCCGCACCATGCGGCCTTCGGACGCGCGGGCGCGCTCGAGCGCGATCTCGGGCGAGGGCGTCACGAACGCGTGCAGCGAGGGCTCGTACCGGTCGATGCGCGCGTGCAGCGCCTTCACGACCTCGACCGGGGAGAGCTTCTTCGCGCGATACAGCCGATGGAGCTCGGCGACGCTCGCATACTCGATGCCTTCGGCTGCGGCGGACGGCTTCTCGATCGCGTCCATGCGGCGCCTACTTCGACGGGAAGTCGAACGCGATGCGCCGCTCGGCGAACTTCCAGCGGCCGTTTTCCTTGCGGATGAGGTCGGTGTAGACGCCGCCGTGGGTCATGGTCGGCGGGCTGCCGGGCTCGCCGTTGTAGCCGAAGAAGTAGCAGCGCCCGCGAATCGTACCGGCGTCGATCTTCTCGAGGTGCAGGCTGCCGTTCCAGTGACGGCGCCACAGATGGGTGCGCTTGGCCTTGTCGGCTTTCTTGTATTCGATCAGCGCCGCGCGGCCGTACACGTCGTACGTGCCGTGATGCTCGCCGTTCTCCATGAAGCAGTCGGCGTAGCCTTCCGCGTCGCCGGCGTCGCTCGTCAGGTTGTAGGCCGCGTAGAGATTGACGATCTCGACGTATTCCTCGGGCGATACGGTGAGCGTGCTCATGCGTACTCCGTGCGAAGCGGAGTACGCAGTGTAGCGGAGTTATTCGACCGTCACCGACTTGGCGAGGTTGCGGGGCTTGTCGACGTCCGTCCCTTTGTGCAGCGCCACGTGATAGGCGAGAAGCTGCAGCGGGATGGTGTGCAGGATGGGGGAGAGGATGCCCGCGTGATCGGGCATCGTGATCACCTCGACGCCTTCGCTGCCGGTGAGCCCCGCGTTCGCGTCCGCGAACACGTAGAGCTCGCCGCCGCGCGCGCGCACTTCCTGCAGGTTCGACTTGAGCTTCTCGAACAGCGCGTCCTTGGGCGCGATCGCCACCACCGGCATGTTCTTGTCGACCAGCGCGAGCGGCCCGTGCTTGAGCTCTCCTGCGGCATACGCCTCGGCGTGGATGTACGAGATCTCCTTGAGCTTCAGCGCGCCTTCCATGGCGATCGGATAGTGGATGCCGCGGCCGAGGAAGAGGGCGTCGTCGCGCGACGCGAACCGTGCGGCCCACTTTTCGACGGCCGGCTCGCAGCCGAGCACGTGCGTGAGCGCCGCCGGCAGGTGGCGCAGCGAGTGCATGAGCTGCGTCTCGCGCTCGCCGGTCAGGCGCCCGCGCAGCTTGGCGAGCGTCATCGTGAGCAGCACCAGCGCCGCGAGCTGCGTGGTGAACGCCTTGGTCGACGCGACCCCGATCTCGGGACCCGCGCGGGTGAGGAAGCGCAGCTGCGACTGGCGCACCAGCGCCGACTCCGGCGCGTTGCAGATCGTGAGGGTGTACTGGTGGCCGAGGGACTTCGCATGCGCGAGCGCCGCGAGCGTGTCGGCGGTCTCGCCCGACTGTGAGATCGTCACGACCAGCGCCTTCGGGTTCGGCACCGACTCGCGGTAGCGGTACTCGCTCGCGATCTCGACGTTGCACGGGATACACGCCAGCGACTCGAGCCAGTACTTGGCGACCATGCCCGCGTGATAGCTCGTACCGCACGCGAGGATGAGCACGCTGTCGACTTCTTTCAGGACGCGCTCGGCATCCGCTCCGAAGAGCTGCGGCGTCACGCCGCGCGCGTTGACCACGAGCTCGAGCGTGTTCGCCACCGCCATCGGCTGCTCGAAAATCTCCTTCTGCATGTAGTGCTTGTATTGCCCCAGCTCCACCTCGGCGGAGGTCAGGCTGGAGACGTGCACCGGGCGCTCGACGTCGCGGCCGTCGGTGTCGACGACGCGCGCGCGGTCGAGGGTGATCTCGGCGAGGTCGCCCTCTTCGAGATAGACGACGTTTTGCGTGACCTGCACCAGCGCGGATGCGTCGGAGGCCGCGAAGTTCTCGCCCTGGCCGAGGCCGAGGAGCAGCGGCGCGCCCATGCGCGCGACGACGAGGCGGCTCGGGTCTTTCTCGTCGACGACCGCGATCGCGTACGCGCCGGTGAGCTCGCCCACCGCCTGACGCGTGCCTTCGAGCAGAGCGGCGCCGTCTTTCAGCTTGGAATGGATGAGGTGAGCGATCACCTCGGTATCGGTGTCCGAAGCGAAGACGTAGCCCTCGCGCTGCAGCCGCGAGCGCACTTCTTCGTGGTTCTCGATGATGCCGTTGTGCACGACCGAGATGCCGCCCGACACGTGCGGGTGCGCGTTGCGCTCCGAAGGCACGCCGTGCGTCGCCCAGCGCGTGTGCGCGATGCCGACGGGGCCGTCGAGCTTGTCGGTCTCGGCGCGCTTCGAAAGCTCGGCCACGCGGCCGGTGCTGCGCAGCCGCTTGAGGCTGCCGTTCACCACGGCGATGCCCGCCGAATCGTAGCCGCGATATTCGAGCCGCTTCAGGCCTTCGAGCAGGATGGGAACGACGTTACGGCGCGCGATGGCGCCCACGATGCCGCACATAGCGTCAGGCCTTTTTCTTCACGGGCCGCTTCCAGCCCTCGATGGTCGATTGCTTCACCCGCGTGAGCGCGAGCGCGCCCTCGGGCACTTCGCGCGTGATCGTCGCGCCTGCGCCTATGGTCGCGCCTTTGCGCACCGTCACCGGCGCGACGAGCTGCGTGTCGGAGCCGATGAACACGTCGTCCTCGATGATCGTGCGATGCTTGTTGGCGCCGTCGTAGTTGCACGTGATGGTGCCTGCGCCGACGTTGACGTTGCGCCCGACGCTGCTGTCGCCGATATACGCGAGGTGGTTCGCTTTCGAGCCGGTCGCGATCTCGCTCGCCTTCACTTCCACGAAGTTGCCGATGTGCACGTCCTCGGCGAGCCGCGTCCCGGGACGGATGCGCGCGTAAGGACCGAGCTTGCAGTTGGCGCCGATCGCGGCCGAATCGAGATGGCAGAACGCTTCGACCCTGGTGCCGGGTGCGATCGAGACGTCCTTGATCACGCAATTCGGTCCGATGCTGACGCCGTCGGCGAGGCTCACCGTGCCTTCGAAGACGCAGTTGACGTCGATATACACGTCCGCGCCGCAGGTGAGGGAGCCGCGCACGTCGATGCGCGCCGGGTCGGCGAGCGCGACGCCTTTTTCGAGCAGGCGGTCGGCGCACGCACGCTGGTAGATGCGCTCGAGTTGCGCGAGCTGCGCGCGGCTGTTCACGCCCAGCGTCTCGGCGGTATCGGCGACCTCGACCGCGACCACCGGCACGCCGTCGCCCTGAGCGAGCTTCACCACATCGGTGAGATAGTACTCGCGCTGCGCGTTGTTGTTCTCCAGCCGCCCGAGCCAGCGCTCGAGCTTGGCCGTCGGCAGCGCCATGAGCCCGGTGTTGATCTCGCGGATCGCGCGCTGGGCTTGCGAAGCGTCCTTCTCCTCGACGATCGCGGCGACGCGGCCGTCCTGCCTGCGGATGATGCGGCCGTAACCGAACGGATCGTCGAGCGTCGCGGTGAGCACCGCGACGCCGTCGCGCGCGTCGGCGACGAGCCGCTTCAAGGTCTCGCCGCGAATCAGCGGAACGTCGCCGTACAACACGACGGTGACGTCGGCATCGCTCAGGACCGGCAGCGCCTGCTGAACCGCGTGCCCGGTGCCGAGCTGAGGCTCCTGCCGCGCAAAAGCGAGCTCGGGCCGGGCGAGCGCTTCGCGCACCCGTTCACCGCCGTGGCCGTAAACCACGCACACCTGCCGCGGCGCGAGCACGTCGGCGGCCGCGATCACGTGCTCGATCATCGGCCTGCCCGCCAGCGGATGAAGCACCTTGGGCAGTTGCGAATGCATGCGCTTGCCCTGACCCGCGGCAAGGATGACGACGTTCACGGCCATCTGGAAATTATCTCATAGGGTCTATGTGGACCTGCCGGGGACAGCGCACTTGTGCCGCTCTGGAAATGCAAAAAGGCGGCCCTGCGGCCGCCTTTCCGTGCGACGTTCGTGAGATATCGCACGAACGCGAGCTTGACGACGCTCAGCGCCGACCGCGCAGCTTCTGGATCGCCGCGAGCTGCGCGACCGCGGTCGCGAGCTCCGCCTGCGCCCTCGCGATCTCGAGCTTGCCGGAGCGGTTCGCCATCGCCTCCTCGGCGTGGCGCTTGGCTTCGAGCGCCTTCGCCTCATCGAGGTCGTGACCGCGGATCGCCGTGTCGGCGAGCACGGTGATCGCTTTGGGTTGGACTTCCAGGATGCCGCCCGCGACGAAGATCAGCTCTTCGGCACCGCCGCCCGCCGGCTTGATGCGCACCTGCCCCGCGCGGATGCGGGTCATGAGGGGGGTGTGGCGCGGATAGATCCCGAGCTCGCCGCCTTCACCCGGCAGCACGACGAATTCCGCCTCGCCCGAGTAGATCGACTCTTCGGCGCTGACGACGTCCACGTGGATGGTATTAGTTGCCATGGCTTTCGAGGTGAAACGTAAAACGTGAAACGTGAAACGGATTCGAGGTCCGCGTCAGGTCCACGTTTCACATTTCACTTTTCACGTTTCACTGAAGGGTCTTCGCTTTCTCGAACGCTTCCTCGATCGCGCCGACCATGTAGAAGGCCTGCTCGGGGAGAGCGTCGCACTCGCCGTTCACGATCATCTTGAAGCCCTTGATCGTGTCCTTGAGCGAGACGTATTTACCGGGCGACCCGGTGAACACTTCCGCGACGAAGAACGGCTGCGACAGGAAGCGCTGGATTTTCCGGGCGCGGGACACCGCGAGCTTGTCCTCGGGCGAGAGCTCGTCCATGCCGAGAATCGCGATGATGTCGCGCAGCTCCTTGTAGCGCTGGAGCGTCGACTGCACCGCGCGCGCGACTTCGTAGTGCTCCTCGCCCACGACGTGCGGGTCGAGCTGGCGCGAGGTCGAATCGAGCGGATCCACCGCGGGGTAGATGCCGAGCGCCGCGATGTCTCGCGACAGCACGATCGTCGAGTCGAGGTGACCGAAGGTCGTCGCCGGCGAGGGGTCGGTCAGGTCGTCCGCGGGCACGTACACCGCCTGGATCGAGGTGATCGAGCCGGTCTTGGTCGAGGTGATGCGCTCCTGGAGACGGCCCATCTCTTCCGCCAGGGTCGGCTGGTAACCCACCGCCGAGGGCATCCGGCCGAGCAGCGCGGACACTTCGGTGCCGGCGAGGGTGTAGCGGTAGATGTTGTCGACGAAGAACAGCACGTCGCGGCCTTCATCGCGGAAGTACTCCGCCATGGTGAGGCCGGTCAGCGCGACGCGCAGGCGGTTGCCGGGCGGTTCGTTCATCTGGCCGTAGACCAGCGCCACCTTGTCGAGAACGTTCGACTCGGTCATCTCGTGATAGAAGTCGTTGCCCTCGCGGGTGCGCTCGCCGACGCCGGCGAACACCGAGTAGCCCGAGTGCTCGATCGCGATGTTGCGGATCAGCTCCATCATGTTCACGGTCTTGCCCACGCCGGCGCCGCCGAACAGGCCGACCTTACCGCCCTTGGCGAACGGGCAGACCAGGTCGATAACCTTGATGCCGGTCTCGAGCAGGTCCTGCGAAGGCGCGAGCTCGTCGAACTCGGGCGCCTTGCGGTGGATCGACGCGGTCTTCTCGGCGCCGATGTCGCCTTTCTCGTCGATCGGGCGGCCGAGCACGTCCATGATGCGGCCAAGGGTCTTGGCGCCCACCGGCACCGAGATCGGCGCGCCGGTGCTGACCACTTTCAGCCCGCGGCGCAGGCCGTCGGTGGAGCCGAGGGCGATGGTGCGCACCACGCCGTCGCCGAGCTGCTGCTGCACTTCGAGGGTGAGCTGCGAGTCCTCGGCGTCGAGGCGGAGCGCGTCGAAAACGCGGGGCATCGCGTTGCGCGGGAATTCGACGTCGATGACGGCGCCGATGCACTGGACGATCGTGCCTGCTGTCTGAGCTTGTGCCATATGTAGGTAGTCCTGACTGTGCTGTATTCGTTTAAACCGCGGCCGCGCCGCCCACGATCTCCGAAAGCTCCTTCGTGATCGATGCCTGGCGCGACTTGTTGTAGACCAGCGTGAGCTCGTCGATGACGTTGCCGGCGTTGTCCGACGCCGCTTTCATCGCCACCATCCGCGCCGACTGCTCGGAGGCCATGTTCTCCGCGACCGCCTGGTAGATGAGCGCCTCGATGTAGCGCTTCAGCGTCTCTTCGAGCACGAGCCCCGCATCCGGCTCGTAGATGTAATCCCATGCCCCGGTGGGCGTCGCGGCCGCGGCTTCCTGCGACACCGCGATCTGCTCGGTGGAGAGCGGCAGGAGCTGCTCCATCACCGGCTCCTGCTTCATCGTGTTGATGAAGCGCGTGTAGAAGATCACGAGGCGGTCGAAGCGGTTCTCGATGTAACCGTCGAGCATCACCTTCACCGCGCCGATCAGCTTGTCCATCTGCGGACGGTCGCCGATGCCGGTGACGTGGGAGATCACGTTCGCGCCGAGGCGCTGGAGGAAGCCGAGCCCCTTGCTGCCGATCGCGCACGCGTCGATCTGCTCGCCCTCGCCTTCCCACTCGCGGATCTTGTTGAGGGCGAGGCGCAGCACGTTGGTGTTGAGACCGCCGCACAGGCCCTTGTCGGCGGTGACCACGATGATGCCGATGCGCTTGACCGTGTCCTTGTCGGTCAGGAACGGATGGCGGTACTCGGGGTTGGCGTGGCTGATGTGCGCGGCGATGTTGCGGATCTTCTCGCCGTACGGACGCGCCATGCGCATGCGCTCCTGCGCACGGCGCATCTTGGACGCGGCGACCATCTCCATCGCCTTGGTGATCTTGCGCGTGTTCTGCACGCTCTTGATCTTGGTGCGGATCTCTTTGGATCCAGGCATTGCTGTTCCTTAATTGACGTGACGGGCGACGCCCGGAACGTCATCCCCGCGAAGGCGGGGATCCATTGTTGAGGTCAAAATGGATTCCGGATCGCGCCGTCGGCGCGTCCGGAATGACGAGCTGTTTAGAACGTCGCGCTCTGTTTCCAGTCCTTCATCGCCGCCTGCAGCTTGTCCTCGTCGTCCTTCGACAGGTCCTTGGTGTCCTCGATGCGCTGCACGAGATCGCCGTACTTGCCCTTGACGTAGTCGCGCATCGACTTCTCGGCCGACAGCGCTTTCTTGACGTCGATGTCGTCGAAGTAGCCGTTGTTCACCGCGAACAGCGTCAGCGCCATCTCCCAGACCTGGAGCGGCTCGTACTGCGGCTGCTTCATGAGCTCGGTGACCATGCGGCCGCGCTCGAGCTGCTTGCGGGTGGCTTCGTCGAGGTCGGACGCGAACTGCGCGAAGGCCGCGAGCTCGCGATACTGCGCGAGCGCCAGACGCACGCCGCCGCCGAGCTTCTTGATGACCTTGGTCTGAGCCGCGCCGCCGACTCGCGACACCGAGATGCCGGCGTTGATCGCGGGACGGATACCGGCGTTGAAGAGGTCGGTCTCCAGGAAGATCTGGCCGTCGGTGATCGAGATCACGTTGGTCGGCACGAACGCGGTCACGTCGCCGGCCTGCGTCTCGATGACGGGCAGCGCGGTGAGCGAGCCGGTCTTGCCCTTGACTTCGCCCTTGGTGAACTTCTCGACGTATTCCTCGTTCACGCGCGCGGCGCGCTCGAGCAGGCGCGAGTGGAGGTAGAACACGTCGCCGGGATACGCTTCGCGGCCCGGGGGTCGGCGCAGCAGCAGCGAGATCTGGCGATACGCCCACGCCTGCTTGGTCAGGTCGTCGTAGATGATGAGGGCGTCCTGGCCGCGGTCGCGGAAGTACTCGCCCATGGTGCAGCCGGAGTAGGGGGCGATGTACTGCATCGCGGCCGAGTCCGAAGCCGAGGCGGCGACGACGATGGTGTAATCCATCGCGCCGTGCTCTTCGAGCTTGCGGATCACGTTCTTGATCGTCGAGGCTTTCTGGCCGACCGCGACGTACACGCAGATCAGGTCCTTGCCCTTCTGGTTGATGATCGCGTCGACGGCCACCGCGGTCTTGCCGGTCTGGCGGTCGCCGATGATCAGCTCGCGCTGGCCGCGGCCGATCGGCACCATCGAGTCGATCGCCTTCAGGCCGGTCTGCACCGGCTGCGACACCGACTTACGCGCGATCACGCCCGGCGCCACTTTCTCGATGACGTCGGTCATCTTGGCGTTGACCGGGCCCTTGCCGTCGATCGGCTGGCCGAGGGCGTCGACCACGCGGCCGATCAGCTCGGTTCCGACGGGCACTTCGAGAATGCGGCCGGTCGTCTTGACGATGTCGCCTTCGGTGATGTGCTCGTACTCGCCGAGCACCACCGCGCCCACCGAGTCGCGCTCGAGGTTGAGCGCGAGGCCGAAGGTGTTGCCGGGGAACTCGAGCATCTCGCCCGCCATGACGTCGGCGAGCCCGTGGATGCGGCAGATACCGTCGGTGACCGAGATCACCGTGCCCTGCGTACGCGCTTCGATCGTGCCGCCGAGGTTCTGAATCCGGCTCTTGATGAGCTCGCTGATCTCGGAAGGATTGAGTTGCATGCTTTACTCCCTAACGTTAGTGCGCGAGCGCGGCGCGCATCGCGTCGAGCCGTCCGCGCACCGTGGCGTCGATGACCTTGTCGCCGACGAGGATGCGGGCGCCGCCGATGAGCGCGGGGTCGACTTCGACCGCGACGTTCACGCGACGCTTGTATTTGGCTTCCAGGGCCGAGACGAGCGGGCGCACCTGCGCGTCGTCGATCGGCATGGCCGAGACGATGCGCGCTTCGAGCACGCCTTCGTGCTCGCGCCTGAGCTCCTCGTACTGGGCGCGGATCTCGCCGACGAGCCCGAGCCTGCCGTTGGCGATCAGCACCTGCACGAAGTTGCGGCCGGGGCCGTCGAGGCGCTCGCCGAACGCGCCGAGCAGGACGCTTTCGAGCGCCGTGTCGGACACGTTGGGATCGTGGAGGCGCGAGGCGAGGCTCTCGTCGGAGACCGCCGCGTCGAGCAGCGCCAGCGTGTCCGACCAGCGCGTGAGATCGTTGCTCTCGAGCGCGATCCTGAACGCCGCTTCGGCGTAGGGCCGGGCGATGGTTGCGAGCTCGGCCATGGCTTAGAGCTGGCTCTGCACGCTGGCGAGCAGGTCCGCGTGCGTCTTCTGATCGACCTCGCGGCGCAGGATCTGCTCCGCGCCGGCGACGGCGAGCGAGGCGACCTGCTGACGCAGCGACTCGCGGGCGCGCGAGACTTCCTGGTCGATCTCGGCCTTGGCGGCGGCGACGAGGCGCGAGCCTTCTTCGTTCGCGGCGAGCTTGGCTTCCTCGACGATCTGGCTCGCCCGCTTCTCGGCCTGCGCCATGATCTCCTGCGCCTTGTCGCGCGCTTCCTTGAGCATCGCCTCGGTGCGCACCGCGGCCTGCTGCAGGTCCTGCTTGCCGCGCTCGGCGGCCGCGAGCCCTTCGGCGATCTGCTTCTGGCGCGCGTCGATCGCGTTGGCGAGATGCGGCCACACGAACTTGGCGGTGAACCAGATGAAGAGCGCGAAGGTGATGGCCTGCGCGAGCAATGTGAGATTGATGTTCATAGCGTCCTCACGCGCCGCCGTATCGCGACGCGAAGCGGTTCGTGATTAGCTGACGACGGCGAGCAGCGGGTTGCCGAACGCGAACAGCATCGCGAGACCGACGCCGATGATGAACGACGCGTCGATCAGGCCGAGGAGCAGGAACACTTTCGCCTGGAGCGCCGGGATGAGCTCGGGCTGGCGGGCGCCGGCTTCGAGGAAGCGCGAGCACATGATGCCGATGCCGATACACGCGCCGGCGGCGCCGAGACCGATCATGAGGCCGATCCCGATGCTGGTGTAAGCCTGGATCATGGCCAGAAGTTGCATCTTTTCCATCTTCTTTCCTTTCGTTACTTTCGAGCGGGTTGGTTTTGAAACGCGTCAGTGGCTTTCGTGGGCCATCGACAGATAGACGATCGTGAGCATCATGAAAATGAACGCCTGCAGCGCGACGATCAGGATGTGGAAGATCGCCCAGCCCAGGCCGAGCACGGAGCCGAAGATCGTGCCGTAGAGGCTGGTCGAAGCCCACAGCCAGAGCAGCAGGAAGATGATCTCGCCCGCGTACATGTTTCCGAAGAGACGCAGGCTGTGCGAGAGCGGCTTGGAGATGTACTCGACCATGTTGAACAGGAAGTTCGCCGGCCACAGCAGCGGGTTCTTGCCGAAGGGCGCCGTGAAGAGCTCGTGGACCCAGCCGCCGATCCCTTTGACCTTGATGCTGTAGAAGATCATCAGCACCCACACCGACAGCGCGAGCGCGAAGGTGGTGTTGACGTCGGCGGTCGGCACCTGTCGCCAGTTGTGCTGATGCAGGACGTGCTCGTAGAACAGCGCCATGATGTCGACGGGCAGGAAGTCCATCGCGTTCATCAGGATCACCCACACGAACACCGTGACCGCGAGCGGCGTTATGAAGTGACGGCTGCCGTGGTAGATGCCTTTGACCTGGTCGTCGACGAAGTTCACCGTGAGCTCGACGAAGGCCTGTCGCTTGCCCGGAACGCCCGCGGTGGCGTTGCGCACGACGAGCCACATGAAGCCGAAGGCGACGATACCGAGGAAGATCGAGGTGAAGAGGCTGTCGATGTAGAGGTCCCAGAACGGCGAATCGCCGAACGAGATCTTCTGAAACGTGAGGTGGTGTCCGATGTATGAAGTCGGAGTGAGTGCTTGTTCCGCCGCCATCTTGAATCCCGCTTTTTAGCTGTTACCTGCTGTGCCGCCCGCTGCATCTGCTCAATTGCGTCCGCGTCCGCGCTCGCGCACGAAGATCGCCGCGCTGAAGAAGATCACCGTGAGGACGAACGTCCCGAAGAACGGAGCGAGCAGCAGGGGCTTCACGTACGCCAGAACCAGCCAGAGCTGGACGACGATGAGGGCCACCTTGCCCGCTTCGGCGCGCATCATCGCGATGAGCGCCTCGCCTGCGGTGCGCTTCCTGCTGTGCGTCGCCACCACACCGAATACCGCACCCGCCGTGATGTTGACGAGACCGCCGAGGAGCGCGGAGAGCGCGCCCGGCAAGCCCATCAGGATTCCGGCGATTAATGCGATCGCGGCAGTCGCATAACACTGCCACTTGAGGACGGTGCGGATCGGCCTGCCTTCGATCAGCAGTGCCACGCGCGTTATCACCCGCAATAAAACCGTGGAATTATACGGGGTTGCGTCGACGCTAGTCAAAAGGCTGTACGGCGAAAGACCGGTTCGCGCGCATACGCTACGACGGGCGGCGCGTGGCTGCTATTGGACTTTGGACCCGATGCCGCTTAAGCGGACCCTAAGCGCGCGAGGAGCTGATCGAGCTCGTCCAGGGTGCGATAAGACACGACGAGCTTGCCGCCGCGCTTGCCTTTGCTCTTGATCTCGACGCTGGTGCCCAGCCGCTGCGACCATTCCTCTTCGAGCCGCGCGACGTCGCGGTCGACGCGGCGCTTCGGCGTCTCGCGATCCGGACTTTTCTGCGCGTCGGCGACCCGCTGCTCGACGTCCCGCACGGTGAGGCCTTTGGCCGCCGCCACGCGCGCGAGCTCGATCTGCCGGGTCACCGGCAGCGCGAGCAGCGCGCGCGCGTGGCCCATGTCGATCTTTCCTTCCGCGAGCAGCTCGCGAACGGGCGGTGCGAGCTCGAGCAGCCGCAGCAAATTGGTGACCGCGGTGCGCGAGCGGCCGAGCGTCTCGGCGATCTGCTGGTGCGTGAGACCGAATTCCTGGGTGAGCCGCTGGATGCCCAGCGCCTCTTCGAGCGGATTCAGGTCCTCGCGCTGGATGTTCTCGATGAGCGCGGCGGCCAGCGCCTGCTGGTCGGGGATGTCCTTGACCAGCGTCGGCACCGCCGTCAGACCGGCGAGCCGCGCCGCGCGCCAGCGGCGCTCGCCGGCGACGATCTCGTAGCCGCCGTCCCTGAGCGGCCGCACGAGTATGGGCTGCATGATGCCCTGGCTCTTGATCGACTCGGCGAGCTCCGCCAGCGGCGCTTCGTCCATGATCGAGCGCGGCTGGTATTTGCCGGGCTGAAGCTCGTCGATCCCCAGCGTGCGCAATCCGTCCTGCGCCTCCTTGGCCGGCGCCGGTTTGTCGTCGATGCCGCCGCCGAGCAGCGCGTCGAGACCGCGTCCCAGCCCCTTGGGTTTCACCATCACGATACCTCTTGCAGCTGCGCCGTGCGGTTGAGCATCTCGCCCGCGAGCGCGAGATAGGCCTGGGCGCCTTTTGAAGACTTGTCGAAGCCGAGCACCGGCAGCCCGTGGCTAGGCGCTTCCGCGAGCCGGATGTTGCGCGGGATGACGGTGCGATAGACCTTGTCGCCGAAATGCTGGATGAGCTGCGCCGACACCTGCTGCGCGAGGGTGTTGCGCGGGTCGTACATCGTGCGCAGCAAGCCTTCGATCTCGAGCGTCGGGTTGAGATGCGCGCGCACCTTCTTCACCGTCTCGACCAGATCCGACAGCCCTTCGAGCGCGTAGTACTCGCACTGCATGGGGATCATCACCGCGTTCGCGGCGGTGAGCCCGTTGACCGTCAGCAGGTTGAGCGCGGGCGGACAGTCGAGCAGCACGAAATCGTACTGATCGCTGATCGGCGCGAGCGCTTCCTTGAGCCGGATCTCGCGGCGCTCGATGTCCACCATCTCCACTTCCGCGCCGGCAAGCTCGCGGTTGGCCGGGAGGACGTCGTACTCGCCGGAGGGCGCGCGCACCCGCACGTCCGCAGCCGACCGCTCGCCGATGAGGACTTGATAGACGGTGGACTGGAGCGAGCGTTTGTCGATGCCGCTCCCCATCGTCGCGTTGCCCTGCGGATCGAGGTCGACGAGCAGCACGCGGCGCTTCGCGGCGCCGAGGCTCGCGGCGAGATTGACGCTCGTCGTCGTCTTCCCGACGCCGCCTTTCTGGTTGGTGACCGCGAGTATGCGGCTCATGCGGCGCGCTCGATCAGCACGAGATGCCTTTCGGCGTCGACGCCGGGAACGGCGAGCGGCACGACCGCCCGCGCGCGGTATGCCGCCGGCATACGCGAAAGCTCTTCATCCGGAGATATCCCTTTCATCGCGACGAGCACGCCGCCGTCGGCACACAATCTCCCCGCCGCCGATACGAAATCGGCGATCTCCGCGAAGGCGCGCGAGATGACCACGTCGAAGCGCTGCGCCGGGTCCCAACTTTCCACCCTGACGTTGACCGCGCACACGTTCGCGAGCGAAAGCTCGATCGCCGCCTGCTGCTGGAAGCTCGTCTTCTTCTGGTTGCTGTCGAGCAAAGTCACCTCGAGGTCGGGCCGTGCGATCGCGAGCGGTATGCCGGGCAGCCCCGCACCGCTGCCCACGTCGAGCAGCGTGCGCCCCTTCAGGTGCGGCAACACCGCCAAGCTGTCCAGTATATGGACGCAGGCCATGTCGCCCTGATCGCGCACTGCCGTCAGGTTGTACACCCGATTCCATTTCGCGATCAGCGCGACGTATCGGAGCAACTTGTCCGGTACATCGCCGGACGCGGGTAACCCCAGCTTCTCGAGCCCGCTCGCGAGCCTGCGCTCGCCGCTCATGCCGATTTCTGTTCAGTCTCGGCGAAGCCGCGCTTCAAGTGCACGAGGAGGATCGAGATAGCCGCCGGCGTGACGCCGGAGATGCGCGCCGCCTGCCCCAGCGTCTCGGGCCGGTGCTGGTTGAGCTTCTGCTGCACCTCGATCGAGAGCCCGCGCACCGTCCGGTAATCGATATCCGGGGGAAGGCGCGCGTTCTCGTTGTCGAGGTTGCGCTCGATCTCTTCCTTCTGGCGCTCGATGTAGCCGTGATACTTCGCCTGGATCTCGACCTGCTCGGCGGCCTGCGCGTCCGTGAGACCCGGGCCGGCGCCGGGCAGCGTCATCAGCGATGCATACGTGACGTCGGGCCGGCGCAGCAGCGACTGCAGCGTGTATTCGCGCTCGAGCGGCTGACCGAGAACGCGCGTCGCCTCGTCGACGCTGACGATCTTCGGGTTCACCCAGGTCGCTTTCAGCCGCGCCTGCTCGCGGGCGATCGCTTCGCGCTTGGCCTCGAACGCGGCCCAGCGCGCATCGCCGATGAGGCCGAGCTTGCGGCCGGCTTCGGTCAGGCGCAGGTCGGCGTTGTCCTCCCGGAGCTGAAGGCGATATTCGGCGCGGCTGGTGAACATGCGGTAAGGCTCGGACACCCCGCGCGTGATGAGATCGTCGACCAGTACGCCCAGATACGCTTCGTCGCGTCGGGGGCTCCAGGGCTCCGCGGCCTTCGCCGCACGCGCCGCATTGAGACCCGCGAGCAGCCCCTGCGCGGCGGCTTCCTCGTAGCCCGTCGTGCCGTTGATCTGTCCGGCGAGGAACAATCCGGCGATCACCTTGGATTCGAGAGACGCTTTCAGCGCGCGCGGATCGAGGTAGTCGTACTCGATCGCGTAGCCCGGCCGCGTGATGTTCGCGTGCTCGAGGCCGTCGATGGAGCGCACGAGCTCGAACTGCACGTCATACGGCAGGCTCGTCGAAATTCCGTTCGGATAGAACTCGTTGACCGTCAGCCCTTCGGGCTCGAGGAAGATCTGGTGCGACGCCTTGTCTGCGAAGCGATGGATCTTGTCTTCGATCGACGGACAGTAGCGCGGGCCCACGCCTTCGATGACGCCGGTGAACATCGGCGAGCGGTCGAGACCGCCGCGGATGATGTCGTGCGTGCGCGCGTTGGTGTGAGTGATCCAGCACGGCAGCTGCTGCGGGTGCTGCGAAACCGACCCCAGAAAGGAGAACACCGGCGCCGGGTCGTCGCCGGGCTGCTCGGTCATCGCCGCGAAATCGATGCTGCGGCCGTCGATGCGCGGCGGCGTGCCGGTTTTGAGCCGTCCGACCGGGAGATTCAGCTCGCGGAGGCGTCGCGCGAGGCCGACCGCCGGCGGATCCCCTGCCCGACCGCCTTGATAGTTCTGGAGCCCGACGTGAATCAGCCCGGAAAGGAACGTCCCGGTGGTCAGGACGATCGCCCTCGCTTCGAAGCGCACGCCGATCTGGGTGACCGCGCCGACCACGCGGTCGCCGTCCAGAACGAGGTCATCGACCGCCTGCTGAAAAATGCGCAGGTTCGGTTGATTTTCGAGCCGCCGCCGGATCGCCTGCTTGTAGAGCACCCGGTCGGCCTGGGCACGGGTCGCGCGGACCGCGGGGCCCTTGCGCGAATTGAGGATGCGGAACTGGATGCCGGCTTCGTCGGTGGCGGCGGCCATCGCGCCGCCCAAGGCATCGACTTCCTTGACCAGGTGGCCCTTGCCGATGCCGCCGATCGACGGATTGCACGACATCTGGCCCAGCGTCTCGACGTTGTGGGTCAGCAGCAGCGTCGAACAGCCCATGCGCGCGCTCGCCAACGCCGCCTCGGTGCCTGCATGGCCGCCGCCGACAACGATAACGTCAAATTTTTCAAGCGCTTGCGACATGGGCGAAGTGTGGTCCTTCGGGGGCGGAATGATAGCGGATTTAGAACTTCGGCACTACCGCTGCCGGCGATGTTTCACGTGGAACATGGGCGCGAGGCCTCATGTTTCACGTGGAACATTTGCTCTGGCCTGAATCAAATCACCATGGAATCCCGGATCGAGTCCGCTACCGCGGACAGGTCCGGGATGACGCGCCTGCCGACGCGTCACTTACCGATGCAGAATCTAGAGAAAATCTCGCCCAGAAGATCGTCCGCGGTGAATTCGCCGACGATGGCGGCCAGGCGCTCGTGCGCGAGCCGCAGCTCTTCGGCGAAAAGCTCTACCGTCCGCTGTTGGTCGTGCGCCCGTCCGAGGTGCTCGGACGCGGCGCGCAGCGCCTGCAGGTGCCGCTCGCGCGCGAGAAACGCCGTTTCCGCACGTCCTTCCCAGCCGGCGATCGCGAGCAGCACCTGCCGCAGGTCCTCGATTCCCGCGCCGCTCCGCGCGGACAGGCGGACCACCGCACCGTCCTGCGTCGGGTCGACCCCCGGCGTGTCCCCCGTGAGATCGATCTTGTTGATCACGCGGATTCGCGGCACTTCGGGCGGAATGCGCTCGACGAGTCGATCGCGAGCGGCGTCGTCCGAACGAGTGACGTCGGTGAGCAGGACCAACGCGTCCGCTTCGTCGATCGCCTTCCACGTGCGCTCGATCCCGATCTTCTCCACCGGGTCGTCCGATTCCCGCAAGCCTGCGGTGTCGACGATATACGCGGGCACGCCGCCGAGATCGATCGCCTGGCGGATCGTGTCGCGCGTCGTGCCCGGAACGTCGGTGACGATGGCAAGCTCCTCCCCTGCCAGACGGTTCAGCAGGCTCGACTTGCCGACGTTCGGCGGTCCGGCGAGCACCACATGCAGGCCTTCGCGCATGAGGCTGCCCTGGCGCGCCGCGCGCAGGACCTCATCGAGCAGGCTGCGCAGCGACGCGAGCCGGCGCGCAGCGTCCTCCCGATCGAGGCTGTCGATCTCTTCTTCCGGAAAGTCGAGCGTCGCCTCGACCAGCATCCTCAATTCGACGATCGCGGCATCGAGCGCATGCACCCGCGCCGAGAATTCGCCCTGTAACGAGCGCACCGCACAGCGCGCCGCCTGCGCGGTCGAGGCATCGATGAGGTCGATCACGCCTTCGGCCTGCGCGAGATCGAGCTTGCCGTTCAGGAAAGCGCGCCGCGTGAACTCGCCGGGCTCGGCAACACGCGCGCCGAGCTCCACGCAGCGCTGCAGCAGGAGGCGCAGCACGACGGGGCCGCCGTGGCCGTGGAGCTCGAGGACGTCTTCGCCGGTGTAGGAACGGGGCGCCGCGAAGTAAACCGCGATGCCTTCGTCGATCGGTTCGCCGGCCGCGTCGCGGAAGACCCGCAAGGCCGTGCGCCGCGGCGTCGGCGCGCTTCCGGTCAACGCCTCGGCGAAGGCGCCGAGGGCTTGACCGGAAACGCGGACGATGCCGATGCCGCCCCGCCCCGGCGCCGTGGAGATGGCGGCGATGGTGTCCCGTTCGCGCATCGGGACGCCGTCAGCCGCCGCGGTGGCGGGCTTCACGGCTTAGCTCTTCTTCGCCGCCGCGGGCTTCGCGGGGCCTCCGAGCCTGCGGTTGATGTTCCATTGCTGGAGGATGGAGAGCACGTTGTTGACGAGCCAGTAGAGCACCAGACCCGCCGGGAAGAAGAAGAAGAATACCGAGAACGCGATCGGCATGATCTTCATGACCTTCGCCTGCACCGGATCGGGCGGTTCAGGGTTGAGGCGGGTCTGGATGATCATGGTCGCGCCCATCAGGATGGGCAGGAGCCCGATCGGCGCTCCGAACCACGTGCCGAAGAGCGTATCGGGCCGCGAGAGATCGTGAATCCAGAGCATGAAGGGCGCGTGCCGCAGCTCCACGCTCGCGAGGAGCACCCAGTAGAGCGAGATGAAGACCGGGATCTGGACGACGATCGGCAGGCAGCCCCCGAGCGGATTGATCTTCTCGGTCTTGTAGAGCTCCATCATCGCCTGCTGCATGCGCTGGCGGTCGTCGCCGTACTGCTCCTTCAGGCGCTGGAGCTTCGGCGCGACGACGCGCATCTTCGCCATCGACTTGTAGCTTGCTTCCGACAGCGGATAGAAGAGCAGCTTGATGATCACCGTGAGGATGATGATCGCCGCGCCCCAGTTGCCGACGAAGGCGTAGATCTTCGACAGGATCCAGAAAAGCGGCACTGCGATGACCGTGAGCCAGCCGTAGTCGACCGACAGATCGAGCCCGGGCGCGATCTGGGCGAGCCGGTCCTGCTCCTGCGGCCCGGCGTAGAGCGGGACGTCGACCGTGGCCGTGGCGCCCGGCTGGATCGCCGGCGCCGGCACTTTCACGCCCGCGGCGTAGAGATTCTGATTGTCGAGCTTGCGCGCGTAGAACTCGCGCGGCGAGCCGTTCTTGGGCAGCCACGCCGCGAGGAAGTAATGCTGGAGCATCGCGATCCAGCCGTCGTTGCTCGACTTCGGATACGACGCCTTGTTCTTTTCGATGTCCGAGAACGGAACCTTGTGGAATTTCTCGGCTTCGGTATAGACGCCCACGCCGGTGAAGGTCGGGACCATGGACGAGTCGCCCGCCGGCGGCTTGTCGTCGCGGAGCACCTGCGTATAGACGAACGGCTGTATCGCCGCCGAGCCGCCATTGGTGATCTCGAAAGCAACGTCGATCAGGTAGCTGCCGCGGTGAAAGCGGTAGATCTTCGCCACCTTCACACCGTTCACCGGCGCAGCTTCGAGCCGCACTTCCACCGTATTCGACCCTGCCGCCAGCTTGTATTGCGTCGCCTGCGCGGTGAACGGCGTCAAATGATTGGGTAGTTCGCCGCCAGTTAGCCCCGATTGAGCGACGTAGACGTGATCTGGCCGCTGTTCAAAGAGGACAAAATTCTTTTTCTCGTCCTCGACGGCGCGGTGATGGAGGAATTCCAGGCGCCGCAAGTCGCCGCCCAGCGTGCTGATCTCGGCACGGTAGACATCGGTCTCGACGAGGATGGGCGTTCCGCCCGTCGGCAAAGCGGCGGGCGCTGCCGCGGGCGCGCTCGCGACGGTCGCAGTCGCCGCCGGCACCGCGGCATTCGGCGTTGCGGTCGGCGTCGACGGCACGCTCGCATCTTTGTGCTGGGCGGTCGCGGCCGGTTTCGAAGGTGCCGGCGGGTGCTGATCCCGCTGCCATGCGTCGACGAGCATGAACAACGACATCGCGAAGACGATGATGAGGATGAAGCGTTGAGGAGAATCCATCACTGATGCCCGTGAGGTACGGCACCGGCCGCTGCGGCGTCGCCGCTGTCGGCGGCTCGCTTCGCGGCATTGTCGGTACGAGCCCGGTCGGCCTTGCAACGCCGTCCGAGACTGTCCAGCAGGCCGCGGAGCTCGGTGCGCACCGCTTCGTTGTTCTGACCGCGCAGATCGCTGCGCAGCTGTATGGTCACGTCAAAGGGTCCGAATGCGGCTGCACCGGCCCGGAAGACTTCTCTGACGAGGCGCTTCGCGCGGTTGCGGTCCACCGCGCGCTTGGCGGCTTTGCGTCCGGCGATGAGCCCCAGGCGGGGCGCCTCGACGCTGTTGGGTATGGCCCGCGCCACGAAGCTCCTGCTCGATACCCGCACTCCGGACCGGAGCACGGCCTCGAACTCGCCGGGCCGGCGTAAGACCCCGGCCCGGGCTTTCGCGCGCCGCGTCACATGCGCGGGAGCCGCGAGCGTGTGTCCTAAACCGCGAGGCGTGCGCGGCCCTTGGCGCGGCGCGCGTTGATGACGGCACGGCCGCTCTTGGTCTTCATGCGCGCGCGAAAGCCGTGGGTGCGGGCGCGACGGGTCTTCGAGGGCTGATAAGTTCGCTTCATGGTTAGGCCTTGCGGGAGGGGGCTGAAAAACTTGCTATTACACCCCGTAGGCCGCTGACCTGTCAATCATTTCAGCCACTGCTCCGAGCGTGCCTCGACGCCGGTTTCGCTTGTGGATAACTCGGTCCGATCGGCGTAAAATCGAAGGTCCGCAAAGCCGCCCTTCCCAGGGGCAAGAACAAGTTATTTCCACGTGATGAACAGCTTCTGGCGCCACTGCCTCGCCCATTTCGAGCAGGAACTCCCACCGCAACAATTCACCACCTGGATCAAGCCCTTAAAGTGCGAGACCGACGGCGCTACCGTCGTCCTGACCGCCCCCAACCGGTTCGTTTTGCAGTGGATCCGGGACAAGTTCTACGCCCGCATCCAGGAGCTCGCCGCGGAGCAGTTGAAAGGTGCGGTCGAGGTGCGCCTGCTGCTGGCCGAAAAAGAGCTCTCCGCCCCCGCCGTGCACGTGCCCGCGGCCGCCGAGGTCCCCCAGCCCAAGCCCTCCCGGGACGTTTCCCGGCTGAATCCGAGCTTCACCTTCGAGAGCTTCGTGACCGGCAAGGCGAACGAGCTCGCCCGCGCCGCCGCGGCCCAGGTCGCCGAGCGCCCCGGCGCCGCCTACAACCCCCTCTTCATCTACGGCGGGGTCGGCCTCGGCAAGACGCACCTGATCCACACGATCGGCAACCAGCTCCTGTCGCGCGCGCCCGAGAGCAAGATCCGCTACATCCATGCCGAGCAGTACGTGTCCGACGTGGTACGCGCCTACCAGCACAAGGCCTTCGACGACTTCAAGCGCTATTACCACTCGCTCGACCTGCTGCTCATCGACGACATCCAGTTCTTCAGCGGCAAGAGCCGCACGCAGGAAGAGTTCTTCTACGCCTTCAACGCGCTGATCGAGTCGCACAAGCAGGTCGTCATCACCTGCGACACCTATCCGAAAGAGATCGCGGGCATGGAGAACCGCCTGATCTCGCGCTTCGGGTGGGGTCTCACCGTCGCGGTCGAGCCGCCCGAGCTCGAGATGCGCGTGGCGATCCTCTTGAAGAAAGCGGAAGCCGAGAAAGTCGAACTCGAGCAGTCGGTCGCGTTCTTCCTCGCCAAGCACATCCAGTCGAACGTGCGCGAGCTCGAAGGCGGATTGAAGCGCGTGCTCGCCTACTCGCGCTTCTCGGGACAGGAGCTTTCGATCGATCTCTGCCGTGAAGCGTTGAAGGATCTGCTCGCGGTGCAGAACCGTCAGATCTCGATCGAGAACATCCAGAAGACGGTCGCCGACTACTACAAGATCAAGGTCTCCGAGATGTATTCGAAGAAGAGGAGCCGCAACGTCGCGCGACCGCGCCAGGTCGCGATGGCGCTCGCCAAGGAGCTCACGCAGCTCTCGCTGCCCGACATCGGCGAAGCCTTCGGCGGCCGCGACCATACCACCGTGCTGCACGCGTGCAGGAAGATCGCGGACCTGCGGTCGAGCAACAGCGACATCACGCGCGACGTCAACTCGCTCCTGAAAGTGCTACGCAGTTGAAATCCGCTGGACAGATTGTGGATAAGCGGCTGATCGAGGCGAACGCTGTTTTCGCTCCACAATCGCTCCCGCATTCATCCTTGGGTTCATCCACACGCTCGCGTGACGGCAAATGCATGATGCGCAACGCTTCTCGCGCTCATCCACAGAAAACCGGCATGCTTATTAGAACTACTAAATTAAAGAAGTAACTTATGAAACTTCTTCAGATCGACCGCGACGCGTTATTGAAACCCCTGCAGGCGGTCACGGGGATCGTCGAGAAGCGCCACACGCTTCCGATACTGTCGAACGTCCTGCTGGAAAAGAAAGCCGATCACCTTCGGCTCGTCGCCACCGACCTCGAGATCCAGGTCCTGACACGCTGCGAGACAGGCAAGGGCGGCGCCGACGACCAGCAGCTCACCGTCAGCGCGCGCAAGCTCCAGGACATCCTGCGCTCGATGCCCGAAGGGACGTCAATCGCGCTGGACGCGCAGAACAACCGGCTCCAGGTCAAAGCCGGTAAGAGCCGCTTCAACCTGCAGACGCTGCCGGCGGCCGACTTCCCCCTGCTCGCCGATTCGGGCGCGCCGCTCACCACGGTCACCATCGCGCAGAAAGCGCTCAAGGATCTCCTCCTCCTGGTGCAGTTCGCCATGGCGCAGCAGGACATCCGCTACTACCTGAACGGCATGCTGATCGTGCTCGAGGGGACCCAGATGAAAGTCGTCGCGACCGACGGCCATCGGCTGTCCTACGCCAGCGGGGCGATCGACAAGCAGGACGAGAAGCGCGAAGTCATCCTGCCGCGCAAGGCGGTGCTCGAGCTGTCGCGGCTGCTCGGCGATACCGATGAGCCGGTGGCGATCGAGCTCTTCGCCAACCAGGTGCGCTTCCGCTTCGCCGACGTCGAGCTCACCACCAAGGTGATCGACGGCAAGTTCCCCGATTACACCCGGGTGATTCCCACGAACTATCAGAAGCATATCGCTGTCAATAGAGTGTTGCTCCTGCAGGCTCTCCAGCGCGCTGCGATCCTCTCGAACGAGAAGTTCAGGGGCGTGCGCTGGATGCTCATGGAGAACGGCCTGCGCATCTCCTGCACGAACAACGAGCAGGAAGAAGCCCAGGAAGAGCTCGAGGTCGACTACAGCGGTGACGCGCTCGACGTCGGTTTCAACATCACGTATCTCCTCGACGTGCTGAACAACGTCGACGCCGAGTGCATCGACTGCGCCTTCGGCGACGCGAACAGCAGCATGCTCGTCACCCTCCCCGAGCGGGCCGATTACCGCTACGTCGTCATGCCGATGCGCATCTGACCGCCACCTTCGATTGAACCGAATGACCCAGGAAAACGATCAGATTCCCGAAAAGAGCAACGGCACCAACGGCAGCAACGGTAACGGTGGCGAGGTCAACGAGCCGCGCGGAGCCGAGGAATACGGCGCCAGCAGCATCAAGATGCTCAAGGGGCTGGAGGCCGTGCGCAAGCGCCCCGGCATGTACATCGGGGATACGAGCGACGGCACCGGCCTGCACCACATGGTGTTCGAGGTGCTCGACAACGCGATCGACGAGGCGCTCGCAGGCTACTGCGACGACATCACGATCACCATCCATCCCGACAATTCGATCAGCGTCGTCGACAACGGGCGCGGGATTCCCACCGCCATCCATCCCGAGGACGAGCTCAGACGCTCGACCGCGGAAGTGGTGATGACCGAGCTCCACGCCGGCGGCAAGTTCGACAGCAACTCGTACAAGATCTCCGGCGGCCTGCACGGCGTCGGCGTCTCCGTCGTCAACGCGCTGTCCGAATGGCTGCGACTGACCATCAGGCGCGACGGCGAAGTGCACTCCATGGAATTCCGCCTGGGCGAAGCCGTGGCCCCGCTGAAAGCGGTCGGCAAGACCGAGCGCCGCGGTACCGAGGTGCATTTCCTCGCGGCGAAGGAGATCTTCAGCAACGTCGAATACCACTACGAGATCCTCGCCAAGCGCATCCGCGAGCTCTCCTTCCTGAACAACGGCGTCAAGATCAAGCTGATCGACCAGCGCAGCGGCAAGGAAGATAACTTCGCGTTCAGCGGCGGCATCAAGGGCTTCGTCGAGTACATGAACCGCTCGAAGAACGTCCTGCATCCGAACATCTTCTACGCCGTCGGCGAGAAAGAGGGCATCACCGTCGAGGTGGCGATGCAGTGGAACGACTCGTACCAGGAATCGGTCCAGTGCTTCACCAACAACATCCCGCAGCGCGACGGCGGCACGCACCTCACGGGCTTGCGCGCGGCGATGACCCGCACGCTCAACCAGTTCATCGAAGCGACCGAGCTGGCCAAGAAAGCCAAAGTCGAGACCACCGGCGACGACATGAAGGAAGGTCTGACCGCCGTGCTGTCGGTGAAGGTGCCCGATCCGAAGTTCTCCTCGCAGACCAAGGACAAGCTCGTCTCCTCGGAAGTGCGGCCGGTCGTCGAGGAGATCGTCGCGCAGAAGCTGGCGGAATTCCTGCTCGAGAAACCCAGCGACGCCAAGACCATCACCAGCAAGATCATCGACGCCGCCCGGGCTCGCGAAGCCGCGCGCAAGGCGCGCGAGCTCACGCGGCGCAAGGGCGTGCTCGATTCGTTCGGCCTGTCGGGCAAGCTCGCGGATTGCCAGGAACGCGATCCCGCGCTGTGCGAGCTCTATATCGTCGAGGGCGATTCGGCGGGCGGGTCGGCCAAACAGGGCCGCGACCGCAAGAACCAGGCGATCCTGCCGCTCAAGGGCAAGATCCTGAACGTCGAGCGCGCGCGTCTCGACAAGCTGCTCTCCTCGCAGGAGATCGCGACCCTGATCAGCGTGCTCGGCACCGGCATCGGCAAGGAAGAGTTCTCGCCCGACAAGCTGCGCTACCACCGTGTCATCATCATGACCGACGCGGACGTCGACGGCTCGCACATCCGCACGCTGCTGCTGACGTTCTTCTATCGCCAGATGCCCGATCTCATCGAGCGCGGCCACATCTACATCGCCCAGCCGCCGCTCTACAAGGTGAAGCACGGCAAGCAGGAGCGCTATCTGAAGGACGAGCACGAGCTGAAGGAGTATCTGCTCAAGCTCGCCCTCGCCGAAGCCGAGCTCTACACCGCCGCGAACGAGACGACGCCGCTCTCGCGCGAAGCGTTCGAGGAGGTGGCGAAGGAATACCTGCTCGCCGAAGCGGTGATCCAGCGAGAAGCGCGCCTCATCGACGAGGAAGTGCTGTATGCGATGCTGAAAGGCTCGCCGGACCTCGATCTGTCCGATCAGGCGCACGCGGAAGAGAGCGCCCGCTCGCTGGCGGCGCTGCTCGGGGACGGTAACCTTGCCGTGGAGCCGAAGTTCGACGAGAAGCTCGAGCGCTACGTGCTCGCGATCAGCCGCACCCAGCACGGCGTGGTCCGCCATGGCTATATCGACGCCGACTTCCTCCAGAGCGGCGATTACGCACAGATCAGGAAGACCGGCCAGGTCATCCACGGCCTGCTCGGCGAAGGCGCGTACGTGAAGCGGGGCGACCAGCTGCACCCGGTCAAGGACTTCCGCGAAGCGATCGAATGGGTGCTCGCCGAAGTGCAGCGCGGCGTATCGACCCAGCGTTACAAGGGGCTGGGCGAGATGAATCCCGAGCAGCTCTGGGAAACGACCATGGATCCCAGCACCCGCCGTCTGCTCAAGACCCAGATCGAGGACGCGATCACCGCCGAGGAGATCTTCGCCACCCTGATGGGTGACCAGGTCGAGCCGCGCAGGAACTTCATCGAGACCAACGCGCTGGGCGCACGCAACATCGACGTCTGAGATCGTAGCGGTCCGCTCGCGCGCCCTGGGCTAAAACGTCAAAAGGGGTTCCCGCCTTCGCGGGAATGACGGCTTGCGAACACCGTCATTCCCGACCGCGCGAAAGCGCGATGTGATCGGGAATCGAATTTTCGCGTCAGGCGGCGTAACGCACCGCGCCGTTCACGTCGCGGTCTTGCGCGCCCGCGCCGCCGGCGCCTTCTTGGCGGTCGTCTTCGTCGCCGTCGCTTTCGGCGCGAACTCGAAGCTCACTTTGCCGTCCGCGCCCTTGACGAGAAAAGCCGAGAACGGCCTGCCCTTCTTCGAGATGAAGCGATGCAGGAGGTCGGTCTTGCCTTCCTTCAGCAGCTTCTTCATCTGCTCCGACTCGATCGGGCGCTGCAGGATGATCTTGCCCGAGCGGAAGTCGCACGCGCGGGACGCGCCGACCGCCTTCTCGCAGATGTAGGCCATGCCGTGGGCGTAGACGTTCGAGCCGCACTTCGGGCACGGCCCCAGCGTTTCCTCGCCCGAGAAGTCGACGGGCTCGGCATCGGCTGAGTCCTGCGGCTGGCCGAAGTCGAACTCGAGCTTGAGCTCGTCGTTGAGCTTGATGATCGCGGCGAAGGGTTTACCCAGGCGGCTGCGGAAACCCTGCAACGGGCCGACCTTGCGTTCGCGGATCAGCTCTTCGATCTCCGCCGGCTCGAACTGCCGGCCCGACAGGATGCGCCACAGCGCGAAATCGCACTTCTGGCACTGGAACTTCTTGTAATTCTCGCGAATCTCGCCGCCGCACTTCGGGCACGGCTCGGTGAGCGTCACGTAGTCGCCGGGCACCGTATCGCTCTCGTGCGCCTTGGCGCGCTCGACGATGTGCCGGGTCATCTCCGCGATGCCCTGCATGAACTTGTCGCGCGAGAGCTTGCCGTGCTCCATCTCCTTGAGCCTGTACTCCCATTCGCCGGTGAGCTCCGGCGACACGAGCTCGGGGATGTCGAGCCCGCGCAGCAGGGTCAGGAGCGAAAACGCTTTCGCCGTGGGCTGCAGCTCGCGCTGGTTGCGCACGACGTACTCTTCGGCGATCAGCTTCTCGATGATCACCGCGCGCGTCGCGGGCGTGCCCAGGCCGCGTTCCTTCATGGCGTCGCGCAGCTCTTCGTCTTCGACGAGCTTGCCCGCGCCTTCCATGGCCGTCAGCAGCGTGGCCTCGGTGAAGCGCGCCGGCGGCTTGGTCTTGTTCGGCACGACGTCGACGCTCTCGGTCCTGGCGATCTCGCCGTCGGTCACCGGTACGAGATTCGCCTCGTCGTCGTCGCCCTGGACTTCCTTGCCGTGAACTTCGAGCCAACCGGCCTGCTTGAGCACCTTGCCTTCGCTCTTGAACGCCTCATTGGCGACGCGCGTGATGCGCGTGGTGATCTGGTACTCGGCGGGCGGATAGAACACCGCCAGAAAGCGCCGCACGACGAGGTCGTAGAGCTTCTGCTCCGCCTCCGACAGATGCTTGGGCGGCAGCGCGGTCGGAATGATCGCGAAGTGGTCCGAGACCTTGGCGTTGTTGAAGATGCGCTTGTTGGGCTTGACCCAGTCGTTCTTCAAAACCTTCGACGCGAACGTCGCATAAGGATGCGCGGCGTTCGCTTTTCCCTTGCTCTCGCCGACGAGCGACTCCATCGTGTCCCTGACGGTGCCGATGTAATCCTCGGGCAGCGCGCGCGAATCGGTCCGGGGATACGTCAGCACCTTGTGCTTTTCGTAGAGCGCCTGCGCGATCGACAGCGTCATGCGCGCGGAGAAGCCGAAGCGGCCGTTGGCCGCGCGCTGCAGGCTCGTCAGATCGAAGAGCTGCGGCGAGAGCTGGGTCGAAGGCTTGCTCTCTTCGCTGATCTCGCCGGGCTGTCCTTCGCATCGGGCGCGAATGTCGTTCGCGCGTTTCTCGTCCCAGATGCGCTCGGCGCGCGCATGCTCGTCGTCTTCGCTTTTTTTCCTGAAGCTCTCGTCGAACCAGCGCCCGTTGTATTCGCCGGCGTCGACCTCGAAGACCGCGTGCACTTCCCAGTAATCGCGCGAGACGAACTGCTTGATCTTCTCCTCGCGCTCGACCAGGATCGCCAGCGTCGGCGTCTGTACGCGGCCGACCGGCGTCTTGTGGAAGCCGCCGCTCTTCGAATTGAACGCGGTCATCGCGCGCGTGCCGTTGATGCCGACCAGCCAGTCGGATTCCGAGCGGCACGTCGCCGCATCGGCGAGCGGCAGCAGCTCGGCATCGGCGCGAAGCTGCTCGAAGCCCGCGCGGATCGCCGCGGGCGTCATCGACTGCAGCCACAGGCGCTGAATCGGTTTGGTCGTTTTCGCGTGGCGCGCGATGTAGCGGAAGATGAGCTCGCCTTCGCGGCCCGCGTCGCACGCGTTCACCAGCCCGTCGATGTCCTTGCGCTTGATGAGCTTGGTCAGGAGCCTCAGGCGCGCCTCGGTTTTCTCGACCGGTTTCAGATCGAAGTGCGGCGGAATGACCGGCAGGTGCGCGAACGACCATTTGCCGCGCTTGACCTCGTACTCGTCGGGCACCACGAGCTCGAGCAGATGGCCGACCGCCGACGAGACGACGTACTCGTCGCTCTCGTAATAGTCGTCGTGCTTCTTGAAACCGCCGAGGGCGCGCGCGATATCGCCGGCCACGGAAGGCTTCTCGGCAATGATCAGTTTCTTTGTCATGCGTGCGTTCAATGAGCGGAAACGTTGATGAAGCGACGATCGAAGACGCGAAAAGCGCGCTGCGCCGCAAAAAGAGCGCCGATGATAAGAACAAACGGCGTCGAAGTGCAAGCGACCGTGTCGCACGTGAAAAGTTTCACGGCGCGAGGCGTTGACGGAGCAACGCACGTACCTTGGCGCCTGTCGGATGGCGCCTTACAGAGCGCGTGGCTCATCGCGCGCGCTAACGAATGCGCTGATAGCGGCCGCCGGGCAGCGCTTCGACGACGCCGTCGATCTCCCACTCGGTGATGCGCGCGGCGATGTCCTGCGCGGGAATGCCGGTGCGGGCGGCAAGCATATCGATATCGCACGCATCGTAACCGAGCGCGTCGAGCAGCGGATCGGTGTCCGCATCCGCCGAAGGGTCGTTGCGGCGTGTGCGTGCGCCGCTCGCCATGCCGAGCTCTTCGAGGATGTCCTGGGCGGTCTCGACGAGCTTCGCGCCCTGCTTGATCAGCGCGTGGCAGCCTTTCGACAGCGGCGAATGGATCGATCCCGGAATCGCGAACACTTCCTTGCCCTGCTCGTTCGCGAGTCGCGCGGTGATGAGCGAGCCGCTCGCCACCGCGGCTTCGACCACGAGGCAGCCGCGCGCCAAGCCGGCGATGATGCGGTTGCGCCGCGGGAAGTTCGCGGGCAGCGGCGGCGTGCCGAGCGGAAATTCGGAGATGAGACAGCCCTGCGATGCGATCGCGTGCGCGAGATCGTGATTGCGCGCGGGGTAAACGGTGTCCAGACCGGTACCCGCGACCGCGACCGTCGACGCCTTGCCCTTGAGGCCGCCGCGATGCGCCGCCGCGTCGATGCCTTGCGCCAGCCCGCTCACGATGGTGAACCCCGCGTCGGCGACCGTATGCGCGAACGACTCGGCATGCTCGGCGCCCTGCCGGGTCGCGTTGCGGCTCCCGACGATCGCGAGCGCGCGGCCGTTCAGGAGATCGACCCGGCCTTTGACGTACAGCACCGGCGGCGGATCGGGCATCTGCAGGAGCGTCTGCGGATACACCGAGTCGGCGTAGGTGAGCAGCCGGTTGAGGGGATCGTCGAGCCATGCGCCGACCGCCTGCATGAGCTCGCGCGGCACCGGCGCGAGCGCGGCGTCCGCGGCCTCCGCGGGGACGACTCTGGCCAGCGCCGCCCGGTTGGCGCGGAGGACTTGCTGCGGGCCGCCGAAAGCGACCAGGAGCTTACGAAAAGCGTCGGCGGAGAGCCCCGGCGCCAGCGCCAGCGTCATCCACGCTTCCAGCTCCTCGTCGAGATCCACGGGGCGTCCGCCCGCAGGCGGCGGCTCAGGGGTTGGCGACGATGTCGGTAACGGCGACGGGCCGGCTGGCCTGCATCACCAGCGCGTAGGAGGCGCGGTCGAAGACGCGGAACACCATGACGAGGCCGTAGCGCTCGGTCGGCAGCTTGAACTCGTCGGCCTTGATCGGCGGCTCGGTCGCGAAGAGCGGGCTGTCGCGGGACGAGCCGGGCGGCGGGACGTAGGGAATGCGCCGGTCGTCGCCGCTCGGGCCGGTCCGGCCGAACAGGGGCTCGGTGCGCTCGTGATAGCGCGCGCTGCGCAGGTCGCGATAGAGCGCGAGAACGTGCCCGACTTCCAGGCCGTCGCGGGCGCCGCGCGAGAGCGTCACGATCGACAAAGGGCCGGTTTCGTACAGCCCGCCGTAGGTCGTGATGATGCGTCCGGACACCTTGTTCTGCGGCGCGTGCGGAACGTAGCCGAACATCGGCTTGTCCGGCGGCAGCGGCAGCAAGCGGTCACCGCGGTAGACCTCCTGGACCGCTTTGGTGAGCTCGACCGTGGTGACCTCGCCGGGGCGCACGATCTCCGCCTCCCCGAGATAGAGCGCGATGTAGCCCAGAAACTCTTTGGTGTCCGGATCGACCAGGGGATCGCCGCGGCGGAAGATCTGCCAGCGCGTGCCGGGCTTGCCGGTGATCCCGCGGACGTAGGCGACGTTGCCCGCCCCGAGGATGACGCGGTCTTCCTGGGTGGCGACGATCTCGGGCGCGGCTTTGAGCTCGTTCTCGGACACGACGAGCGGCTTGGACAGGAACGGCTCGATCGCCGACGGCGGGATCGCGTGGATCGCGTCGGCATCGCGCGGCTCGATGCGGGCCCGGGGGCCGACCCGGGAGGTGTCGAGCCGCATGGTGACCTGGGTGCCGCTGCGGTCGAGCACCAGCACGTCGCCGGGGTAGATGCGATGCGGGTTACGGAGCTGGCTCTGGTTCATCCGCCACAGCTCCGGCCAGCGCCACGGGTCCTTCAGGAAGCGGGTGGCGATGCCCCAGAGCGTGTCCCCGGGCACGACGGTATAGCGGTCGGGCGCGTTCGGCTGAAGATCGGCGGTCGTCGTCGCGGCAAACGTGCCGACCGCCAAAGTCAGCAGAAAAATCAGCGATATAATTGCTTTTCTCATTGCGCACCCCAATATGAACCACGCGCGTCTGGCGCCCCACGCACGAGCTCATGGGGGGCGGGCCGCAATCTGACGTAGTGGTTTAAATTCTGCATTTAGCTGCTTACAGTAGCAAGTTTTTCTATGGCTTTGTTGCCGATTTTGCACTATCCCGATCCGCGCCTGCACAAGGTGGCCGCGCCGGTGCGCGCGGTCGACGAGCGGATCCGGAAATTGGTGAACGATATGGCCGAGACGATGTACGCCGCGCCGGGTATCGGTCTCGCCGCCACCCAGGTCGACGTTCACGAGCGGGTGCTCGTCATCGACATCTCGGACGACCACCGCGATCTGCGGGTCTTCATCAACCCGGAGATCCAGGAGGCGAGCGGGCAAGCCGAGAACGAGGAAGGCTGCCTGTCGGTTCCCGGCGTCTACGACCGCGTGACCCGCGCCGAGCGCGTGAAAGTGCGGGCGCTCGGCGCCGACGGCGAGCCGTTCACGATCGAGGCCGAGGGTCTCCTGGCTGTATGTATACAGCACGAGATCGATCATCTCGACGGCAAGGTCTTCGTCGATTATCTGTCGCGGCTCAAGCAGCAGCGCATCGCCGCGAAGATGAAGAAACAGCAGCGCGCCGCGATGTAGCCCATGAGACTCGTGTTCGCCGGCACGCCCGAGTTCGCGGCGGCGGCGCTCCGCGCCCTCGCCCAAGCCGGCCACGAGATCGCGCTCGTGCTGACCCAGCCCGACCGGCCTTCCGGCCGCGGCCTGCAGACCGTGCCCTCGGCGGTCAAACAAGTCGCCGGCGAGCTCGGGCTGCCGGTGCGCCAGCCGCTCACCCTCAAGGACGAAACGATCCAGGCCGAGCTGCGAGCCCTGGACGCCGACGCGATGATCGTCGCGGCGTACGGGCTCATCGTGCCGCAGGTCGTGCTCGACATCCCGCAGCGCGGCTGCATCAATATCCACGCATCGCTCCTGCCGCGCTGGCGCGGCGCCGCGCCGATCCAGCGCGCGATCCTCGCCGGTGACGAAAAGACCGGGATCAGCATCATGCAGATGGACGCCGGCCTCGACACCGGGCCCGTGCTCCTCGAGGAGGCGGTGAGCATCGCGCCCGACGACACCGCGCAGACGCTGCACGACCGGCTGAAGGATCTGGGCGCTCGCCTCGTCGTGCGCGCGCTCGAAGAGACGCGCGTGCCGCAAGCGCAGGATGCCTCGCGCGCGACCTACGCCGCGAAGCTCGACAAGAAGGAAGCGGCGATCGACTGGAGCGAGTCGGCGGCGGCGATCGATCGCAAGGTGCGCGCGTTCAACCCGGTGCCCGGCGCGGTGACCGCGTATGCGGGGACCCCGCTCAAGATCTGGCGCGCCGAGCCCGCGGGTCGCGTGGCGGCCGGGACCGCCGGGACGGTCGTCTCGGCGGATAAGGACGGCGTGCTCGTCGCGTGCGGCGACGGCGAGGGCTTACGCCTCACTACGCTGCAGCGCGCCGGCGGCAAACGCCTGCCCGCTGCGGCCTTCCTCGCGGGCACCCCGATCGCCCGCGGCGAACGGCTCGGCGACTGATGCTCGACGTCCAGCGCGTGGGCGCACGGCTCGTCGGCCGCGTGCTCGCCGGGCGCAGCCTCGATGCGGAGCTCCGTGCGGCGCTCTCCGAAGTGGCCGCGGATTCGCGCGGCGCGCTGCAGGACGTCGCCTACGGCACGCTGCGCTTTCTCGGTCAGATCGACGCGATCGTCGATGCGCTGGTGGCCAGGCCGCTGAAGGACGCGGCGGTGCGCAATCTGCTGCGCGTCGCGCTCTACCAGCTCGCGCACACCCGCGCTGCGCCGTACGCGATCGTCGATCACGCGGTGCGCGCGTGCGAGACGGTGAAGCCCGCGGCGAAAGGCCTGGTCAACGCGGTGCTGCGCAATTTCCTGCGCGAGCGCGACGCGCTGCTCGCGCAGGCCGCCGCATCCGACGCCGGGCGCTATTCGTATCCGCAATGGTGGATAGAAAAGTTGCGCGATCAATATCCCGAACGGTTCGATGCGATGCTGCTCGCGGGCAACGCGCATCCCCCGCTCACGCTGCGCGTGAACGTCCGGCGGGTGAGCGTGCACGAGTACCTGGCGCGGCTCGAAGCCGCAGGCCTGAAGGCGACCGAGCTGGGCGGCGCCGCGGTGATGCTCGACAAGCCGGTACCCGTGGAGAAGCTGCCGGGCTTCGCCGACGGCGACGCATCGGTGCAGGACGCCGCCGCGCAGTACGCCGCGCTCGCGCTTGAAGCGCCGTCGGGCTCGCGCGTGCTCGATGCGTGCGCGGCGCCCGGCGGCAAGACCGCGGCGGTGCTCGAGACGAGCGAGGTCGAGCTCGACGCGGTCGACAACGACGAAGCGCGCCTCGCGCGCGTGCGGGACAACCTCGTGCGTCTGAATCTCGATGCGAATGTCATCTGCGGCGACGCCGCCGCGCCGGCGGCGTGGTGGGACGGCAAGCCGTACGACCGCATACTCGCCGACGTGCCGTGCTCGGCGTCGGGCGTGGTGCGCCGCCATCCCGACGTCAAATGGCTGCGACGGCCCGACGACATCGCGCGTTTCGCCGAGAGGCAGTCCGGCATCCTGGACGCGCTTTGGCAGCTCCTCGCCATCGATGGTAAATTGCTGTATGCGACGTGCTCTGTCTTTCGCGACGAAAATCACGCGCAGATAGAACGTTTCCTTGCATGCCACCGCGACGCGCGGCGCGTCACGCTTCCGGCGCCGGCTACCAACGCACAAACCATCGCGGGGCAGATCCTTCCGGACGAACGGCATGACGGCTTCTTCTACGCGTTGCTGCAGAAGACTTGACGTGCGCAGCGCGCTGAGCTGGCTGTTGGCCGCCTGGCTCGCGCTCACCGCGCTGGCGGGCTTCGGGCAGGGCATCGAGATCCGCAAGCCGACCGTGACGGTCGAGGACGGCGCGATCCAGATCGATGCGCAGTTCGACATCCAGCTCACGCCCACCCTCGAGGACGCGCTCAACAAGGGCGTGCCGCTCTATTTCGCGCTCGATTTCGAGCTTATCCGGCCGCGCTGGTACTGGTTCAACGACCGGGTCCTAGCGCTGCACCAGCAGTATCGGCTTTCGTTCAACGCGCTGACGCGGCAATATCGTCTCGGCGTCGGCAACCTGTACCAGAACTATGCGACGGTCGGCGAGGCGCTGGAGGTGATGAGCCGGTTCAGGCGGCGGGTGGAGGTGGATCCCGGCGCGGTGCGCCGCGACGCGCAGTACATCGCCGCGCTGCGCCTGAGGCTCGATACCTCGCAGCTCCCGAAACCTTTCCAGGTGAGCGCGCTCGGGTCGAGTCAGTGGCAGGTGAGCTCGGACTGGTATCGCTGGACGGTGGGACCATGAGACGAACGGGCGAACGCGCGATCCATGTGACGGCCGTGAAAGCGCCGGGATGGCTGCGCTACGTGCTCGTCGGCTGCATGGCGCTCGCGGCAGTGACCTTGTTCCTGCTCGCGACCGCCGCGGCCAACACCGCGCTCTTCGCCGAGCGCTATCCGCTGCTGCTCGCGCTGAACGGCGGCATCGCGCTCGTGCTCGTGGCGCTGGTGAGCTATCAGCTCTACATCCTGCGGCGCAAGCTCCGCGCGCGGGTGTTCGGCTCCAAGCTCACGCTGCGGCTGGTCGTCCTGTTCGCGCTGATCGGGATCGTGCCCGGCGCGCTCATCTACGCGGTTTCGGTGCAGTTCCTCGGCAAGAGCATCGAGTCGTGGTTCGAGGTGCGCATCGACAAGGCGCTCGAAGCGGGCCTCAACATCGGCCGCGCGGCGCTCGACGGCATGCTCAAGGATCTGAGCAAGAAAGCCGACGTGATCGCGACCTCGCTGTCGGTGAAGCCGACCGCGGAGCACGTCGCGCTGCTCAACTCGCTGCGCCAGCAGGTCGGCGTGCAGGAAGTGACGCTGTATACCCAGCGCGGCAAGCTCATCGGATTCGCCGGCAGCGAGATCACGGGCATCGCACCCGATCCGCCGAGCCCGGCGGCGATGCGCAAGCTCAGGCTGCAGCAGACGTATGCCGCGATCGAGCACATCCCCGAGCGCGGCCTGTACTTGCGCGTGGTCGCGCCGGTGAACGTCGCATCGCTCACCGAAGAGGCGCGCGCGGTGCAGCTCCTGCAGCCGGTGCCGCAGGAGCTCGGCCGCGACGCCGAGACCGTGCAGTCGGGCTACAGCGAGTACCAGGAGCTGCAGCTCTCGCGGCGCGGCTTGAAGCGCCTGTACGGGATTACGCTCACGCTCGCGCTGCTGCTCGCGCTCCTGTCCGCGATCGGCGCATCGTTCCTGCTGTCCGACCGGCTGTCCGCGCCGCTCAACGTGCTCGTCGAAGGCACGCGCGCGGTCGCCCAGGGCGACTTCAGCCAGCGAGCCGCCGATCCGTCGCGCGACGAGCTCGGCATGCTGACGCGATCGTTCAACAGCATGACGCTCCAGCTCGCCGAAGCGCGCGCCGAGGCGCAGCGCAAGGAGGCCGAGCTCGCGCATGCCAAGGCGCACCTGGAGAGCATCCTCGTCAACCTGTCGGCGGGCGTGCTCGCCTTCGACGACGATCTGAAGCTGCGCTCCGCCAACCGCAGCGCGCACCAGATCCTCCAGCTCGACTGCTCGCCGCTCATCGACCGCGAGCTCGGCGCATGGGACGCGCTCGACCCGTCGCTCGCACCGCTGTCCCAGCTGCTCCGCACGGCATTTGCCAGCGACGAGCGCGGGGAATGGGAGCATCAGATCGAGCGCGAAGCGAGGGACGGAACGCAGGTGCTGCTGCTGCGCGGCGCGCGGCTGTCGGCGGGCGCGGAAGGCGGGCACGTCGTCGTGTTCGACGACGTCACGCATCTTCTGCAGGCGCAGCGCGACGCGGCGTGGGCCGAGGTCGCACGCCGCCTTGCCCACGAGATCAAGAACCCGCTCACGCCGATCCAGCTTTCCGCCGAGCGCGTCGAGCTCAAGCTCGCGCCCAAGCTCTCCTCCACCGACGCCGACATGCTGACGCGCTCCACCCGTACCATCGTCAACCAGGTCGCGGCGCTCAAGCGCATGGTGGACGCGTTCAGCCAGTACGCGAGAACGCCCGAGCCCGCGATGCGCGAGCTCGACCTCAACGCGCTCGTGCGCGAAGTGCTCACGCTCTACGAATCGCTGGGCTCGCGCGTGTCGCTCGAGCTCGATCCGCAGCTGCCGCCGATCTACGGCGACGCGTCGCAGCTCCGGCAGGTCGTGCACAACCTGATGCAGAACGCGCAGGACGCGGTCAAGGAGATCCCCGAGCCGCGCATCGTCATCACGACCTCCGCGCTCGACGCACGCGTGCGCTTTTCGGTCGCCGACAACGGCGCCGGTTTTCCCGAGAACCTCATGAAGCGCGCCTTCGAGCCTTATGTAACCACCAAGCCCAAGGGCACCGGTCTCGGCCTCGTGATCGTCAAGAAGATCGTCGAGGAGCACGGCGGCGACGTCGCGGTCGGCAACATCCCGCCCTCGGGCGCGCGCGTCACGATCAACCTTCCGACCGCGGCGGCGCGGCTTGCCGCCGTGCAGTCGGCGGCGTGAGACTGTAGCGAACAGGAAGGAAGCGGGCATGCAACAAATCCTGGTCGTCGACGATGAGATGGGCATCCGCGAGCTCCTCTCGGAAATCCTCTCCGAGGAGGGCTTCGACGTACGCCTCGCCGAGAACGCGGGCGAAGCGCGGGCGTACCGCAGCCGCGCCCGTCCCGATCTCGTGCTCCTCGACATCTGGATGCCCGACACCGACGGGATCACGCTGCTGAAGGAATGGGCGAGCGCCGGTCTGCTGACGATGCCGGTGGTGATGATGTCGGGTCACGGCACGATAGACACCGCGGTGCAGGCCACGCGCATCGGCGCGTTCGATTTCCTCGAGAAACCCATCGCGCTGCAGAAGCTGCTCTCGACCGTCGGCCGTGCGTTGAAGCACGGCGCGGCCGAGCCGCAGGCGAGCCTGTCGCTCGCCGCGCTCGGCCGCTCGCCGCTGATCAACGAGCTCAAGACCAGGCTCGAGCGCATCGCCAACCTGCGCACGCCGGTGCTGCTCGTCGCCGAGCCGGGCTGCGGCGTTGAGCTCTGCGCACGCTCGCTGCACGCGCGGAACACCCCGTGGGTGTCGGTCGAATCGACGGCGAAGCTGGCAGACGCGCCGCTCGACCTGCTCGCGTCGGCGCGCGAAGGCACGCTGTTCTTCCACGACGTCGCGGAGCTCTCGCGCATCGAGCAGCGCGGGCTCCTGCTCCTCGTCTCCAAGCTCGACCGCTACAACGCCCGCGTGATCGCCGGCGCCACGCGCCAGCTCGCAGAGCTCGTCGCCTCCGGCGCGTTCGATTCGCGGCTGTATGCGGCGCTGTCCGCGACCAGCATCCGCGTGCCGTCGCTCCGCGAGCACCGCGAGGACGTGCCCGACATCGCCAATCTCGTGCTGTCGCAGATGATCGAGGCGAAGGAAGTGCCTCCGCGCGAGTTCTCGATCGCCGCGCTCAACGCGCTGCGCCATTACGACTGGCCGGGCAACCTCACCCAGCTCCAGACGACCGTGCAGACCCTCGCCCAGACCGCACTGGGCGACGAGATCACGCTCGACGACGTCGAGCGCGTCCTGCCGCAGGCCGACCCCGCGCGCACCCGCTCGCAGGATCTGCCCTTCGACCTGCCCCTGCGCGACGCCCGGGACGCCTTCGAGCGCGTCTATTTCGAGTACCACATCGCCAAGGAAGGCGGGAACATCAGCCGCGTGGCGGACACGGTGGGGCTGGAGCGGACGCACCTTTATCGCAAGCTCAAGCAGTTGGGGATCAGGGTGACGAGGAAGATGGAAGAAAGCTAGCGGGCGCTGCGCTTTCCGCGCCGGTGAACGCCTCGGAGGGAAACCCAGGTTTCCCTCCGAGACCTCCTTTCCTGCCGGCGGCTGTCCGCGGAGTTAGCGGGTTGTATAATCACTGTTTTCCCCGCTCTACCCCCGCCCTACCCATGACCTCCCGCCTCGAACTCGCGAACGCGATCCGCGCGCTCGCCATGGACGCCGTGCAGCAGGCGAACTCCGGCCATCCCGGCATGCCGATGGGCATGGCGGATATCGCCGAAGTGCTCTGGAACGGCCACCTGCGCCACAACCCCGCCAACCCGAAGTGGCCGAATCGCGATCGTTTCGTGGTCTCCAACGGCCACGGATCGATGCTGCTCTACTCGCTGCTGCACCTGTCGGGCTATCAGCTTCCGATGGAGGAGCTCAGGAAGTTCCGCCAGCTGCACTCGATGACGCCCGGCCATCCCGAGTACGGCTACGCGCCGGGGGTCGAGACGACCACCGGCCCGCTCGGCCAGGGGCTCGCCAACGCGGTGGGCATGGCGATCGCCGAGCGCGCGCTCGCGGCGGAGTTCAACACCGCCGAGCACGCGATCGTCGATCACCACACCTACGTATTTCTCGGCGACGGCTGCCTGATGGAAGGCATCTCGCACGAGGCGTGCTCGCTCGCGGGCACGCTGGGCTTGGGCAAGCTGATCGGCTTCTGGGACGACAACGGGATCTCGATCGATTCCGAAAAAGGCCGGATGAAGCAGTGGTTCACCGACGACACGCCGAAGCGCTTCGAGGCGTACGGCTGGCACGTGATCGCCGGCGTCGACGGCCACGATCCCGAGGCGATCGACGCCGCGATCCGCAAAGCGAAGGCCGAGCGCTCGCGCCCGACGCTGATCTGCTGCAAGACCACGATCGGCAAAGGCTCGCCGAAAAAAGCGAACACCGGCGCGGCGCACGGCGCGCCGCTCGGCGTCGACGAAGTCGCCGCGACCCGCGAAGCGCTGGCCTGGCAGTATCCGGCGTTCGAGATTCCCGAGCGCATCTACGGCGGCTGGGACGCGCGCGAGCGCGGCGCGCGCTACGAGCAGGACTGGAACGAAAAGCTGCGGGCGTATGGAGCCGCGCAGCCCGAGCGCGCCGCCGAGCTCGAGCGCCGCCTCAAAGGCGAGCTGCCGGCGAGCTGGGCCGAGCAGCGCGCGAGCCTGATGGCCCAAGTCGTGGAGAAGGGCGAGACGATCGCGACGCGCAAAGCGTCGCAGAACGCGATCGAAGCGCTCGGGCCGGTGCTGCCGGAAATGGTCGGCGGCTCCGCCGATCTCGCGGCGTCGAACCTCACTCTATGGTCGGGCAGCAAAGGCATCGGCCGCGACGGCGGCGGCAACTACATCTACTACGGCGTGCGCGAGTTCGGCATGGCCGCGATCGCGAACGGGCTCGCCCTGCACGGCGGCATCATCCCGTTCGACGCGACCTTCCTGACGTTCTCCGATTACGCGCGCAACGCGCTGCGCATGGCCGCGCTCATGAAGCAGCGCGTGATCCACGTCTTCACCCACGATTCGATCGGTCTCGGCGAGGACGGCCCGACGCACCAGCCGATCGAGCACGCGGCGACCCTGCGCCTCATCCCGAACATGGACGTCTGGCGCCCCTGCGACAGCGTCGAGACCCTGGCGGCGTGGCTCGCCGCGGTCGAGCGCAAGGACGGTCCGACGAGCCTGCTGCTGTCGCGCCAGAACCTCGCGTTCCAGAGCCGCACCGCGGAACAGCAGTCGGACATCGCGCGCGGCGCCTACGTGCTCGCGGAGGCCGCGGGCACGGCGCGTGCGGTCATCGTGGCGACCGGCTCGGAAGTGCAGCTTGCGCTGGACGCGCAGAAAGCGCTCGCCGCGGAAGACATCCACGTGCGGGTCGTCTCGATGCCGTCGACCTCGGTGTTCGACCGCCAGGACGCGGCGTATCGCGACGCGGTGCTGCCGCGAGGGCTGCCGCGCGTCGCGGTGGAAGCGGGCGTCACCGATTACTGGCGCAAGTACGTGGGGCTCGACGGCGCGGTCGTCGGCATCGACCGCTACGGCGAATCGGCGCCGGCGGCGGACGTTTTCGAGTACTTCGGCTTCACCGCGGACAACGTGGTGAAGACCGTGAAGCAGGTCCTGGAATAGTTTTCACGGAGAGATTTATGACCATCAAAGTCGCCATCAACGGCTACGGCCGCATCGGCCGCAACATCCTTCGCGCACTCTACGAGAGCGGCAAGAAGCACGACATCCAGATCGTCGCGATCAACGACCTCGGCAACGCGCAGACCAACGCGCACCTCACGCGCCACGACACCGTGCACGGCAAGTTCAACGGCACGGTGCAGGTCGACGGCGATTCGATGGTCGTCAACGGCGACCGCATCAAGGTGCTCGCGCAGCGCAATCCCGCCGAGCTGCCGTGGGGCTCGCTGGGCGTGGACGTGGTGTTCGAGTGCACCGGCCTCTTCACGACCAAGGAGAAGGCGGGCGCGCACCTCAAGGGCGGCGCCAAGAAAGTGATCATCTCGGCGCCCGGCGGCAAGGACGTCGACGCGACGATCGTCTACGGCGTCAACCACAAGACGCTCAAGGCGGGCGACACCGTGATCTCGAACGCCTCGTGCACGACGAACTGCCTCGCGCCGCTGGCGAAGGCGCTGCACGACAAGATCGGCATCGTGCAGGGCCTGATGACCACGGTGCACTCGTACACCAACGACCAGGTGCTGACCGACGTCTATCACGAGGACCTGCGCCGCGCCCGCGCCGCCGCGCTCAACATGATCCCGACCAAGACCGGCGCCGCCGCCGCGGTCGGCCTGGTGCTGCCGGAGCTCAACGGCAAGCTCGACGGCTTCGCGGTGCGCGTGCCCACGCCCAACGTCTCGCTGGTCGACCTCACCTTCACCGCCGGCCGCGCGACGACGGTCGAGGAAGTGAACAAGGTGCTGAAGGCCGCCTCGGAAGGCGAGCTCAAAGGCATCCTCGAGTACACCGAAGAGCCCATCGTCTCGAGCGACCTCAACCACAACCCGGCGTCGTCCATCGTGGACGCAAGCCTCACCAAGGTCTCCAACGGCGTGCTGGTCAAGGCGCTGTCGTGGTACGACAACGAGTGGGGATTCAGCAATCGCATGCTGGATACCACGGTGGCGCTGATGAGCGCCAAGTGATTTGAAGGCGTGAACGGGTGAACGGGTAGGTCTCGCGAGACCCTGCATCTGCGCAGCGATCGACGAAAAGCGGGCTTCGGCCCGCTTTTCGCTTATGGGGCGCTGCACCACAGCCCGTTTCGCTTTTGTCACGTCTCTGCGATACCCTCTCCGTTTTTACCCGTTCACCCGTTCACGCAGTACTTCAGCTTCGAGCCGCCGCACTATGCCTATCCTGAAAATGTCCGACCTGGATCTCTCCAACAAGAGAGTGCTCATCCGGGAGGATTTCAACGTCCCGTTGAAAGACGGAAATATCGCCGATGACACCCGCATCCGCGCCGCGCTTCCCGGCATCAGGCTCGCGCTGGAGAAGAACGCGGCGCTCATGCTGACCTCGCACCTCGGCCGCCCGAAAGAAGGCGTGTTCGAGGAATCCGAATCGCTCGCGCCGGTTGCGGTGCATCTCTCGAAGCTGCTCGGCAAGGAGGTAGCGCTGAAGCGCGACTGGCTCGACGGCGTCGACGTGAAACCCGGTGAGGTCGTGCTGCTCGAGAACTGCCGCTTCAACAAGGGCGAGAAGAAGAACGACGAAGCGCTGTCGAAGAAGATGGCCGCGCTCTGCGACATCTATGTCAACGACGCCTTCGGCACCGCGCATCGCGCCGAGGCGACGACGCACGGCATCGCGCGCTTCGCCAAGGTCGCGTGCGCCGGACCGCTGATGGCCGCGGAGATCGACGCGTTGTCGCGCGCACTGGAGAAGCCGGCGCGGCCGCTGGTCGCGATCGTCGGCGGCTCGAAGGTGTCGACCAAGCTCACGATCCTCGCGTCGCTCGCCGACAAGGTCGACCAGCTCATCGTCGGCGGCGGCATCGCCAACACGTTCCTGCTCGCTGCCGGCGGCAAGATCGGCAAGTCGCTCGCCGAGCCCGAGCTTGTCGACGAAACGAAGAAGATCGCCGACGTGCTGAAGGCCAAAGGCGGCTCGGTGCCGGTTCCGAGCGACGTCGTCACCGCGAAGGAATTCGCGGAAAGCGCGAAAGCGGAAACCAAGAGCGCCTCGCAAGTCGCCGACGACGACCTCATCCTCGACATCGGTCCCGAGACCGCCGAAGCGCTCGCGCAGTCGTTGAAGCAAGCCGGAACGATCGTCTGGAACGGTCCGGTCGGCGTATTCGAGTTCGACCAGTTCGCCAACGGCACGAAGCGCATCGCCGAAGCGATCGTCGAGTCCCCGGCCTTCTCCATCGCGGGAGGAGGCGACACCCTTGCGGCCGTCGCGAAGTACAGGATTGCGGACCGCATCTCCTACATCTCGACGGGCGGCGGCGCTTTCCTCGAGTTCCTCGAGGGTAAGAAGCTTCCCGCCATCGAAATTCTCGAACAAAGGGCCGCCTCATGAATCAGCGCCGCACGAAGATCGTCGCCACCCTCGGACCTGCGTCGAGCGACGCCAAGACGCTCTCGCGCATGATCGAAGCCGGTCTCGACGTCGTGCGCATGAACTTCTCGCACGGCACCGCGGCCGAGCACAAGAAGCGCGTCGAGCTGGTGCGCAGCCTCGCGCGCAAGGCCGGCCGCGCGGTGGGCGTGCTCGTCGACCTGCAGGGCCCGAAGATCCGCATCGGCAAGTTCAGCGACGGCAGCATCAACCTCGTCGGCGGCGAGAGCTTCGTGCTCGACGCCGAGCGCACGATGGGCGACATCGGCGGCGTCGGCCTCGATTACAAGAACCTGCCGAAGGATGTGCGCAAGGGCGATACGCTGCTGCTCGACGACGGCCGCATCGTGCTCGGCGTGTCGGGCGTGCGCGGCTCTCGCATCAGCACGGTGGTCGAGCAGGGCGGCGTGCTCTCGAACAACAAAGGCATCAACCGCCTCGGCGGCGGCCTCACCGCGCCCGCGCTCACCGAGAAGGACATGCGCGACATCGAGACCGCGGCCGAGCTCAAGGCCGATTTCCTCGGCGTGTCGTTTCCGCGCTCGGGCGAAGACATCCGCTGGGCGCGCCAGCTCATGATCAAGGCCGGCGGCAACAGCCTCATCGTCGCCAAGATCGAGCGCGCGGAAGCGATCACCGCGCTCGACGAGATCCTCGATGCGACCGACGCGATCATGGTCGCGAGGGGCGACCTCGCGGTCGAGGTCGGCGATGCCGTCATCCCGGCATTACAAAAACGCATGATCCGCCTCGCACGAGAGAAGAACCGCCCGGTGATCACCGCGACGCAGATGATGGAGTCGATGATCACCAGCCCGATCCCGACCCGCGCCGAAGTGTCGGACGTCGCGAACGCGGTCCTCGACGGCACCGATGCGGTGATGCTCTCCGCCGAGACCGCCACGGGCAAGTATCCCGCCGAGACCGTCGCGGCGATGGCGCGGGTATGCGTCGAAGCGGAGAAGGAGGACCTCATCGCGGTCGAGCGGCGCCGCGAGCTGCCGCCCTCGGAGGTCGAGGAGGCGATCGCGCGCGCGACGATCTTCACCTCCAACAATCTCAACATCAAGGCCATCGCCGCGATGACGCAGAGCGGCAAGACCGCGCTCCTCATGTCGCGCTTCGCCAGCGCCGTGCCGGTGTACGCCATGAGCTCGGTGATCGAGACCCGCCGCAAGGTGACGCTCTTCCGCGGCGTCTATCCGGTCAAGTTCAAGGGCGCGCGCGATCCGGAGAAGGCGCTGGCCATGGCGGAAGACGAGCTCCTGAAGCGCGGTGCGGTGCAGCGCGGCGACTACATGGTGCTCACGATCGGCGAGCCCTACGGCAAGGCCGGCGGCACCAACACCATGAAGATCGTCAAAGTCGGCGAGCACCGCCATGCTTAGGTACGCGTTTTGCGCCCCGTGGCCGCCCCGCGAGGGGCGGCGCTAGAATACCAGCCCGGCGTCAGCCCCCACCTTAGTCAGCCCCCGCAGGAGAACCCCATGGCATCAGAAAAAGACCTCATCGCAACCGCACAGGCGATGGTCGCTTCCGGCAAAGGCATCCTCGCCGCCGACGAGAGCACCGGCACTATCGAGAAGCGCTTCAACAGCATCAAGGTCGAGAACGTCGAGGAGAACCGCCGCGCCTATCGCGACATGCTGTTCACCACCAAGGACCTCGGCAAGTACATCAGCGGCGTGATCCTGTTCGACGAGACGATCCGCCAGAAGTCGGCCGACGGCACGCCCTTCGTCGAGCTGCTCCAGAAGCAGGGCGTCCTGCCCGGCATCAAGGTCGACGCGGGCGCCAAGCCGCTGCCGTTCTGCCCCGGCGAGACGATCACCGAAGGCCTCGACGGCCTGCCCAAGCGCTGCGCCGAGTACGTGAAGATGGGCGCCAAGTTCGCGAAGTGGCGCGCGGTCATCACCATCGGCAAGGACATCCCGAGCAACACCTGCATCGTCGAGAACGCGCACGCGCTCGCGCGCTACGCCGCGATCTGCCAGGAAGCGGGCCTGGTGCCGATCGTCGAGCCCGAAGTGCTGATGGACGGCGAGCACGACATCGACCGCTGCGAGGCGGTCACCGAGTGGACGCTGAACGAGGTGTACGACGCGCTGTACGTGAACAAGGTGCTCCTCGAAGGCTCGGTGCTCAAGCCCTCGATGGTGATCTCGGGCAATAAGTGCAAGTCGCAGGCGGGCATCGACGAAGTCGCCGAGCGTACGATCAAGCTCCTCAAGCGCACCGTGCCCGGCGCCGTCGCCGGCATCGTGTTCCTGTCGGGCGGCCAGAGCGACGAGGTCGCCACCGCACACCTGAACGCGATGAACCGCGACTTCGCGGGCAAGCTGCCGTGGCCGGTGTCGTTCTCCTATGGCCGCGCGCTGCAGGCGCCGTCGCTCAAGGCGTGGAAAGGCGCCGCGGCGAACGTCGCCGCCGGCCAGGCCGCGCTGCTCCACCGCTCGCGCATGAACAGCCTCGCGTGCGCCGGCAAGTACTCCGACGCGGACGAGAAGCAGGCGAAGGCGGCATAAGGCGTGGTGCGTTATCACGCACCCTACGAAAACCGCCAGGTATCACCGTAGGATGCGCGCAAGCGCACCGCAAAACGAAGGGCGCCGAAGGGCGCCCTTTTTTGCTACAGTCGACGGGCACCCCATCATGTCCATCCCCGTCACCCTCCTCACCGGCTTCCTGGGCAGCGGCAAGACCACGCTGCTCAATCGCCTGCTGCGCGCGCCCGAGCTCGGCGACGCGGCGGTGATCATCAACGAGTTCGGCGAAGTCGGCATCGATCACCTGCTCGTCGCCACACCGGCGGAGAACATGGTGCTGCTCGACACCGGCTGCCTGTGCTGCACGGTGCGCGGCGATCTCGTCCAGACCCTCACCGATCTTTACGCCAGGCGCGCGAGCGGCGACGTGCCGCCGTTCGCGCATCTCCTGATCGAAACGACGGGGCTTGCCGATCCGGTGCCGGTGCTGCAGACCATCGTCGCCGAGGAGAGCCTGCGCACGGTGTATCGCCTGCACGCAGTCGTGACGCTCGTCGATGCGCTCCACGGTGAGGGGCAGCTCGACGCGCACGACGAATCGGTGAAGCAGGCGGCGGTCGCCGATGCGCTGATCGTCACCAAGACCGACCTCGCCGCGTCCGAGGCGGTGCGCTCGCTGCGCACCAAGCTCGGCGCGCTCAACCCGACCGCCGACGTGCACGAAGCGGTGCGCGGCGAGATCGATCCGGCGCTCCTGCTGCGCGGCGCCGACGCGGCTGCGCAGCGCTGGCTGCGCGCGCCGAAGCACGACGACGAACATCACTCTCACGATACGCACGTGCGCTCGTACTCCTTCGTCCACGAGCGTCCGATCCGCGGCGCCGGACTGATGCTCTGGCTCGACATGCTGGCGGGGCTCAAAGGCGCGAACCTGCTGCGCGTCAAAGGGTTGCTCAACGTCGACGGGGAGCCGGTCGTGGTGCAGGCGGTGCAGACGGTCGTGCACGAGCCGGTCGTGCTCGACGCATGGCCCGATGAAGAGCGCCGCTCGAGGCTCGTCTTCATTGTGAAAGACATGGACCGGGAAGACATAGAGCGCACGTTCGAAGCTTTCGACTACGCGCCGCAGCGAATGACAAAAACGATCGATCCGGCGGCGTACGCGCAGTTCGTCGCCGCGATGCAGGGCTTCAAGCCCATGGAGGAGTCCCGTGAAGTCGCAGGAGTTCCTGAACGAGGCCGATAGAGGCCCTGTCACCATCGTCCGCGGCGCGTCTCTCATCGACGGCAACGGCGGCGAGCCCCTGAAAAACGCGGTCGTCGTCGTCCAGGGCCGTCACATCAAGGCCGTCGGCAGCCGCGACGACCCGGCGTTCGCGAGCGCGATTCCGCAGGACGCCGAGGTGCTCGACGCCGAAGGCTGCACCCTCATGCCGGGGATGATGGATCTGCACATCCACACCGCGATGTTCAACTGCATGACGTTCCACAACCACCGCGTCGCGCAGTTCGAGATCATGCCGCACCTGCAGCAGATGTATGCGCTGTTCCACGCGCAGAACTGCTTCGACATGGGCTTCACCACGCTGCGCGACCTCGGCATGAACGGTCCGCGCGGGCTGCTCGTCGACGAGATGTGCGCGGTGCGCGACTCGATCAACGCCGGCATCCTCGAAGGGCCGCGCATGCTGATCGGGGCGTTCACCACGATGACCGGCTCGCATCTCGACCTCATACAGCCGCGCGCCATGGTCCGCTTCGGGTTCAACACCGCCGACGGCCCGTGGGAGCTGCGCAAGCTCGCGCGCAAGAACCTCCTCGCGGGCGCCGACGTCATCAAGACCTGCGCGTCGGGCGGCGGCGGCACCGACAAGGAAGAGCCGGACATCCGCAACATGACGCAGGAAGAGCTCGACGCGATCGTCGACGAGGCCCATGCCCTGCACAAGATCACCGCGGTGCACTGCTTCACCACGCAGGCGCAGCGCATGGCCCTGAAAGCCGGCACCGACACCATCGAGCACATGGTGTTCAGCGACGACGAGACGATTCAGCTGATCAAGGAAGCCGGCGTGCCGGTGACGCCGACGCTCTCGCACCGCACCGATCACGCGATCCAGCTCCGGCGCGAAGTCGGCACCGCGGAATTCGTGCTGAAGAAGATGAAGTATCTCCAGCCCTTCTGCTTTGAAACGTTCCAGAAGATGTACAAGGCCGGCATCAAGATCGCGATGGGCACCGACATGGGCTTCGAGCCGCACATGGGCACCAACGCCGCGGAGCTCGAGATCTACGTGAAGCTCGGCATGAAGCCGATGCACGCGATCCAGACTGCGACGAAGAACGCCGCGGAAGCGATCAAGCTCGGACAAGAGCTCGGCACGATCGAAGCGGGCAAGCTCGCCGATCTCATCGCGGTCAAGGGCGATCCCGTCGCCGACATCGCGTGCCTGCAGCAGAAGTCGAACATCCAGCTCGTCATGAAGGAAGGCCGCGTCTACGCCGACCGCCGCGCGGGCAAGAGCCGCAACGTGGTGAACGTGAAGCAGGGCGACTGGAAGATCGTCGATTACCTGTAACTCCCTCCGTTCCCTCCCCCTCGGGGGAAGGGTCAGGGTGGGGGTGGGCTTTAACGGAGGAGCGATGACGACGAAAACCGAAGGCGCAGTCAAGGGCGGCGAAGACACCTACCAGTACGATTTTGCGAACGTGAAGAAGGTGGCGGCGGGCACGGGTTACTCGAGCGCGCACGGCGGCGTGGTCGAAGGCGAGCGGATGCTCGTCGGCTACATCCACAAGCCGCGCGGCACCGGCTCGCGCATGCACAGCCATCCCAACGAGCAGTTCAACCTCGTCGTGAAAGGACGCCTGCAGGGCGAGGTGAACGGCAAACCGATCGACGCGCCGGCGGGGACGCTGATCTACATCCCGGCGAACGCGCCGCACCGGCTGGTCTCGACGCCGGACGAAGACGTCATCTTCGTCGCGATCAAGGATCTCTCGCACGGCATCATCGGCAAGGCCGTCGACGGCACGATGGACGGTCCGGCCTATCTCGAAGGCTTCGGACCGAAGTAAGACAACCACAACGACGAGGAGAAACCGAACGTGAAGAATCTGATCTGCTGCGCCGGCGCGTTGCTCGCCGCGGCGGCACCCGCAATCACCCAGGCCCAGACCTATCCCAGCAAACCGATCCGCTTCATCGTCGGGTTTCCGCCCGGCGGCACCAACGACATCGTCGCGCGCGTGATAGCGCCCAAGCTCGGCGAGCTGCTCGGCCAGCAGGTCATCGTCGACAACCGCGGCGGCGCGAACACCGCCATCGCGACCGAGATCGGGGCGCGCGCGGTGCCCGACGGCTACACGATGCTGCTCAACGCGCCAGGTCACGCGACGAACCCCTCGCTCATGAAGCTGCCGTTCGATTCGATCAAGGACTTCGCGTTCATCACGCTGATCGCCGAAGCGCAGAACCTGCTCGTCGCGCATCCGTCGCTGCCGGCGAAGAACGTGAAGGAGCTGATCGCGCTGTCGAAGAAGAATCCCGGCAAGATCAACTACGGCTCGTCGGGCACCGGCACCACCGTGCACCTGTCTGCGGCGCTCTTCGAATACATGACCGGCGTGAAGTGGGTGCACATCCCCTACAAGGGCGGCGGGCCGGGCCTCGTCGCGCTGCTCTCGGGCGAGGTCTCGCTCTACTTCGGCAACATGCCGACGGTCATCCGCCAGGCGCGCGAAGGCAAGCTGCGCGCGCTCGCGGTCACCGGCGCGAAGCGCGCGCCCGCCGCGCCCGACATCCCGACGATCGCCGAGAGCGGTGTGCCGGGTTACGAAGTGACCGCCTTCTACGGCCTGTCCGTGCCCGCGAAGACGCCCAAGGCCATCGTCGACCGGCTGCACACCGAGACGGTGAAAGCGATCAAGACCCCCGAGGTCGACGAGAAGCTGCGCGGCCTCGGCGCCGACCCGGTCGGCAACACGCCGGAGCAGTACACCGCTTTCATGCAGGCCGAGATCGCCAAATGGGCGAAAGTGATCAAGGCGGCAGGGATCAAGGGCGAGTGATGAGGTGAAGAGTGCAGGGTAAAGCCTAGTATCCTCGCCTCTTTCACCCTTCACCCTTCATCCTTCACCCGTAATAAATGATTCGAGATCCCGAAAGCTTCAACATCCTGCTCGCCACGATCCAGCGGTTCGTGCGCGAGCGGCTCATCCCGCGCGAGCCCGAGCTCGTCGACACCGACGCGATTCCGGCCGACGTCCTCGGGGAGATGCGCGAGATGGGCCTTTTCGGCCTGACGATACCCGAGGAATACGGAGGGCTGGGCCTCACCATGGAAGAAGAGGTTCGCGTGGCGTTCGAGTGGTGCCGCGCGTCGCCCGCTTTCCGCTCGATCGCGGGCACCAACAACGGCATAGGCTCGGTCGGCATCGTGCTCGACGGCACCGAAGAGCAGAAGAAGACATACCTGCCGCGCCTGGCCTCCGGCGAGCTCATCGGCTCGTTCGCGCTGACCGAGCCCGGCAGCGGCTCCGACGCGGCCTCGCTCACGACCAGCGCAAGGCGCGAAGGCGAGCACTACGTCGTCAACGGCACCAAGCGCTACATCACCAACGCGCCGCAGGCGGGCATCTTCACGCTGATGGCGCGCACCGACCCGCAGACGAAAGGCGCGGGCGGCGTCACCGCGTTCATCGTCGAGCGCGACACGCCCGGGCTCACGATCGGCCGACCGGACAAGAAGATGGGCCAGCGCGGCGCGCAGACCGCGGACGTGATCTTCGACAACGCCAAAGTGCCCGCCGCCAACATCATCGGCGGCGTCGAAGGCATGGGTTTCAAGACCGCGATGAAGGTGCTCGACAAGGCGCGCATCCACATCGCGGCGGTGTGCGTGGGCGCTGCGACGCGCATCCTCGACGAAGCGCTGGCGTACGCGTCCGAGCGCAAGCAGTTCGGCCAGGCCATCGGCGAGTTCCAGCTCGTGCAGGCGATGCTCGCCGACAGCCAGACCGAGCTCTATGCGGCGAAGTGCATGGTCCTCGACGCCGCGACCAAGCGCGACGACGGCGAATCGGTGACCATGGAAGCGGCGTGCTGCAAGCTCTACGCGTCGGAGATGGTGGGCCGCGTCGCCGACCGCGCGGTGCAGATTCACGGCGGCGCCGGCTACATGCAGGAATATGCGGTCGAGCGCTTCTACCGCGATGTCCGGCTCTTCAGGATCTTCGAGGGCACCAGCCAGATCCAGCAGCTCGTCATCGCGCGGCAGATGCTGCGGCGGGGCCCGACCGGCTGAGACGCCGCCCCGGGCGGGTCGTAGGATTGTCGACAATCTGTTGACAGCCCCGCCGCCCGCCCTTTAGCCTCAGGACCCTCCCCCCGTACTTCCCCGAGAAGGACTCCATGGCTTTCGAATCCCTGCTGGAGGAATACCAGCGCAAGACCGCCGAGGCGCTCGCCATGGGCGGCCCCGAGAAGCTCGCCAGGCGCAAGGCCGAAGGCGTGCTCAACGCGCGCGAGCGCATCGACTACCTGCTCGACGAAGGCAGCTTCATCGAATCGGGCCGCTACGCGCGCAGCGTCCGTCCCGAGGTCAAGCACAAGACCCCCTCCGACGGCAAAGTCGCGGGCTTCGGCCGCATCGACGGCCGCGAGGTCGCGCTGGTGTCGAACGACTTCACCGTGATGGGCGCATCGTCCGCGGTGATCAACATGAAGAAGATCAAGCACGTGAAGCAGGTCGCGGCCAAGCGCGGCATGCCGCTGGTGCTGCTCGGCGAATCGAGCGGTGCGCGCATGCCCGACCGCATGGGCGCCGCGGGCCGCGCGATCATCGCGCAGGATCCCACCGAGTATCAGCGGTTGCGCGAAGCGCCGTGGTGCTCCGCGCTGCTCGGCCAGTGCTACGGCTCGTCGACGTGGTATTCGGCGATGTCGGACTTCGTAGTGATGCGCAAAGGCGCGATCATGGCGATCGCCAGCCCCAATGTGACCTCGATCGCGATCAACAAGCCGATCTCGGCCGAGGAGCTCGGCGGCTGGAAGCTCCTGACCGGCGTATCGGGCCTCGCCGACATGGCGGTCGACACCGACGAGCAGGCGATCGACGCGATCAAGAAGTTTCTCTCGTATCTGCCGAGCCACAACATGGAAGCGCCGCCCGAGCACCCGGTGCCCGAAGGCTCGGACGAGCCGTGCCGCAAGATGCTCGAGATCCTGCCCGAGTCGCGCAACAAGGTGTACGACGTGCGCAAGGTGATCCAGGCGATCGCGGACAAGGGCTCGACATTCGAGCTGAAAGAGCGCTACGGCAAGTCGGCGGCGACGGTGCTCGCGCGGCTCGACGGCAAGAGCGTGGGCTTCATCGCCAACAACCCGCTGTTCAAGGGCGGCGCGCTCGACGCCGACGCGTGCCAGAAGGTCACGAGCTTCATGGTGTTGTGCGACTCGTTCAACATCCCGCTGGTGTACCTCGTCGACGTGCCGGGCTTTCTCATCGGCCTCGAAGGCGAGATTCGCGGCATGCCGGGCAAGGTGATCAACTGGATGAACGCGATGACGCTGGTCACCGTGCCCAAGATCACAGTCATCATGCGCAAGAGCTACGGTCAGGCGTTCATCAACATGGCGGGCGGCCGCAATGCCGACGAAGTCGCCGTGTGGCCGACCGCGGACCTGGGGTTCATGGATCCCGCGGTGTCGGTGAACGTGCTGTACGGCGTCAAGCATGAGGACGACCCCGAGCGCTTCAAGCAGCTGAAGGCCGAAGTCGAGCGCGACACCTCGGCGTGGGGTCTCGCCGAGCTGTACGAAGCGCAGACCGTGCTCGACCCGCGCGACACGCGCGACTACCTCATCCGCACGCTCCAGATCCATCGCCTGCGCATGAAGAAAGGCGTCGGCGAGCACCTCTTGCGCAACTGGCCGACGAGCTACTGAGCGGCATGGCCGAGCGCGAGCTCGCCGGGAAGGTCGCGATCGTCACCGGCGCGACGCGTAAGCGCGGTCTGGGACGCGCGATCGCGCTGTGCCTCGCGCGCGCCGGCGCCGACGTGGTCGTCACCGGCAGCGGGCTCAAGCCGGCCGCCGACCTGCCGCGCGACGAGCGCGAAAGCGGCTGGACCGGCGCCGAGGCGATCGCCGCGGAGATTCGCGAGCTCGGTGTACGCGCGCTCGCGCTCACGGTCGACGTCACCTCGTCTGCTGCGGTACAGCGCATGGTCGACGAGACCGTCGCCGCTTACGGCCGCGTCGATATCCTGATCAACAACGCGACGTTCGCGCGCGGCGACGACCGCGTGCCGTTGCAGGATCTCGACGACGACGTGTGGCGCCGCATCGTCGACGTCAACCTCAACGGCACGATGCTCTGCTCGAAATACGTCTCGCGCCGCATGATCGCCCAGGGCGAAGGCGGCACGATCGTCAGCATCTCGTCGGGTGCGGCGCTCAAGGCGCAGGCGGCGTTCTCGGCGTATAGCGCGTCCAAGGCCGCGATACACGCGCTCAACGGCGTGCTCGCCGCGGAGCTCGGGCCGCACGGCATCACCGCCAACGTCATCGCGCCGGGAATTCTCGACACCGCGCGGGTCGACATGCTGCGCGAAGGCGGGCGCTGGGAGAAGCGCCTCGCGAGCGTGCCGCTGGGGCGCGCGGGCACCGTCGAAGAGGTCGCGGAGCTGGTGCGCTACCTGTGCGGCCCGCATGCGCGCTGGATCAGCGGCGACGTGTTCCTCATGACCGGCGGCGAAGTGCGCCGCGCGGCGAACTGAAAGGAGATTCCCCTGAGACCCGTGTTACGCACGATCGCGGCGCTCGCGCTGCTCACGCTCGCCGGCGCGCTGTGCGCGCAAGGCTATCCGACGCGTCCGGTGCGGTTGATCGTGCCGTTCGCACCGGGCGGCAACACCGACGTCCAGGGCCGGCTCATCGCGCAGAAGCTGTCCGAGCTGTGGGGCCAGCAGGTCGTCGTCGACAATCGGGGCGGCGCGGGGGGCACGGTCGGTGTCGATCTCGCGGCCAAGTCCCCGCCCGACGGCCATACCCTGGTGGTCGGCTCGTTCGGCAATATCCTGGTCGGCCCCGCGCTCTATAAGCGGCTCCCGTACGACCCGGTGAAAGATCTGGCGCCGGTGGTGCTGGTCTCGACGCCGCCCGGCCTGATGGTGGTCAATCCGGCGGTGCCGGCGAAGAACGTCAAAGAGTTCATCGCGTATGCCCGCGCCCAATCGGGCAGGCTCAACTACGGCTCGGCGGGCAGCGGGGTGTGGAACCACCTCTTCGCCGAGCTCTTCCGCGTGACGGCGAAGATCGAGATGGCCCACGTGCCGTACAAGGGGACCGCGCCGGCGATCACCGACCTCATCGGCGGCCAGATCCAGATGATGATGTCGCCTTTTCCGACCGCGCTGCCGCACGTGAAAAGCGGGCGGCTGCGTGCGCTCGCGGTGACCGACGACAAGCGCTCGCCGGTCATCCCGGCGATACCGACGGTCGCGGAGTCGGGCCTGCCGGGCTACGCCGCCGCGAGCTGGTTCGCGATCCTCGCGCCCGCGGGCACGCCGCGCGCGATCGTCACCAGGGCGAATGCGGACATCAACCGCGTCTTCGCCATGCCCGATGTGCGGGCCGCGTTCGCGAGCGACGGCAGCGAGCCCGCCGGCGGCACGCCCGAAGACCTCGCGCGCTCGATCCGCGAGGGCATGGCGAAATGGGGCAAGCTCGTGCGCGATCTCGATGTGCAGCTCTGACGTGATGACTACCGCGGCACGCGCCTCGATCGTCGCGCTCGGACTCTGCGCCGGAGCGCCGCTCGCGCAGGCCGCGTATCCCGATCGACCCATCCGGCTCGTCGTTCCGCTCGCGCCCGGCGGCACCACGGACATCGTCGCGCGGCTCGTGGCCCAGCGCTATACCGAGCTGCTCGGCCAGCCGGTGATCGTCGACAACCGGCCGGGCGCCGGCGGCAACATCGGCAACGAAGTGGTCGCGCGCGCCGCGCCCGACGGTTACACGCTGCTGATGGCCGCACCGCCGCTGGTGATCAATCCCGGCCTGTATCGCAAGATCGGTTATCGGGCGATCGAGGACTACAGCCCGATCTCGTTGATCGCGACGGTCCCGGTGGTGCTCGCGGTGAATCCGGCGCTGCCCGCGAAATCGGTGAAGGCGCTGATCGCGCTCGCGAAAGCGAGCCCGGGCAAATACAACTACGCGTCGTCCGGCGTCGGCGGCACGCCGCATCTCGCCGGGGCGCTCTTCGGCAGCATGGCGGGTGTCGACCTCGTGCACGTGCCATACAAAGGCTCGGGACCCGCGTTGAGCGATCTGCTCGGCGGCCAGGTGCACATGCAGTTCTCCGGGCTGCCGCCGCTCGTGCCTTTCATCAAGTCGGGCAAGCTGCGCGCGCTCGGTGTCGCGGGACTGAAGCGCACGCCGGCGTTTCCCGACCTGCCGACGATCGCGGAAAGCGGGGTGCCCGGCTACGAAGCGACGTCGTGGCAGGGGCTGTCCGCGCCGGCTCGACTGCCGGGCGACATCGTGTCGCGGCTGCATTCCACGCTGGTGAAGATCGTCAACGCGCCGGACACTCGCGCGCGCTTCGCCGAGCTCGGCGCCGAAGCGGTCGGCGGCACGCCGGCGGAGTTCGCGCGTTTCATCAAGACCGAATTCGACAAGTGGGGGCCGGTGATCCGCCAGACCGGCGCCCGCGCGGATTGAACATAGAGAGATCGAGTATGCCGTTCGAAGACCTGTTGAAGGATATGGAAGCCCGCACCGAGCGCGCGCTCGCGATGGGCGGCCCGGAGAAGCTCGCGCAGCGCAAGGCGCAGGGCATGCTCAACGCGCGCGAGCGGCTCGAGCGCCTGTTCGATCCCGGGACCTTCATCGAGTCCGGACGCTACGCGGTATCGGCGCGCGCCGAAGACAAGCACACGACGCCGGCCGACGGCAAAGTCGCAGGCTTCGGCCGCATCGACGGCCGCGAGGCCGCCGCCATCGCGAACGACTTCACGGTGAAAGGCGCGTCGAGCGCGAACATCAACATCAAGAAGCTCAAGCACATCAAGACGATCGCGAGGAAGCGCGGCATCCCCGCGGTGTTCCTCGGCGAATCGACCGGCGCGCGCATGCCGGACGTGATGGGCGCGGACTCGATCGGCTCGAAAGACGACCCGGTCGAGTACCAGCGCCTGCGCGAGTCGCCGTGGGCGGCGGCGGCGCTGGGCTACTGCTTCGGCTCGTCGGCGTGGTACGCGTCGATGTCGGACTTCTGCGTGTTCCGCAAAGGCGCGATCGTGGCGGTGTCGAGCCCGCGCCTGATCTCGATGGCGATCGGCAAGGCGGTCGACGCCGAGGAGCTCGGCGGCTGGCGCGTGCACGCCGAGGTGAGCGGCATCGCCGACCAGGTGGTCGACACCGACGAGCAGGCGATCGACGCGATCAGGCAGTTCCTGTCGTACCTGCCCGCCAATAACAGCGAGCCTCCGCCCGAATATCCCGTCCCCGAAGGCTCCGGCGCCGACGCGGACAAAATCCTCGAGCTGTTGCCGGAGTCGAAAAACCAGGTCTACGACGTGAAGAAGATCATCCGCTGCATCGTCGACCGCGATTCGATGTTCGAGATCAAGGCGCGTTACGGCAAGGCGATCGTCACGACGCTCGCACGGCTCGACGGCAAATCGGTCGGCATCATCGCCAACAACCCGCTGCACCGCGGCGGCGCGATCGGCGCGGACGAGAGCCAGAAGGTCCAGAACTTCTTCGTGCTCTGCGACTCGTACAACATCCCGATCGTGATGCTCGTCGACCAGCCGGGTTTTCTCATCGGGCTCGAAGGCGAGCAGCGCGGCATCACCGGCAAGGTGATGAACTGGATGAACGCGATGACCCTCGTCACCGTGCCCAAGATCGCGGTGATCATGAGGAAGAGCTACGGCCTCGCGGTCTCCAGCATGGGCGGCGGCGGCAACGCCGACGAGATCGCGTGCTGGTACACCTCCGAGGTGAGCTTCATGAAGCCCGACTTCGGCGCGCGCGTGGTGTTCGGGGTCGACCCCGAAAAAGATCCGCAGAAATACGAAGAGACCGTCGCGCTGATGTCCAAAGGCACCTCGCCCTACGACATGGCCGGCATCTACACCGCGCAGGACGTCATCGAGCCGCGCGACACCCGCGACTGGCTGATCCGCATGCTGGAAGTGCACCGTATGCGCACGAGCGGTGGCGTGGGGCAGCACCTCATGCGAAACTGGCCGACGACGTACTAGACGTGAAACGTGAAACGTGACACGGAGTGCCGGGGAGGTCGCTATGCGGTCGCTGATGGTGCTGGTGTTTACCGCGTTTTTCATCTCGACGGCGCCCGCTGCGGCCGAAGAGCACGCCCGCAAGAAAACAACGGTCAAGAAGCAGGATAAGAAGGACACCGGCGCCTCTTGCAAGGCGCCGGCGGTGGGCGCCTGCGCTTCGTGCGCCATCACCTGCCGCCCGGGCGAGACCGCGACGTGCGGACCCGGCACGCCGAGCGGCGACCTCTGTGCACGACCCCCTGCGTGTACGTGCAAATGATCGGCTGAGACACGGCTGCAACACGGCGCCGCCCATACTGCGGGTGCACCGGCGGCGCGCATCGTCCCACAATGAGGGCATCGATCGCGCCGCCGCGCTGTTGGCGTAGTAAGCTAAAGACGCAGCGCCCTCGCGTCGCCAGCGCTGGCCGAGATGTTGCTTCGAAGCGGTTTCCCCGCTTTTGCACCCACACGGGTCCGTCGATGAAACGCGTCGCCCTCTACAGCTCTTCGCACCGTCAGCGCATTCCTGCCGCAGCCGAGCCCAAAGGCGTCGAGCCGCCGGTCGAGCCGGCGCCCGAGGCGCCGCCGGTCGCCGCGCCGAAGCGCGGCCGCGTCAGATCTTTCCTGACCCGCCATCCGCTCGCGACCGGTCTGACCGCCGGACTGCTCGCCGCGCTCGCGCTGGTGTACTCGCACGCGATCTTCGGCCCGCAGCCGCGTACGATCACCCAGAAGGACATCGACGCCGCGGTCCTGCGTACGCTGGAGACCAAGCCGCTGCCGTCGCGCGCGGCGCAGGCCTACGAACTCATCAAGGGCTCGGTGGTGCGCGTGCGCGGCCTCGGCGGCGAGGACGAGCCGGACAAGGACTCCGAGCGCAGCGTCGGCACCGGGGTGGTCATCCTCGACAACGGCACCATACTGACCAACCTGCACGTCGTCGCCGGCGCCAAGCGCCTCAACGTGGTGTTCTCCGACGGCATGGAATCGGAAGCGACGGTCGTCGGCACGCGTCCGGAGGACGACCTCGCGGTGATCAAGACGTCGAGCGTTCCCGACGATCTCATGCCCGCGACGCTGCGCTCGACCGCCGACCTGCGGCTCGGCGACGAAGTGGTCGCGGTCGGTTTCCCCTTCGGGATCGGGCCGTCGGTGTCCTCGGGCGTGGTCTCGGGGCTGCGCCGCGAGTATCGCTCGCCCGAGGGTAAGCGCCTGCTCACCAACCTCATCCAGTTCGACGCGGCCGCCAACCCCGGCAGCTCGGGCGGTCCGCTGTTCACGACCGACGGCGAAGTCGTCGGCATCGTCACCGGCATCCTCAACCCCGGCAAGCAGGCGGTGTTCATCGGCATCGGCTTCGCGGTGCCGATCGAGAACGCCGCGGCCGCCGCGGGCGTCTCGCCGTTCTAGGGAACTCCATGGAAAACACCGAGCTTTCGCGCGAAGAGATCGCCAGCCTCATGCAGCGCGTGCTGTACGAGGTGAAGAAGATCGTCGTCGGCCAGGACCACTTCCTCGAGCGCGTGCTGGTCGCGATCCTCGCGCAGGGTCACCTGCTCGTCGAAGGCGTGCCCGGCCTCGCCAAGACCCTCACGGTCAAGACCCTCGCGCGTACCGTGCGCGGACAGTTCCGGCGCATCCAGTTCACGCCCGACCTCGTCCCCGCCGATCTCGTCGGCACGCGCGTCTACAACCAGAAGACCGGCGAGTTCACCACGTCGCTCGGCCCGGTCTTTACGAACCTCCTCCTCGCCGACGAGATCAACCGCGCGCCGGCGAAAGTGCAGAGCGCGCTGCTCGAGGTGATGCAGGAGCGCCAGGTGACGATCGCGGGCGAGACGCACAAGGTGCCCGAGCCTTTCCTGGTGATGGCGACCCAGAACCCGATCGAGACCGAAGGCACGTATCCGCTGCCCGAAGCGCAGGTCGACCGCTTCATGATGAAGGTGCTGGTGGGTTACCCGACCGAAGAGGAAGAGTTCGTCATCGTCGAGCGCGTCACCGGTGTGGCGAAAGCGGTGACGTCGGTCGCGACGACCGAGCAGCTTTCGGCGCTCCAGAAGGAATGCCGGAACGCGTACGTCGATCCTTCGATCACCCAGTACGCGGTGAAAGTCGTCGGGGCGACGCGCAATCCCGACAAGGCGGGCATCCCGGATCTCGCGAAATACATCTCGTTCGGGGCGAGTCCCCGCGCATCGATCGCGCTCATCGAAGGCGGGCGCGCGCTCGCGTTTTTGCGCGGGCGCGATTACGTGCTGCCGGAGGACGTTCTGGACATCATGCCCGACGTGCTGCGGCACCGCCTCGTGCTCACCTACGAAGCGCTGGCCGAACAGGTGAGCGCGGACGACATCGTCCGCCGCATCATGGAGCAGATCGCACCGCCGGATAAGCCCCTCGACACGCATGTCAGACCCGGCACGAAAAATTGATTCCGGAAAGGCGCCGGCATCAAACGGCCCTGAGGCGCCGGTAGCGCGAGGCGCCGAAGCCGACCGCATCCTGCGCCGTCTCGAATGGACGGTGCTGCGGCGCCTCGACGGCCTCCTGCACGGCGACTACCGCACGCTCTTCCGCGGCTTCGGCCTCGATCTCGCGGACCTGCGCGAGTATCAGTACAACGACGACGTGCGACACATCGACTGGAACGTCACCGCGCGTCTCTCCACGCCGTACGTGCGCGAGTACTACGAGGACCGCGAGGTCACCGCGTGGTTCCTGCTCGATCTCTCGCCCTCGCTCGACTTCGGCTCGCGCGAGGTGAGGAAGCGCCAGCTCTCGGCGGAGTTCGTGGCGGTGCTCGCGCGGCTGCTCACGCGCAACGGCAACCGCGTCGGCGCGGTGTTCTACGGCGACAGCGTCGACACCGTCATTCCCGCGCGCACCGGCCGCCGCCAGGTGCTGCACATCATGCATCGCATGCTGTCGCGCGACCGACCGACCAGGTCGGGCGGCACCGATCTGTCCGCGTTCATGCAGAGCGCTTTCCAGCTCATGCCGCGGCGCTCGCTGGTCTTCGTCGTGTCCGACTTCATCAGCGCGCCCGGCTGGGGACGGCCGCTCGCGCACCTCGCGCAGCGGCACGAAGCGCTCGCGGTGAGGCTGTTCGATCCGCTCGAGATGGAGCTGCCCGATCTCGGCATGCTCGTCGTGCAGGACGCCGAGACCGGCGAGCAGCTCTTCGTCGACACGCACGACCGCGGTTTCAGGAAGCGCTTCGCCGAAGCCGCCACGCGGCGCGAGGCCCAGGTGCGCGAGGCGTTCCGCGACGCCGGCGTCGATGCGCTCGAGCTGTCGACCGAGGACGACCTCGTCGACGCGCTGCTGCGTTTCGCGGACCTGCGCAAGCGCAGGAGCCAGCTCGCGTCGGGCGCGAGCCTCCCGCAGCACCTCGCCACATGAGCTTCATCTGGCCGCACCTGCTCTGGCTGCTCGCCGCCGTGCCGCTCGTCGTCGCGGGCTATCTCTACGTGCTCCGGCGCAAGGCGCAGTCCGCGGCGCGGTATGCGAGCCTGGCGATGCTGCGCGAAGCCGCGCAGCGCACGCCGCCGTACCGCCGTCACGTGCCGCCGGTGCTGTTCCTCCTCGCGCTGATCGCCATGATCGTCGCCGCGGCGAGACCGACCGCGATCATCAGCCTGCCGACCGCACACGAGACCGTGATCCTCGCGATGGACGTCTCGGGCAGCATGCGCGCGACCGACGTGCAGCCCAACCGCCTCGCGGCGGCGCAGGCGGCCGCGAGGACGTTCGTCGAGGAGCAGCCGCGCAGCACGCGCATCGGCGTCGTCGCGTTCGCCGCGACCGCGCTCGTCGTGCAGCACCCCACGCTCAACCGCGAAGAGATCACCCAGGCGATCGACCGCCTCCAGCTCCAGCGCGGCACCGCGGTCGGCAGCGCGATCGTGGTGTCGCTCGCCGCGATCTTTCCGGAGGAAGGCATCACGCTCGAATCGGTGACCGGCGACGGCAAGAAGCGGCCGGCGCTCGCCACGATCGATCCCAAGACCGGCATGGAAAAACCCGCGTTCAAGCCGGTGCCGCCGGGTTCGTACGGATCGGCCGCGGTCGTGCTGCTCACCGACGGCCAGCGCACGACCGGACCCGACGCGATGGAGGCGGCGCGCGCAGCCGCCGACCGCGGCGTTCGCGTCTATACCGTGGGCATCGGCACGCCCGACGGCGAGATCATGGGTTTCGAAGGCTGGCGCATGCGCGTGAAGCTCGACGAGGACACGCTGAAGAACGTCGCGATGATCACCCACGGCGAGTACTTCTACGCCGGCACCGCGACCGACCTGAAAAAGGTCTACAAATCGCTCAACGCACGCTTCACGCTGGAGAAGAAAGAGACCGAGATCACGGCCGTGTTCTCGGCGCTCGCCGCGGTATTCGCGGTCGCCAGCGCGCTGCTGTCGCTGGCGTGGTTCAACAGGATCCTGTAGCCAAAAAAGTGACGGATAAAGCAGTGACGGATGGGACGGTGACGGATAAAGCGGTGACGAAAGGCGTCGCGCGGCTCTAACGCGTCACTGCCTCATCCGTCACCGTTTCACCCGTCACTTCTTCTCCAGGTCCTGCACGCGCTTGCGTGCCACCTCCACCCCGATCTCCAGCGCCTTCTGCCGCTCGAAATACGCTTCGGTGAGGCGGCTGGCGCCGCCGGCGGTGCCGAGGCGCTCGCCCGGTAAGGGCTCCTTGCCGGCGTCGCGGGCCGCTTCGGCTTTCTGCAGCGCCTGGCGCGCGTCGCTCAGCGCGGGCGAGCTCGCCCCTGCGCTCGCCTTGGCCGCAGCCTGCGCCGCGCGCGCTTTCTCGGCGTCCGTCGCGGCGCTGACGCCGGTCTTGGCGGGCGGCGGCTCGATGGTATCCACGCGCTTCGCGCCGGGGACCGGGGCTTCCCCGTAGACGATCTTGCCGTCGGGCATGGTGGACTTGTAAAGGGTCTGCGCCGCGGGTGCGGCGAAGCTTACGAGCAGGGTGCCGATGACGGTCGCAAGCGCTTTCATGGTCGAGCTCCGATGAGGCGATTTCGCGATTGCATTCTATTCCCGCGAGTCCGTCGCGGCACCCGGTCCGGTTCTTGCGTCGGGCTGGCGACATGCGCGTAAGAATTGCGCCGCGAGGAGGTAACGATGGGCCCTGCTCGTATCGCGAGGCGGCGTGCCGCGACGCTCACGGCGGCACCACACCGCGCGGGACTCCGCATCGTCGTGTCGTATTCGGGCGGCGACGCTTACAACCCGCGGTCGCACGAGTGCGTCACCCGCATGAAGCTCGCTTCAAGGCTCGCCGCGCTGAAAGGCTGCGGCTTCGGCGGCGAGTTCGACCGCTCGGCGGCCTATGCCTGCGAGGTGTACTACGTGCCGAGTCGGACGATCGTCGGCTGCGACGCGGCCGCGGCGCTCGGCATCCGCGGCGCGCACGATCTCTTCGGCGGCGTGGTGCCGCATGCGTTCGTCGGCACCAAGAGCATCACGCACCCGCTGATCGACGCGGACGCGCGCGCGCCGCACGGCTGGTCGCACGCGTTCTCGCAGGCGGTGTCGGATGCGGTGCTCGAAGGCTATTCGGCCTTTGCGGGCGACGACGCGATGCGCGCGGGCGTGCGCCTTCTCCAGTCCGGTGCGGTACGCGTCAAACCCGCGCTCGCGCTCGGCGGACGCGGCCAGACGGTCGTGGAGACGCAGGCGGCGCTGCACGAGGCGCTGCAGCGCATCGATCCCGGTGAGCTCGAGGACTGCGGCGTCGTGCTCGAGCGCAACCTCGCGGACGTCGAGACCTACAGCGTCGGCCACGTCGAAGTCGGCGATCTCGAAGCGTCCTACGTCGGCACCCAGAGCCTCGCCGTCGACAACCGCGGCCTCGAAGTCTACGGCGGCTCCGACCTCCTCGTCGCGCGAGGCGGTTTCGACGCGCTCCTCGCCCTCGACATCTCGCCGGCGATGAAGCGCGCCGCGGAAAGAGCGCAGGTGTACGACGCGGCCGCGCACGCGTGTTTCCCGGGCTTCTTCGCGTCGCGCCGCAACTACGACGTCGTCGAAGGACGCGATGCGCAGGGCCATCCGCGCACCGGCGTGCTCGAGCAATCGTGGCGTGCGGGCGGCGCGAGCGGTGCCGAGATCGCCGCGATCGAATGGTTCGCGAGCCGGCCGCGCTCGCGCGCGGTGCGCGCGTGGTGCGCCGAGGTCTACGGCGCGGATGCCGTTGCGCCCGACGGCGCAGTGGTGTACTTCAGCGGTGTCGACGACGAGGTCGGCTACATCACCAAGTACACGATGCTGGAACCGTATGCCGACGCATGACCGCCCGATAGAGATCCACGTCGACGGCGGCCACATCGCCGGCACGCTGATCGCGCCGCAGACCACGATACCGGGCGTGCTGTGCGTGCACGGCTGGGGCGGCAGCCAGCAGCAGTATCTCGCGCGCGCGCGAGAGATCGCGGCACTGGGCTGCGTCTCGCTCACGTTCGACCTGCGCGGGCACGCGCGTACCGAGCCGCAGCAATCGAGCGTCTCGCGCGAAGACAATCTCAACGACAGCCTCGCCGCTTACGACGAGCTCGTCGATCATCCCGCGGTCGATGCGGAATCGATCGCGGTCGTCGGCAGCAGCTACGGCGGCTACCTCGCGGCGCTGCTCACCACGCTGCGCCCGGTGCGCTGGCTCGCGCTGCGCGTCCCGGCGCTGTACGAGGACGACGGCTGGGACCTGCCGAAGAAGCAGCTCCACAAGGTGTCGGACCTGCACGCCTATCGCCGCCGTCCGGTGCGTCCCAGCGAGAACCGCGCGCTCGCGGCGTGCGCCATGTTCAAGGGCGACGTGCTCATCGTCGAATCCGAGAACGACGACATCGTTCCCCACCGCACGATCGAGAACTACGTCGAAGCGTGCACGCACGCCCATTCGCTCACCTACCGCGTCATCTCGGGCGCCGACCACGGTCTCACGCAGCCGGCGATGCAGCGCGCCTATACCGAGCTCGTGGTGAGCTGGCTGACCGAAATGGTGTTCGGCGCCCGGGCGGGCGCGAGCACCGCGCAAGGCAGCGCGCGCATGGGCGCGGCGACGCCGGAGCGCGAGCCGCATCCCGGCTGAAGCGAGTCGGCGCCGCACCTGAGTCCAGAGGTACGTCGGTTGCAACCTCCGCCGCGTTCGCGGCATGGGCCGCGTTTCTCCCTCTGGAGGCGATATGACGCAGGTTCTGGGCAGGTCCCTTTTTGCAGTCCTCGCGCTCGTTTTATCCTTCGGCGCGTATGCCGCCGACAAGAAGGCGGACTCGGGCAAGGTCTCGAAAGGCGACAAGAGCTTCATCATGGACGCGGCCAACGACGGTCTCGCCGAGGTCGAGCTCGGCAAGATCGCGCAGCAGAACGCGGCGAGCGAGGACGTCAAGAAGTTCGCGCAGCGCATGGTCGACGACCACAGCGCCGCAGGCAAGGAGCTCGAGCCGATCGCGGCCAAGCTCGGCGTGACGCCGCCGTCCGCGCCGCAGGGCAAGCACGCGAAGCTCGTCAAGGATCTCTCGAAGAAGACGGGCGCCAAGTTCGACAAGGACTACGCCGACGCGATGGTCAAGGACCACAAGAAGGCGGTGAAGATGTTCGAGAAGGAGTCGCAAAAAGCCGAATCGGCGGAGCTGCGCGACTTCGCGTCCAAGACGCTGCCCAAGCTTCAGGAGCACCTCAAGATGGCGCAGGACCTTCAGGCGGGCATGAAGAAGACGAAGAAGAAGTCTTAGCGCGGCGCTACTGCTGCAGCACCCACGCCACGAGGCTCTCGATGTCGGCCGCCGCGAGCTGCGGATGTGCCGGCATCGGGACCGCGCCCCACGCACCGGCGCCTCCGTCCTTCACCTTGGCCGCGAGCCGCGTCGCCGCGCCGGCGTCGCCTCGATAGCGCGCCGCGATCTCCCTGAAGGACGGTCCGATCACCCTGTTGTCGAGCGCATGACACGCCACGCAGCCGTGGCGAACCGGCGGCGTGTCTTCGGCAGCGGCGGCCGCCGCCGCGGCGGGCGGCGGTTTGTCGCGGTTGTAGTACGTCGAGAGATACTCGAGCACGACGGCGATCTCGTCCGGCCGTATCGGCATGCCGCGGGCGATCATCACCTTGATGTTGTCGTCCCACTCGTCGCGCGTGAGCTTCGAGCGCGTGACATGGGTGATGTCGTGGCACAGCGAGCACTTCGCCATCGTCAGCGCCGCGCCGGGGCCCGGCAGCAGGGTCTTCGAAGGCGCATCCTGCTGTGCGGCCAGCGGCAGGATCGATGCGCACACGAGCGCGACGAGCGCCGCCGCGCGCGGGAGGAGCGTCACGCGCCGACGATGAATCCGACGCGGTGCCAGCCGTTCCAGAAGTAGCCGAGCGGATTCCATGCGGAGGCCAGCGGCTGGGTGCGCCCGGCGTCGTCGGTGGCGCGCGCGAGCACGGTGAGGTATCCCGGCGTGCGCGGCGTGTACGCGTAGCTGAACGTGCGCCACGCGTACTTGTCGCCGGCCGGGTTGAGCTCGGCGCGCTGCCAGGTGCGGCCTTCGTCGAACGAGAGCTCGACCCGCGCGACGTCGTTCTCGCCCGCCCACGCCTTGCCCGCGACGAGCACCGGTTTGCCCGCCGCGTACTTCGCGTTGGGCGCGGGATGCGTGATGATCGACTTCACGGGCCATCCTTCGGTGCTCGCGGCATCGGGCGGCATGCGTCCGCCGGGCTCGACCGGATGGCGCGGGATACGATAGCTCTCGTCCATGTACGGGCCTTTGAGCGGCGCCGCCAGCGCCTCGATCCGCGCCACCCACTTCACGGAAGCCGATCCGGCCCACGACGGCACGATGACGCGCAGCGGATAACCGTGCGCCTTGGGCAGAGGCCCGTCGTTCATGCCGTACGCGAGCAGCGTGTGGCGCTCGAGCGCCTTGCCGAGCGGGATGCTGCGCGCGACTTTCGGAATCGTCGGCAGCGCGCCGAAGTCGGCGCCGGTGAAGGCGATGTGCACCGCGCCGGGCTGCACGCCCGCGGCCCGCAACACGTCCGCCAGACGCACGCCGGTCCAGCGCGAGCAGCTCATGCCGCCGCTCGCCGGCCACGGGGTGCCGCGCGGCAGCGGATTGAAGCCGGTGCGTCCCGAGCCGGCGCACTCGAGCATCGCCTGCGTCGAGACTTGCGGGAAGCCGCTGCGAAGCTCGGCGACCGTCAGCCTGAGCGGCTTGTCGACGAGGCCGGCGATCTCGACGGTGTGTTTGGCTTCGTCGAAATCGGGGGTGTAGAGATTGTTGCGGACGAAGTGACGTGGGGTGGGCGTCACGTCGTCGTTGAGATATTCGGCGGTGACGCTCGCCGTCAGCGGACGCTCGGAATGCATGCGCATCGCCGGATCTTTCTCCGCCATCACCTTGGCGTTCGGGATGGTGCCGGCGGGATCGGCAGGCGGTTTCGCCTCCTGGGCGAATGCGATTTTCGGCAACGCGCCGGCAATGCCGAGCGCGCCGAGCGCGGCTATCGCTTCGCGCCGTGACGGATTGTCAGGCGCGCGGCGCATCAGTAGCGCTTGGTGAGCGCGTAGCGGCCGGGCGTCATGAACGTGAGCGCCAGCGCGACGAACATGAACATCGCCTGCAGCTCGAGCGCGTAGCCGCCGGTCTTCGCGTTGAGCATGAACAGATCGGGACGGTGCGAAAGCACCACGGCGAAGATCATGTTGATGAAGATGATGAACGCGCCGACACGCGAGTAGAACCCGACGATCAGCATGATCGGCGCGAGCACTTCGCCGATATACACGCCGTAACCGACCCATGAGGGCAGGCCGATGCCGGCGACCATGCCGGAAATACCGACCACACCGCCTTTGAGCTTGGCGATCCCGTGCAGCAGGATCAGAATCCCCAGAGTCAGACGCAATACGAGCTTACCGGCATCTTCCATGTCACGCGCCTCTCTATCCAGCCGTCATTCTAGCAAGAAGGTCGGCGTCATCTCCGACACTCACGGTCTGCTGCGTCCCGAGGCCGTCGCTGCGCTGCGGGGCTCGGAGGTCATCATACATGCCGGGGACATCGGCAGTCCCGCCGTCCTCGAGGACCTGGCGAAGATCGCGCCGGTGTTCGCGGTGCGCGGCAACAACGACCGGGACGACTGGGCGCGGGCGCTGCCGCTGACCGACGTCGTCGAAGTCGGCGGCCTGCTGGTTTACCTGCTGCACGACATCGCCGATCTCGACCTCGATCCCGCTGCGGCCGGCATGTCCGCGGTGATCACCGGGCACTCTCACAAGCCGCTCGCCGAAACGCGCGACGGCGTGCTGTTCCTCAATCCGGGCAGCGCCGGGCCGCGGCGGTTCAATCTGCCGATTGCAGTCGCACGCCTGTCGGTGGTCGACGGGCGACTCGGATCGGAGATCGTGCACCTGGGTTGAAGAGGTGATGAGATGAGAGGGATGAGATAGGGGCAAACACGATCCTCACCTTCATCTCATCACCTCACTCGCCGCCCGCCGGCGCAAACCCCGTCATCCGCCACGCATTGCCCGCTTTGACGAAGCACGCCGCGTGCTCGACCGGGCTGCGCACGTGCTCTTCGAGCACGTAGCCGTCGCGGTTGGCGTGGCGGATCTTCACCCACTTCTGCTTCGGATCCTTGCGGTCGTCGATCTCCCAGTCGTTCACCTCGACGATGTCGTAGGAGAGACGCCCGAGCGCGGCGGACGAGGTGCTGGGCTCGGCCTGCACGGTGGAGTCGCGCGAGATGACGACCGCGTGATCGAACGGGTGCACGTCGGGCGGCCACTTGCCGAGCAGGTAAGGCGCGCACAGCTCGCGTCCGCCCGTGTCGCGCTTCACGTAAGCGCTGCCGAGCTGGAGCGCGGTCTGGAGCTCGCGCCACACCGGGGTGTCGGCGGTGTCGAGCTCCCACTGCTTGCGGAACTCGGCGATTCCGCGCGTCTTCTCGCTCTGGTTGCGCACGTTCCTGTCGAGGATGGAGAGCAGGAACTGCTTGTCGCGGCTCGCGATCGCGTCGGATACGCGCTTCTTGAAACGCAGCCACGACACGTCGCTCGCGCCTTCGTCGACGAGCGGAAGCTTGCGCTCCGGCTCCGCGGCGGGCAGCGCGAGCGATACCGAAAGAAGCGCGACGAAAACGAGGAGACGGGTCATGGGGAGAAGGCGGGACGCGAGAGGGGAGCGGCTATGTTAGACGAGATCGAAGCGGGCGGCGACGGGCGTCGCGTTATACTTCCCCGCTTACAGAAGCGAGGAGCATCCATGGCACGGATCGAAGTCAAGTCGGAGATCACCGGCACGGTGTGGCAGGTCAAGGCGAGCGTCGGCGACAAGGTGGAAGAAGGCGACACCCTGGTGGTGATCGAGTCGATGAAGATGGAGATTCCCGTCATCACCGAAGACGCGGGAACGGTGAAGGAGATCCTCGTGAAGGAGAAAGACCCCATCGCCGAGGGTCAGGTCGTCGCGATACTCGAAGACTGATCTAAAGCCAAAGCCTCGACACGGACGGCACGGGGGAACACGGAGGGCTCGGAGGAAACGTCACGCCGTCATTCCCGCGCAGGCGGGAATCCATTTTCGGCGCGTTGAGGTCAAAATGGATTCCGGATCACATCGCGCTGCCGCGCGGTCCGGAATGACGAGTCGCTTTTCCTCTGTGCCCCTGCGTGTCCTCCGTGTTAAAGCTTTCTTGTTTCGCCCTTGGGCGCAGCGACAGCCGACTGCAGCGCGCGGATCGCCCCGTCCCGCGAATCGGTCACGCGCTTGCGCGCGATGCGCTCGGCCGTCGCCCCGTCGCCTTTCTTCAGCGCTTCCACCAGCTTCTGCCAGTGCTGGACCGATTGGGTTCGCCGCTCGGGTGTGGACAAGCCGAGCTGCGAATAGCGCAGCGTCTGCCGCGCCAGCGAATCGAGGATGTTCTTCAGGCGCGCGTTGGTGCACGCTTCGTTCAGTATGCGGTTGAGCGACCACACCGTCTCGACGTACTGCTGCCCCTTCTTCGGATCGCGCGCGTAGCGCGTGAGCTTGGCGACCTCGGCTTCGACGCCGGCCACCACTTTCGCGCGCTGCGGGTCTTCCGCCACGAGGCGGTCGCGCAACCCGTTGAGCATCGCGCGCACGTCGAAGATCTCCTTCACTTCCTCGATCGACGGATTGGTGACGATCGCGCCGCGCCGCGGCAGTATGGTGACCAGCCCGTCGCGCTCGAGGATGCGCAGGCTCTCGCGTATCGGCCCGCGGCTCACCGCGAACTCGCTCGCGAGCGCCTGTTCCATGATGCGCTGGCCCGGCGCGTAGCCGCCGGAGACGATGCGCTCGGACAGCCGGGTCGCGATCTGTTCCGGCAGCGAGGAGGTCAGCGCGAGCGACGCGCGCGCGAGCCCGCTCGCGGCGAGCAGGCGTTCGGCGTTTTCGACGGATTTGTTCATGTGCGCAGGATGGGAGCGCCTCGTAGGATTGTCAACAATCTCCTGCCGGGTTAAAGTCCTTCGCTCCCGCCCCACCCCGTCGTTCCCATGAGCTGGCTCCCCGAGATCGAAGAGATACACCGCCGCCGCGCGCTCGCCGAAGCGTGCGGAGGCGCCGAGGCCGTGGCGAAGCACCACGCCGCCGGCAAGCTCACGGTGCGCGAGCGCATCGCGGCGTTGCTCGACAGCGGCAGCTTCAGGGAAGTCGGCAAGCTCGCGGGCCGCGCGAGCTACGACCGGCACGGCCAGCTCACCGGCTTCGAGCCCGCGCCGTACGTGATGGGCCTCGGCAAGATCGAAGGGCGTCCGGTCGCGGTCGGCGGCGAGGATTACACGATCCGCGCCGGCACCGGTTTCGGCAGCGACCGCCGCAAAGGCGGCCAGGGCGGCTTCATCGAGGACCTCGCGTACGAGTACCGCATCCCGCTGGTGAACCTCATCGACGGCACCGGCGGCACCGTGAACACCGCGAAGCGCAAGGGCTATACCGTCGTTCCGGGCTACGGCCAGGACGGCTGCGAGCGCTCGGCCGACCTGCTCGGCGTCGTTCCGGTCGTCTCGGCGGTGATGGGAACGACCGCGGGCGGACCGTCGATGCGCGCGATCCTGTCGCACTGGTCGATCATGGTGAAAGGCACCGGCCAGATCTTCGCGGCCGGACCGCCCGTGGTGGAGCGCGCGTTCGGGAACAAGATCCACAAGGACGATCTCGGCGGCACCAGGGTCGCGGTCGACACCGCGGGGACCATCGACAACGTGGCGGAAGACGAAGCCGACTGCATCGCGCAGATCCGGCGCTTCCTCTCCTACATGCCGACGAACGTGTGGGAGCTGCCGCCGGTGATGCGCACCGGCGATCCGGCGGACCGCGCGGAGGATGCGCTCGCCAAGATCGTGCCGCGCTCGGACCGCCAGGCCTACAACATGAAGAAGCTGGTCGAGATGGTCGTCGACCGCGGCTCGCTCTTCGAGATCCAGCCGACGTTCGGCCGCTCCGTGATCACCGCGCTCGCGCGCATGGACGGCTACGTGGTCGGCATCGTCGCCAACAACCCGATGTTCGGCGGCATCATGGATTACAAGGCGGCGCGCAAGCAGGGCCATTTCATCGAGCTCTGCGACATGTTCAACATCCCGATCGTGTTCTTCGCGGACATCCCCGGGCTGATGGTGGGCGTCGAGTCCGAATCGGACGCGATCCTGCGCGAAGGCGTGCGGGCGCGCTTCCTCGGCTTCCAGGTGAGCGTGCCGGTGTTCACGGTGCTCGTTCGCAAGTGCTACGGCGTCGCGGGCGGCGGCGTGATCGACCGCGCGGGACTGAACTTCAAGATCGCGTGGCCGTCGGGCCACTGGGGCTCGCTGCCGGTCGAAGGCGGGGTGAAAGCGGCTTACAAGCGCGACATCGAGAAAGCGGAAGATCCCGAGAAGCGCGAGCGCGAGATCGAGGAAGAGCTGAGACAGCTCGCCTCGCCGTTCAGGACCGCCGAAGCGTTCGCGATCGAGGACCTCATCGATCCGCGCGAGACGCGGCCCTACCTGTGCCAGTTCATCGAAGCGCTGCAGCCGAGATTGAAGACGCAGCTGGGTCCGAAAGCGAAGTACGGAGTGCGCCCTTGACGTGGAGCGCGCGCCCCCGACGTCATTCCCGCGAAAGCGGGAAACCATCTTGACGTCAAAAGCTTGAAAATGGATTCCGGATCACATCGGCTACCGCCGGTCCGGAATGACGAACCCGTGAGGAGACACCGATGGCACGACCTGAGATCGAAGGCGACTGGGTGATGGGCTGGCCGGACCGCAAGCGTCCGGCGCTCATCGCGGGCAAGGATTCGCAGGGGCGCGTGATCAACGGCCGCGCGCCGATCACCGAGCTCGAAGGGCTGATCACGCCCACCGACGCGTACTACGTCGTCAACCAGCTCGAAGTCCCCGACCCCATCCACCCCGACGACTGGATCCTCACCATCGGCGGCGAGGTCGACAAGCCGATCGAGCTTTCGCTGAAAGACCTCCAGAAGCTCCCCGGCCGCACGGTGCGCGCGGTCACCGAATGCGCAGGCAACGACGCGGGTTACTTCGACTACCTCAAGAAAGGCGGTCGCAAGCCCTCGCGCATCAACCAGCAGGACATGAACAAGCGCGCCGCGATGCGCGAGAAGAACGCGGTGCCGTCGACCGAAGAGATCGGCAACGAATCGACCACGACCTGCGCGATGAGCGCGGGCGAGTTCACCGGTGTGCCGCTGGCGGCGGTGCTGAAGAAAGCGGGCCTCAAATCGAGCGCGGTCAGCGTGCGCATGCAGGGCTTCGATCGCGGCCAGCCCGATCTCGCCGTGCAGTACCGCTCGGTCGGGCGCTCGGACTTCCAGCTCGTCGACCCGGGCGTCATCAATTACGAGAAAGGTCTGCCCATCGCGAAAGCGATGCATCCCGACACGCTGCTCGCGTGGTCGATGAACGGCGAGTACCTGCTGCACATCCACGGCGCGCCGGTGCGCGCGGTCGTGCCCGGCTGGTCGGGCAACTGGTGGGTGAAGTGGCTGGAGCAGATCGAGGTGCTCGACCACCTGCCCCAGTGCTACTACCAGCACCACTACTTCGTCTACGGCGAAGGCCCCGAGGACCCGAAGAAGGAGATGATCACCTCGATGGGGGTGCGCTGCATCATCGTCGATCCGCTCGACGAGGATTCGCCGCTGCCGCGAGGCGAGCACAAGGTGCGCGGCCTCGCATGGAGCGGCATGGGCACGATCACCCGCGTCGAAGTGAGCGTCGACGACGGCGCGACGTGGCAGGACGCCCATCTCGAAGAGCCGCGCGAGCGCTGGCTGTGGGTGCGCTGGTCGTACCTGTGGGACGCGCAGCCCGGCCAGCATCGAATCCGTGCCCGCGCCACCGACGAGACCGGCCGCGTGCAACCGGTGATACCGTGGAACTACCAGCGCAAGCATTTCGACGGGATCGTCCCCGCTGACGTGACCGTCGTTTGACCGCATGCACATCGTCGTCTGCGTCAAACAAGTCCCGAATCCGGAAACCGCTTTCAGCATGTTCAGAATCGACGAACAGGCGAAGAAAGTCGTGCCGGTGGCCGGGGTGCAGCTCGTGATGAGCCCGTTCGACGAGCAGGCCATGGAGGCTGCGCTGCGCATCCGCGAGCGCGCGGGCGAGGCGAAGATCACCGCGCTCGGCATCGGACCCGACCTCGCGCGCAACGCGCTCAAGCATGCGCTCGCGATGGGCGCGGACGAGGCGGTGCTCGTGAGCGATCCGCTGCTCGAAGACGCCGGCGCCGAAGCGACGGCGTATGCCTTGTCGCGTGCGATCGCCGGTCTGGGTGCCGTCGATCTGATACTGGCCGGACGCCAGGCCTCGGATACCGACGCCGGCATCGTCGGCTGCGGTGTCGGCGAGCTGCTCGGGGTTCCCGTCGTGACGTTCGCGTGCAACGTCGAGGTGAACGACAAGACCGCGGTCGTGGAGCGCGTGCTCGCCGACGGCCGCGAGACCGTCGAAGCCGATCTTCCCGCAGTCGTGACGGTGTCGAACGAGATCGGCGCCGCGCGCGCGCCGAGCCTGCGCGAAACCATGCGTGCCGCCAGGAAGCCGTTGGCGGTCAAGTCCGCGGCGGACGTCGGCGTCGAGCGCGCGACGCTCGAACGTTACGCGTCGCTGCGGGTCCGGGAGCGCGTCTTCTTTCCGGAAAAAGAAAACCGCTGCGAGCTCATCGAAGGCGCCGACGAAGCGGTGCAGGCGCGCGCTCTGGCGGCGCGGCTGCGCGAAGCGAGACTCGTCTGATGAGCGTGCTGGTGATCGCGGAGACGCGCGAAGGTGCGGTGACGGCGTTGACGCTGGAGGCGCTCGGGCTCGCGCGATCGCTGGTCGAAACCCACCCCCACCCTAACCCTCCCCCTGAGGGGGAGGGAACAGTGTGTCTGCTGTTCAGCGATAACGCCGACGCGGCGCACATGCTCGTCGCGCACGGCGCCGATCGCGTCTATGTCTGCGCACGCGACGCCGAGGATTACGAGAGCGAACCGTGGCTCGCCGTGGCGGCGAAGCTCGCCGGCGAGCTTCGGCCTGCGCTGGTGCTCGCCGGCCACACGCCTGCCAGCGCCGACCTCGCGCCGCGCCTCGCGTTCCGGCTGGGCGCGGGCGTCGCGACGGGCTGCATCGCCCTAGCCGCAGACGCCGAGCGTATCGCGTGCACGCGCGCCTGCTTCGGCGGCAACGCGCGCGAGACGATCTCGTTCGCGCGAGGCGCGGCGGTCGCGACGGTGCGGCCGGGCGTCGGAAGCGCACGGGACGATGCGCCGCGCGAAGGCGGGATCGTGAAGCTCGATGCACCCGCGCCGGGTGCGCGCGTGCGCGTCGTGCGTCGCGAGCGCGAGCCCGCGAGCGGCACCCGTCTCGAAGACGCCAAGATCGTGGTCGCCGGAGGGCGCGGTCTCGAAGGACCCGAAGGATTCGCGGTGATCGAAGCGCTTGCGGGCGTTCTCGGCGCGGCGGTGGGCGCGAGCCGCGTGCCCTGCGACCTGGGCTGGGTGCCGCACTCGAAGCAGATCGGCCTCACCGGCAAGACCGTCACGCCCGATCTCTACTTCGCGGTCGGCATCTCGGGTGCCGGCCATCACCTCGCGGGCTGCGGCAACGCGCGCGCGATCGTCGCGATCAACACCGACCCCGATGCGGCGATCTTCAGGGAAGCGAAGTTCGGCATCGTCGGCGATTACCGCAAGATCGTTCCTGCGCTGACCCAGGCGCTCGCCGAGCTCAAATCGAAGGGTGCGTGACAACGCACCGCGAAAGGACCCCATGTCATACGACGCATTGCTGAAAGAATACGAAGCCCGCCGCGCCAAGGCGCTCGCCGGCGGCGGCGAAGACAAATACGCCAAGCGCACCGCGGCCGGCGTATGGAACGCGCGCGAGCGCATCGCCTACCTCCTCGACAAGGACACCTTCATCGAGTCCGGCCTGTTCGGGTCCTCGGGCGTCTATCCCGAGCAGGCCGACGAGACGCAGACCGACGGCAAGCTCGCCGGCTTCGGCAGGATCGACGGGCGCGACGTCGCGGTGGTCGTCAACGACTTCACGGTGAAAGGCGCTTCGACGTCCGCGACCAACAGCAAGAAGGTCGCGCACATGAAGCGCACCGCGACCGAGCGCGGCATGCCGCTCGTCGTCGTCGGCGAATCGACCGGCGCGAGGCTGCCCGACGCGATGGGCTCGCGCGGCATGGGCCAGCTCCTCGGCAACGATCCGACGCAGTTCAGGCGCATGCGCGAAATACCGATGGCTGCCGCGGCGCTCGGGCCGGCCTTCGGTTCGTCGACCTGGCTCATGTGCCTTTCCGATTTCGCGGTCATGCACAAGGGCGCGACGATGGCGGTATCGAGCCCGCGCCTGGTCTCGATGGCGCTCGGCGAGAAAGTGACCGCGGAGGAGCTCGGCGGCTGGCGCATGCACGCGGAGATCACCGGGCTCGTCGACCAGGTCGTCGACAAGGAGGAAGAGGTCTTCGACGCGCTCAGGAAATATCTCTCGTACATGCCGAGCCATCACCGCGAAGCGCCGCCCGACGCGCCGGTGCCCGCGGGATCCGGCGCGGAGATGGACAAGGTGTTCGGCTTCCTGCCCGAAAGCCGCACCCAGGTCTACGACATGAAGAAAGTGATCCGCTGCGTCGTCGACAAGGACACCCTCTTCGAGCTCAAGCCGCGCTTCGGCAAGAGCGCGGTCACCGCGCTCGCGAGGCTGGGCGGCAAGAGCGTCGGCGTCATCGCGAACAACCCGCTGCATCGCGGCGGCGCGCTCGACGCCGACGCGTGCCGCAAGATCGTCGACTTCATCGTGATGTGCGACTCGTTCAACGTGCCGCTGGTCATCCTCGTCGATACGCCGGGGTTCCAGATCGGCACCGACGCCGAGCGCGCCGGCGCGCCGGGCAAGATCATGAACTTCATGAACGCGATGACGCTCGTCACCGTGCCGCACATCTCGGTGATCGTTCGCAAGAGCTACGGCCGCGCCTACGTGTGCATGGGCGGGGGGCGCCATTCCGACGAGGTGGCCGCGTGGCCCACCGCCGAGATCAGCTTCATGAGCCCCGAGTTCGCGACCAAGATCGTCCACGGAGTCGGCGTCGGCGATCCGGGTTTCGAGGAAGCCTTCGCGAACATCCGCCAGGGCTCCGACGTGTGGGGGCTCGCGTCGGTGTACGCCGCGCAGGCGGTGATCCGCCCCGAACAGACGCGCGATTACCTCATCCGCATGCTCGACGTCTACAAGCTGCGCATGACCAAAGGCGTGGGGCAGCATTTGATGCGTAGCTGGCCGACGAGTTACTGATGCCGACTGCGTGAACGGGTGAACAGGTGAACGAGTGAACGGGTAGAACCGATGTTCGACAAAGTATTGGTGGCAAACCGCGGCGCCGTCGCCGCCCGCGTCCTCCGCGCCTTGAACGCGATGGGCATCCGCTCGGTCGCGCTGTATTCGGAAGCCGACGCCGGCGCGCCTTATCTCGCGATGGCGAGCGAAACCTACGAGATCGGCCCCGCGCCTGCGCGCGAGTCCTATCTCGACCAGGAGAAAATCGTCGAGGTGCTGAAGCGTTCCGGCGCCGACGGATTGCATCCGGGCTACGGCTTTCTGTCGGAGAACGCCGAGTTCGCGCAGCGCGTGATCGACGCAGGCGTCGCGTTCATCGGGCCGTCTCCGCAGTGGATCGACGCGATGGGTCACAAGACGCGCGCGCGCGAGATCGCCGCGAAGCACGGCATGCCGATGTCGAAAGGCTCGGGCGTGCTGCCGGCCGAGCCCGACGCGATTCTGGCCGCTGCGCGCGAGATCGGCTTCCCGGTGCTGGTGAAGCCGGCGGGCGGCGGAGGCGGCATCGGCATGCTGCCCGCGACCGACGAATCGAAGCTGGTCGAGGTGGTCGAGCGTTCGCGCTCGCTCGCGAGCCGCGGCTTCGGCAACGCCGAGGTCTATCTCGAGCGTCTGCTGGAGAAGCCGCGTCATATCGAATTCCAGGTGCTCGGCGACCAGCACGGGTCGGCGATGCACCTCTTCGAGCGCGACTGCTCCACGCAGCGGCGCAACCAGAAAGTGATCGAGGAAGCGGTGGCGCCGGCGATATCGCGCGAAGAAGTGACCGCGCTCGCGGACAAGATCGCCCGCATCATGAGCGACATGGGCTACGACAACATCGGCACCGTCGAGATGCTGCGCGGCGCCGACGGCTCGTTCAACTTCCTCGAGATGAACACGCGCTTGCAGGTCGAGCACGGCGTGACCGAGGAAGTGACCGGAGTCGACCTGGTGCGTGCGCAGATCCGTTCCGCCGCGGGCGAGAAGCTGAGCGATGTCGTTTCGGGGCCGGTGCAGGTGCGCGGCCATGCGATACAGGCTCGCGTGTATGCGGAAGACCCGAAGAACTTCTATCCCTCGCCCGGGACGCTCAACGTCTTCAGGCCGCCGAGCGGCGACGGGATACGGGTGGACACCGGCTTCGCCGAAGGGCGGGCGGTGACGCCGCACTACGATCCGCTGATCGCGAAAGTGATCGCTCGCGCGGATACTCGCGAGGCGGCGATCGACCGCCTCTTCGACGCGCTGGAAGCGTTCGAGATCCAGGGCGTGAAGAACAACATCCCGGCGGTGGTGGCGATCCTGAAGTCGGAGCAGTTCCGCGCCGGTGCGGTGCACACCGGGCTCATCCCCGAGGTGCTTGCGAAGAAGAAATCGTAGGGTGCGTTAGCCGCGAAGCTTTGTTACGCACCGCGCCTTTGAAAGCTTTAACCGCAAAGGACGCAAAGGACGCCAGGGAAAGTCAAAGGCGTTTTTAACCGCAGAGGACGCAGAGGCGCGCAGAGGAAAACCGAACGAATGAATCTTATTCAGAAAGCGAAAGCGGACGGACGGCAGGCGTTGGGCGAAGCCGAAGGCAAAGCCCTGCTCGCCCGGTTCGGCGTGGCGGTGCCGAAGACGACGGTGGTCAAAGACGCGGCCGCGGTCGATCACGGCGTTGCCGGGATGACGTTTCCCGTCGTCGTGAAAGTGGTGTCGCCCGACATCCTGCACAAGAGCGATGCGGGCGGCGTGCGCGTCGGCCTGAAGAGCGCCGATGAAGTGAAAGCCGCGATCGCCGGGATGGCCGCGCTGCCGAAGATCAGGCCGGCGAAAGTCGAAGGCTGGCTGGTGGAAGAGATGGTGCCGGCGGGTCAGGAGATCGTGGTCGGCGGCCTGCGCGATCCCGATTTCGGGCCGCTCGTCATGGTGGGTCTCGGCGGCATCTTCGTCGAGGTGCTGGCCGACGTCGCTTTCCGCATCTGCCCGATCGCGCGCGTCGACGCGGAGGAAATGATCGACGAGCTGAAAGGCGCGGCGGTGCTGAAAGGCGCGCGCGGCCGCGAGCCCGCATCGCGCGACGCGATCGTCGACGTGCTGATGAAGATCGGCGGCGAGAACGGGCTGCTGATGAAACACGGCGACGACATCGCCGAAGCCGACATCAACCCGCTCATCGTGTCGAAGAGCGACGCGGTGGCGGTGGACGCAAGGTTCATATTGAAATGACCGACTTCAATCCCCTCTTCAATCCCAGGGCCGTCGCCGTCATCGGCGCCTCGACCAAAGGCACCGCGCTGCCCAACGTGTTCATCCGCCGCATCCGCGAGTTCGGCTACCAGGGCGCGATCTACCCCATCCATCCGACCGCGGATTCGATCGACGGCCTGACGGCCTACAAGAGCCTCGCGGACACGCCCGAACCGGTCGATTACGCCTACATCGCGATCGGCGCGGCGCAGATTCCGCCGCTGCTCGCCGGCGCCAACGGGCGGCTGAAGTTCGCGCAGGTGATCTCGAGCGGCTTCGGCGAGGTCGAGGAAGGACGCGAGCTCCAGGACGCGCTGGTGCGCGCCGCGAAGGAAGGCGGTGCGCGGCTCATCGGGCCTAACTGTCTCGGTCTCTACACGCCGCGCGGCAAGATCACCTTCGCCGAGATCGGCCCGAAAGAAGTCGGGCCGGTCGGCGTCGTCTCGCAGAGCGGAGGCTTGGGCACCGACATCATCCGCCGCGGTCTTTCGCGCGGGCTCAAGTTCTCGGGGCTCGTCACCGTCGGCAACTGCGCGGACGTGACGCCGAGCGACCTCCTCGAGTTCTATCTCGCCGACGACGTGACCAAGGTCGTCGGCATGTACATCGAGACCGCGCGCGACGGCCGGCGCCTCTTCGAGATCCTGCGCAGCGCGAAAGCCTCGAAACCGGTCGTCATCCTCAAAGGCGGACGCACGCAGCAGGGCCGCGCGGCGGCGGCGTCGCACACCGGCTCGCTCGCCGGCGACGAGCGCGTGTGGCTCGCGCTGTCGCGCCAGACCGGCTGCATCCTGGTCGACACCCTCGACCAGTTCATCGACACCCTGCTCGTGTTCCAGGCCCTGAAGCCGCAACCGAAGCACCCGCTCAAGCGCGTGACCCTCTTCGGCAACGGCGGCGGCACGAGCGTGCTCGCGACCGATTACTACGCGCGCCTCGGGCTCGACGTGACGCCGTTCGATGCGAAAGCGATCTCCGAGCTCGCGGCGCTCAACCTGCCGCCCGGCACGAGCATCACCAATCCGGTCGATTGCCCGGTCGGCACGCTCCAGCAGGACGACGGCCGCGTCGCCGAGAAGATACTCGATATCATCTACGGCTCGGGGAAACCGGACGCGCTGGTGATGCACCTGAACCTGTCGGCGTTCGTCGGGCGGAGCAAGCCCGAAGTGCTCGACAACCTGGTGCAAGCGGCGATGCGAGTACAGGAGCACTATCCGGGACAAGCGCACTTCGTGCTCGTGCTGCGCTCCGACGGCGATCCGCCGCTGGAAAAGCGCAAGCGCGAGTTCCGCGACCACGCGGTGGCGCTCGGCGTGCCCGTTTACGACGAGATGTCGAACGCGGGTCACGCGCTCGCGGCGCTCCAGCAGTACGAGAACTTCCTCAACAAACGATCGTAGGGTGCGTGGTAACGCACCGCGCCGTTAAAACCGGGGGCGGACCCCGATGCAGCCGGGTCTGACCCCAAGCGAGGCGATATGTACAGACACGATTTCCGCGCAGTGGGCTACCCCGTGCGCCTCTACAGCGGCAAGGACGCGCTCGAGAACCTGCCCGCCGAGACGAAGCGCCACAAGCGATCGCGCGCGTTCATCGTCTGCGGCCGCTCGGTCTCGCGCAAGACGCCGCTCGTCGACCGCATGCGCGGCATCCTCGGCGAGAGCTGCGCCGGCGTCTTCGACGAGATGGCGAAGGAATCGCCGCTGTCCGCGGTGCTTGCCGCGCGCGACGCCGCGCGGGCGGCGAACGCCGACATGCTGATCGCCGTCGGCGCCGGCAGCGTGATCCAGGCGACGCGCGTGGTCTCGATCCTGCTCGCCGAAAAAGCGCCGGTCGAAGAGCTGATCACGCAGTATCCCGCGAGCGGCCCGGCGATCAGCCCGAAGCTCATGGCGCCCAAGCTGCCGATCGTGAACGTGCTCACCGCGGCGACGTCCGCGCAGAACCGCGCGGGCTCGGCGGTCAAGGGCGACCACCTCGACCACCGCATGGAGTTCTTCGATCCGAAGACGCGCCCCGTGGCGGTGTTCTGGGACAGCGATGCGCTGCTCACCGCGCCGGCGTCGCTCGCGCGCAACACCGGCGCGGCGGTGTTCTGGCGTTCGGTGATGAACATGGGCGCGGCGAGCATGTCGCCGCTGGTCGAAGGCGACCGGCTGCAGGCGCTGCGCCTCGCCCGCGGTGCGCTGCCGCGCCTTGCGAATCCGGACGATGCCGGCCCGCGCATCGAGCTGTGCGCCGCTGCCTACCTCCAGAATCGCGAAGCCGACGACGGCGGCACGCTCATGGAGAAGCACTGGGTCGGACGCGTCGTCTATGCGTTCGCCGCGGCGCTCTTCAACCAGCACGGCCACGTCGCCCAGGGCGAGGCGAACAACGCGCTGACCCCCATGGTCATGCGCCGGCTCGGGCACCGCGACCCGGAAGCGATGTGCCGCATCGCCGCGGCGCTCGACGTCTGGCGCGAAGGCGACCCGGTGCAGGACGCGCCGGAGCGCGCCGCCGCCGCGCTCGAGCAGGCGTTCCGCATCATCGGCACGCCGACGCGCATCTCGCAGCTCGACATCCCGCGCGAGAGCCTGCCCGCGATCCTCGAGCATTCGCTGAAGAACTTCAACGCCGATCCCAAGCGCGAGTTCGTGAAGGAGCGCGACCTGCTGCTCGACGTTCTGGAGTCGACTTGGTAGCGCCTTTCACCCGTTCACCCCTTCACCCGTTCACGCCTTTAGCAAGAACAATGGATGCACTCCAGATCGGCATGAAGCACACGCTCGAGTGGGAAGTCACCGAGCGCTACACCACCGCCCGCGGCGAGTTCAAGGTGTTCTCGACCCCGTCGATGTGCCAGTTCGCGGAGGCCGCGGCGAGCAAGCTCGTCGCCCCCCACCTGCCTGCCGACAAGGGCCAGGTCGGCATCAGCATCACGATCCGGCACATGGCCGCGACGCCGCTCGGCAAGATGGTGCGCGCCGAAGTCGAGCTCACCGAGATCGACCGCCGCAGACTCTCGTTTCACATCGGCATCTTCGACGACGTCGAACAGGTCGGCGAGGTGAAGCACGACCGCTTCGTGATCGACCTCGACAAGTACGTCGAGAAGCTGCGCAAGAAGATCAACGGCTGAGGGTCAAAAGCCAAAAACCATAGATACGGAGGTCACGGAGGAACACAGAGCCACGGCGGTAACCCACAACGTCATTCCCGCGCAGGCGGGAATCCATTTTGAAGTGCGTGCAAACGTCAAAATGGATTCCGGATCACATCGCGCTGTCGCGCGGTCCGGAATGACGATTTGTTTTCTCCGTGTCCTCCGTGCTCCTCCGCGCCCTCCATGTTCAAGCTTTGCTTTTGACTCTTTGCATCGTCGACTTGGTCAGCGACCGCGGATCGCGCGGGCGCCAGCGGCCGGAGTCGACCTGCGCGAGGAATTCGGCGGTCAGCCGGTTGAAGAGGTCGGGCTCCTCGACGTTCACCGCGTGCCCGGTGTTCGGGATCACCGACAGCCACGCCGACGGGCACACGCGCTTGATGAACAGCCCCGGCTCGAGGCAGTTGTTGTCCTCGTCGCCGCTCATCATGTGCAGCGGCACGCGTAGCTTCGCGAGCCCGCTCTTCAGCTGATACACCGTCGGCCGCTTCGCCTGCACCCCGCGCAGGGTGTTCGCCGAGCCGAGCGCCGAGTGCTGGCCGAACGCTTCGCAGAAGCGCGCGAATCCTCGCGGATCCTTGTTCTGGTATTGCACGCGCGACGGGCCGATCTGGTAGGGCTTCACCGCCTCGGCGGTGCCGAGCTCGTCGAAGCGACGCGCCATCACTTCGGTGTCGTCCATGAACTGCTTGCGCTTGTCCGGATCGGAACCGTAGCCCACGCCGACCGCGGTCAGCGACAGCGCCATCCTCGCGTAACGCAGCCCGAAGTGGAGCGTCGCGTAGCCGCCCATCGAGCAGCCGATGACGTGCGCCTTGCCGATGCCGACGTGCTTCATGACGGCCGCGGCGTCGTCCGCCGCGATGGCCTGCGAGTACTTCGAGCGCGCCTTCGGCACGTCCGACGGCGGATAGCCGCGCGCGTTGTAGGCGATGCAGCGATAGCGGCGGCTGAAGAACCGGATCTGCGGCTCCCAGCTCGTGAGGTCGTCCGCGAACTCGTGGACGAAGACGATCGGCGTCCCCTTCCCTGCTTCCTCGTAGTACAGCCGCACTCCGTCCGAATCAGCGTATGGCATCTTCTCTCCTTGGGGTCAGACCCCGGTTTTTTCGGGGTCAGACCCCGGTTTTTCTTCAGATTGCGCGCCGTGCGCGACGCGTATCCCGATGAGCACCAGCACGCCGCCGACGATCGCGAGCGGCGTGAGAGCCTCCGAGAGTACCGCCCACGCGAGCGCCGCGGCTACCACCGGCTGCAGCAGCAGCCCGACCGACGAGAAGGTCGCCGGCAGGTGCGCCATCGCGCAGGCGATCAGGCTCTGTCCGCCCACCTGTGCGATGAGCGCGAGGCCGAGCAGCGGGAGCCAGCCGGCCGCGGTCTGCGGCAGGAAGCGCTCGCCGGAGAAGAGCGCGAGCGGCAGCAGCAGGCTCGCCGTCACCGCCCCGCTCACGAACATGATGCGGGCCGTCGAGATCTGCCGCCGGGCGCGGGTCACCGCGAGCTGGTAGGCGGCGTAGAACATCGCCGTGACGATGCCCAGCGCGTCGCCGACGAGCGCCGCGCCCGAATGCCGGAAATCGCCGTGCAGAAGGAGCGCCGTGCCCGCCATCGCGGTCGCCAGGCCGACGACGAATTGCGCGCGGGGCGTGCGCCTGAAGAAGAGCCACGCCGCCAGCGTGACGAAGATCGGCGCGCAGTTGGCGAGCAGGGTGGCGTTGGCGACGCTGGTGAGCACGATCGACCAGTGCCAGAAGGCGAGATCGCCGGCGAAGAAAAGGCCGCAGAGGAAGAGGAGCGTGCGGCTCGTGCGCGGGTGGCCGCCCGCCGGGCGGCCGTCGGCGAGGTGGGCCCACAGCGCCAGCACCGGCACCGCCAGCGCCACGCGCCAGAACGCGCTCGAGACCGGCCCGACGTCCGAGAGCTTCACCAGCACCGCCGACGTACCGATGGCGCAGGCGCCCGCGAAAAGCGAGGCGAGCGCGAGGCTGCGGGTTTTCTGCATCGGGCGTACGGCCTTATTCCTCATTCGCTCGGCGGACCGGCCCTCAAGCCTTCAGCGTTTCACGCCGTTAACAGGTCCGGGGAAGAAGACCCGGCACACCGATTGCCAAAGAGTGTAGAAGAGGACACGAACATGCAGACCACGAACAATCAGGGAATGACCGTTCAGACGCCGCACGTCGTCGCGGACTTCGCCAAGCTCGCCGCGGCGGGCATGGCGACCGCGCTGGTCTTCGCGACCACCGCTTCGGCCGTCGTCCTGCTGCTGGCGTAGTACACCGACATCAGCGCGCGGCCGGCCGCGTCGCCGGCCCCGCGCTATCGTCGTCCCGGACGTTGCGGGGATCTGCCCTTGTCGTCGTCCCGGACGACCGCGAAGCGGGCGATCCGGGACCCATTTTGACTTTAGAGTCCCTTTAAATGGGTCCCCGCCTTCGCGGGGACGACGCTCCGGCTGCCGCCGGTCGTCGCCTTCGCGGGGACGACGCTCCGGCTGCCGCCGGTCGTCGCCTTCGCAGGGATGACGGTCCGGCTGTCGCCGGTCGTCATTTCGCCAGCCCGATATCGCCCAGCACCGCTTTCATGGCGGCGTAGTCCTTGTCCAGCTCTTTCCTGAACGCCTCGCCCGCCACGAAATCGTCGGACCAGTAGTTTTTCTGCAGGTCGGCTTTCCATTCGGGCGTCTCGGTCACTTTCTTCAGCGCGCCTTCCCAGTACGCGGTCTGCTGCGGCGTGAGGCCCTTCGGCGCCATGATGCCGCGCCAGCCGCCGAAGACGAGGTTCACCCCCTGCTCCTTCCACGTCGGGACGTCGGCGAGCGCGCCCGGCATGCGCTTGTCCGCCGCGATGCCGAGCACGCGGATCTTCCCCGCCGCGACATGACCCGCGATATTGCCGGCGGCGGTCGTCACCAGGTCGATGTGGCCGCCGAGCAGGTTGGTGATCGCGTCCGCCGAGCCTTTGTGAGCGATCACTTTCAGATCGCGGGCGTTGATGCCGACGGCCTTGGCGAGCAGTCCCGCGGCGATGTGGTTGTGGCTGCCGAGCACGGTCGCGAAGCCGATGGACACCGACTTCGGATCCTTCTTGAGGCGCTCGATGAGATCGCGCCCGTTGCGGATCGGCGCCGACGCATTGACCGCGAACACCACGTAGTCGTTGAGCAGCGAAGCGATCGGCGTGTAGTCGTCGTAGTGCAGCTTCGACAGTCCGGTGATGTGGTTGGTCAGCAGCGACGGCGTGCCGACCATGAGGTAGTGCGGGTCGCGCGCGTGCTGCTGCACGTAGGTGAACGCGATGTTGCTGCCGCCGCCGGGCTTGTTGTTGACGGTGATGCTCGTCGGCACCAGCTTCAACTGCTGCAGGATGCGCTCGACGGTGCGGGCGGTCTTGTCGTTGCTGCCGCCGGGCGCGGAGCCGACGACGATCTCGACGTTTTTCTGGGGGACCCAGCCCTGGGCCGACGCGGCGCCGGCAGCAAGCGCCAGCAAAGCGAACATGGTCGTCCTCGCCAAACCCACCGTCACCCTGTCCCTCACCCTGACGGGGAGGGAACCCTGTATCACCGTCACCGCTTTATCCGTCACCGTTTCACCCGTCACCGTTGTATCCGTCACTTTATTGTTTGGGTATCCCAGCCAGCTTGATCACCTTCGCGTACTTGTCGATCTCGGCGCGCATGAACTTGGTGAAGAACTCCGGCGTGCCCCCCATCGGCTCGAGGCCTTCGTTGACGAAGCGCTGCTGGATGTCGGCGCTCTTGATCGCCTTGTCGACTTCGGCGTTGAGCCGCGACACGATGTCCTTCGGCGTCTTCGCCGGCGCGAGCATGCCGAACCACGTGGTCGCTTCGTAACCTTTCAGTCCGGATTCGTCGAAGGTCGCCACCTGCGGCAGTGCCGGGAAGCGCTTCTTGCTGCCGATCGCGATCGCGCGCACGCGGCCGTTCTGGATGTGCGGCAGCAGCGCCGGGACGCCGCTGAAGATCATCTCGACGTGCCCGCCGAGGAGATCGGTGAGCGCGGGCGCATTGCCTTTGTAAGGCACGTGCACGATCTTCGTGCCGGCCATGATGTTCATCAGCTCACCCGCCATCTGGTTCGAGCTGCCCAGCCCGCTGGAGCCGTAGTTGAGCTTGCCCGGCTGCGCCTTGGCGAGCGCGATCAGCTCCTTGAGGTTGTGCGCCGGCAGCGAAGGATGGATGACGAGCACGTTCGCACCCTGCACGCACAGCGCGATCGGATCGAAGTCGCGCAGCGTGTCGTACGGCAGCTTCGTGAAGAGGCTCATGTTGATCGCGTTGGCGGCGCCGCCCATGAGCAGCGTGTAGCCGTCGGGCTGGGCTTTCGCGACCATGTCGCTGCCGATGTTGGTCGCCGCGCCCGGCCGGTTCTCGACGATGAACTGGCGCTTGTAGGCATCGGTCAGCTTCTCGGCGATCGAGCGCGCGGTGAAGTCGGTGTTGCCGCCCGCGGCGTACGGCACGACGATGCGCACCGGCTTGGCCGGATACTGCTGCGCGAGCGCGGGGGTTGCGAGCGACGCCGCGGCAAGCGCGAGCGTCATCGACGAAATGCGTCGGGTCATGCGATGTTCTCCTCGTTGTTGCTTTAAGCCGCGCCGACTTCGTTCGTCAGCGGCCGGCCTTCTTTCCAGCGGTTGAGATTGTCCACGAAGATGTCGTAGACGCGTGTATCGTTCCCGGTGGCGACCGACGAGTTGTGCGGCGTCACGATCACGTTCGGCAGGTCCCACAGCGGCGACTCGGGCGGGAGCGGCTCTTCGCGGAAGACGTCCAGATAGGCGCCCGCGAGGCGCTGTTCCTGCAAGGCCGCGATCAGCGCGTCCTCGTCGATGACTTCGCCCCGTCCGATGTTGATGAGCCGCGCGGTCGCCGGCAGGCGCGCGAGCATGTCCGCGTCGATCAGATCGCGCGTCTCGTCGGTCAGGGGACACGCGAGCACGAGCCAGTCGGTGCGCGGCAGCACCTCCTGCAGGCGATCGGGCGTGTACATCTCGTCGACCGGATCGTCGGCTTTGCGCGGGCTGCGGCGCAGCGCGACCACGTTCAGCCCGAGCACCTTGGCGAGGCGCGCGATCTCCTTCCCGATGTGGCCGAGGCCGACGATGACCGCGGTCTGCCCTTTGAGGTCGCGCGGAAACTCGTCGGTCGACATCGGATCCCAGCGGCGCTCGCGCTGCGCATCGAGCCAGCGCGGAAAGTTGCGCGCGAGCATGATGAGCGCGGCGATCGCGGTCTGTGCGATCGGCTCGGCGGTCGAGCCGGCGGAGGTCGTGAGACGCACGCCGCGCCCGAGCATCTCGGTGTAAATGGGGTGATCGACGCCGACGTTGAAGACGTGCAGCCACTGGAGCTTCGGCGCCTTGCGCACCGCCGAGAAGAACTGGCGCGAGTAGTCCGGATAGAGGTCGGTCGAGAAGAACGCGACTTCGATGTCGGCCACGAGATCGCCGGCCAGCCTCCCTTCGCGATCCTGCGGCAGCGCCACGAGCGTCAGCCCGGCGTCGCTCGCAAGTCGCGCGAGCTCGGCGCCGCGTTCGCTGTACAGGCGGTGGGAGACGAGCAGGGAAGGCATGGGGTGAGCCAACGATTCTACCCCGCTCTTTGCTACCATTCCCGCCACAACCGGAAAGGTGGCAACAGTGGCAACCAACACTCTCGATCTCGCGCGCGACCTCATCGCGCGGCCCTCGGTGACGCCGGAGGACGCGGGATGCCTCGATCTCATCGCGAAGCTCATCGAACCGCTCGGCTTCGAATGCGAGCGCATCGACAGCGGCGGCGTTTCCAACTTGTGGGCACGGCGCGGCAGCGCTGCGCCGCTCTTCGTCTTCGCGGGCCACACCGACGTCGTGCCGACCGGCCCGGTCGAGCAGTGGATCAGCAAGCCTTTCGAGCCGACGATACGCGACGGCGCGCTGTGGGGGCGCGGCGCGTCGGACATGAAGACGTCGATCGCGGCTTTCATCGAAGCGGTCGAGAAGTTCGTCGCGAAGCATCCCGACCACCAGGGCTCGATCGCGTTCCTGCTCACGTCCGACGAGGAAGGGCCTGCCACCGACGGCACCGTCAAGGTCGTCGATGCGCTGCGCGACCGCGGCATCAGCCCCGATTACTGCGTCGTCGGCGAGCCGACGTCCAACAAGCGCACCGGCGACATGATCAAGAACGGCCGGCGCGGCTCGCTCTCGGGCAAGCTCGTCGTCAAAGGCATACAGGGCCACGTCGCGTATCCGCACCTCGCGCGCAACCCGGTGCACGAGGTCGCCGAGGCGATCGCCGAGCTCGCCAAGACCGAGTGGGACCGCGGCAACGAATACTTCCCGCCGACCACGTGGCAGATCTCGAACATGAACGCGGGCACCGGCGCGGGCAACGTCATCCCCGGCGAAGCGCACATCCGGTTCAACTTCCGCTTCTCGACCGCGAGCACGGTGGAATCGCTGCAGACGCGCGTGCACGGCATCCTCGACCAGCAGGGCGTGACCTACGATCTGGACTGGAGCTATGACGGCCGGCCGTATCTCACGGGGCGCGGCGATCTCGTCGACGCCGTCGCACGGGCGATCAAGGCCGAGACCGGCATCGAGACCGAGCTCTCGACGACCGGGGGCACGTCGGACGGGCGATTCATCGCCGACATCTGCGCGCAGGTGGTGGAGGTGGGCCCGGTCAACGCCACCATCCACAAGCTCAACGAATGCATCACGCTCGAAGACTTGAAGCCGCTGCCGGGCATTTACGAGCGGATCCTCGGCGAGTTGCTGGTAAAGTAAAACGCGATGGCGCGCACCGATAACCTCTACCAGCTCCCGGCGGGTCTGCCCGAACCGCAGGACGACGGTGCGTGCGCCCATCTTCCCGGCATGCAGCTGCCGTCGATCGCACTTGCGGCGACCGGGGGCGGCAGCGTCGACCTGTCGGCGCTGAAAGGCTGGAGCGTGGTCTACATCTACCCGCGCACCGGCAAGCCCGACGAGGCGCCGCCGGCAGGCTGGGACGCGATCCCCGGCGCGCGCGGGTGCACGCCGCAGAGCTGCGGTTATCGCGATCACTACCAGGAGCTGCTCGACCTGGGCGTCGATCACCTGTTCGGGCTGTCGACGCAGGACACCGGGTATCAGGAAGAGCTCGTCGCGCGGCTGCACCTGCCTTTTCGGATCCTTTCGGACGAGAAGCTCGAGCTCCAGCGCGCGCTGAACCTGCCGACGTTCGAGGTCGAAGGCATGACGCTCATCAAGCGGCTCACGCTCGTCATCCACGACGGCGTGATCGAGCACGTCTTCTATCCGGTGTTCCCGCCGGACACCAGCGCGCCCACGGTGATCCACTGGCTGGTCGAAAGGAAAGCCGGACACTTTTTGTAGGGTCAGACCCCGGCTTCATCGGGGTCTGACCCTGGTTTGACGCCGAAAATAAAAACGGAGGAGCCGTTCCCGTGCATCATGCTGCAAAGCTGTTGTTCGTCGTCGGTGGTTGCTCCGCTGCAATCGCATCCGCGCAGGACGCCTATCCCTCCAAGCCCGTCCGCCTGATCGTCCCCGCCGCCGGCGGAGGCTCCGATCTGGTCGCGCGGCTCGTCGCGCCCAGGCTCTCCGAAGCCCTCGGACAGCAGTTCGTCGTCGACAACCGCGGTCCCATCGCGCCCGAAGTCGCGGCGAAAGCGCCGGCGGACGGTTACACGCTGCACGTCAACGGCAGCCCCGCATGGCTGCAGCCGCTGCTGCGCAATACCCCGTGGGACGTGCTGCGCGACTTCGCGCCGGTGACGATGGCGGTGGTGAGCCCGAGCATCCTCGCGGTGCATCCGTCGCTGCCCGTGAAGACGGTGCGCGAGCTGATCGTGCTCGCAAAATCCAAACCGGGCCAGCTCAATTACGCGGCCGGAACGATCGGTGCGGGACCGCATCTCGCCGGGGAGCTGTTTCGCGCGATGGCCGGCGTCAACCTCGTGCGCGTGCCTTACAAAGGCTCGGGCCCTGCGCTCATCGGGCTCATGACGGGCGAAGCGCAGATCATGTTCCCCGGGGCGTCGGGCACGTCGTATATCAAGCAGGGCAAGATCCGCGCGCTCGGCGTCGGCTCGCTCGAGCCCAGCCCGCTGCTGCCCGGCATACCGACGATCGCATCGACGCTTCCGGGGTACGAGTCGGTCTCGCCGCAGGGCATCTTCGCGCCGGCGAAAACCCTGCCGGCGATCGTCGCCAAGCTCCAGCAGGAGATCGCGCGCGCGTTGAACGCGCCGGATGCGAAAGAGCGCATGTTCGCTTCGGGGAATCAGGTCGTCGCCAACACCCCCGACGCGTTCGCCGCGTGGCTGCGCCACGACATCGACCGCGCGGCGAAGCTGATCAGGAAGCAGGGGATCAAGGAGGAGTGAGCGTTGCTCCCCTATCCCCCCCGTTAGACGCGCCTCGGGGTCGGTGATACCGTAGCGCGATGATCGATTGGTCTTCCTGTCCTGCTGTTGAGCGCGACCCCGAACGCGTCGGGGGGGCTTGGCTGTTTCGCGACACACGCGTACCGGTGGCGGCACTGTTCGAAAACCTCGAGGATGGTGCGGTCGCGTCAGAATTCGTTGAATGGTTTCCGGGCGTCACTATGGATCAGGTCAAGCAGGTCCTCGAGCACGCCGCGAAGAGCGCCCTGGCTTCTGCGTAGGTGCGTGTCCTATTCGACCAGGGCACTCCGGTTCCACTGCGTCAGTCTCTGACGCATCACGACGTCACCACGGCGTACGAACGTGGTTGGTCGCAACACAAGAACGGCGCTTTGATCGACGCGGCTGAGAACGCAGGGCTGGAGGTTCCGGTTACGACGGACCTGAATCTGAAGCATCGGCAGAATCTCGCGGCTCGCCGTGTTGCTTTCGTCGTTCTTTCCACACCGAGCTGGCCGCGGATACAGCGGGCCATCGACAGCGTGGTGCGGGCCGTTGATTCGGCTGTTCCCGGAAGCTACACGGAGGTAAACATTCCATGACCAGGGAAGCCGCATGACTAAAAGCGTGTGCAGGCGTAACCACGGAGCGCGAGGATCGTGATCGCGCGGCTCGCCGTGGCATTTACGATCGCGCTCGTCGCGTGTTCGGCAACCGCCGCCACGAGCGGCGCCTATCCCTCCCGTCCAATCCGTCTGATCGTCGGCTTCGCGCCCGGCGGCTCGGATGTGCCCGGCCGCATGCTCGCGCAGAAGCTCTCGGAAAAGCTCGGCCAGCCCGTCGTGGTCGACAACCGTCCCGGCGCCGCGAGCATCATCGGCACCGACCTCGTCGCCAAGGCGCCCGCCGACGGTTACACCCTCGGCTTCGCGACCGCGTCGCATTCGGTGACCGCGGTCGCGTATCGCAAGCTGCCGTACGACCCGCTGCGCGACTTCACCTTCATCACGCGCGTGGGCTCGGTGCCTTTCGCGCTCGTCACGCATCCTTCGTTTGCCGCGACGACGCTGAAGGAGTTCGTCGCGGTGGCGAAGCAGAAGCCGGGGCAGTTCGTGTATCCCACGCCCGGCGCGGGCAGCATCGGCCACCTCGCGGTGGTGCTGTTCCTGAAGCAGTCGGGTCTGGAAGCGCGGCAGGTCTCGTATAAAGGCACCGGCCCCGCGGTGACTGCGATCCTGTCCGGCGAGACCCAGTTCGGCATGCCCAATCTCGTCGGCGCCCTGCCGCAGGTGAAAGCGGGCAAGCTGCGCGCGCTCGGCGTAGCGACCGCGGCGCGCTCGCCGCTCGCGCCCGACATCCCGACGATCGCCGAGGGCGGCGTGGCCGGCGTCGAAGCGGGCACGTGGTACGGCATCACCGCGCCGCGCGGCGTACCGAAAAACATCGTGGATCAACTGAACCGCGGGGTCGTCGGCCTGCTGCGCACGACCGAGCTGCAAAACCAGTTCGGCACCGTCGGCGTCGTCGCCGAGCCGAGCACGCCGGAGGAGTTCGCCGCGTTCGTCCGCTCCGAGATGGAGAAATGGGGCGCGGTGATGAAGTTCGCGGGCATGAAACCGGAATCGTATTAGGAGAGATCGCACGTGCAGAACACATCGGCGCTGAAGCGTTTCCGCGAGCTCATGGCGCGGCCGAAGTTCATCCCCGCACTCGGCATCTGGGATCCGTATACCGCGCGCGTCGCCGAAGCGCTCGGCATCGAGTGCGTGCACATCGGCGGCTATCAGCTCGGCACGCATTACGTGACGAGCGAGCCGCTGCTCACGCTGACCGAGCTCGCGTGGACGACCAAGTACGTCACGTCGGCGGTGAAGATCCCGGTGGTGGTCGACGCGGGCGCGGGGTACGGTGAGCCGCTGCACGTCATGCGCTGCGTGAAAGAGCTCGAGAAGGCGGGCGCCGCGGCGATCCACATCGAAGACCAGATCTATCCCAAGCGCGTGCACTATCACAAGGGTGTGGAGCACGTGATTCCGCGCGACGAGATGGTGGCCAAGATCAAGGCCGCGGTCGCCGCGAAGACCGATCCGGACTTCATGATCATGGGGCGCACCGACTCGATGCGCACCGACGGTTTCAGGGAAGGCGTAGAGCGAGCGAACCTCTACCTCGAAGCCGGTGCGGAGATGGTGATGATCTTTCCCAACACGCGCGAGGAAGCGATCCAGGCGGTGAAGGAGATCAAGGGGCCGCTCGCGTATACCAACAGCGAAGGCAACAAGCTGCGGCGGCCGCTCTTTTCGGTCCAGGAGTTTCAGGACATCGGCTACAAGCTCTCCACGTATCCGACCGCGCTGCTGTGCCCGGTGACCCAGACGCTCAAGCGCGTGATCACCAGCATGGTGACCGAAGGCGTCTCCGGCAACGACCCGGAGCAGATGATCGTCTGGCGCAAGGAGGTCGAAGACCTGATCGGGCTGGAGGAGTACTACAGGATCGAAGCGGACACGGTGGAGAAGTGAGACGCGCCTTCCTTGCGCTGCTGCTCGCGGCCTTCTCGGCCGCGGCACACGCGCAATCGAACGCCGTCCTCCACCTCGTCTTCGTCCTCGACGGCCTGCGGCCCGACAGCATCGACCCGACCTAGACTCCGAACCTCTACCGGCTGCGCAAGGAAGGTGTGGCGTTCGAGCACACCCACGCGGTGTTCCCGACGGTGACGCGCGTGAACGCAACCTCGCTCGGCAGCGGCATGTATCCCGCGCACCACGGGATCATGGGCAACTCGATCTACGTGCCCGCGGTCGATCCCAGGCGCGCGTTCACCAACAGCCATTACCAGCGCCTGCTCGAGCTCGACGAAGCGACTTCGGGCCGCATGGTGACCGCCACCGGCATCGCGGAGAGGATGCAGGCGGCGGGACGCACCATGGTCGTCGTGAGCTCGGGAGGGACCGGGAGCGCGCTGCTGCTCGCGCCCAAGGCGCATCGCGGCAGCGGCATCGTGATCAACGGCGACATCGCGGGCGGCGGTTATCCCGCATCGCTCGGTGAGACGATACTCAAGCGCTTCGGACCGCCGCCGAAGAAAGGCGGGAAAGAGCCGTACGACAAATCGGTCGACTGGGCGCTCGACGTGCTGCGCGAGCACGTGATCCCGGAGATGAAGCCGACGGTCGTCTACACCTGGCTCACCGAGCCCGACCACGCCCAGCACGGCTTCGGCATCGGATCGCGGGAGGCGCGTGCGTCGATACGCAACGACGACCGCCACATCGGCGCGGTGCTGCAAAAGCTCGACCAGCTCGGCATCCGCGACAAGACCAACGTGATCGTGGTCTCCGACCACGGTTTCGGCCAGACCGGCTACGTCGTGAACGTCACCGAGGCGTTGACGAACGCCGGGTTCATGAAGCCCGACAGCGACGACGTAGTGATCGCGTCCAGCGGCCAGGCGATCTCGCTGCACGTGAAAGGCCGCGACCCGAAGCGCATTGCGGAGATCGTGCAGTATCTTCAGGTGCAGAAATGGTGCGGTGTCGTATTCACTGCAGGTAAGCGCGGCGGCGCCGAGCACGAAGGCGGCGTCGCCGGCACGTTCTCGCTCCAGTACGTGCACCTCGGCGGTCACGAGCGCAGCCCCGACATCGTCTTCACGTTCCCGTGGTCTTCGGCGCTCAACCGCTACGGCATGCGCGGCGGCGACTACAACCAGACCGCGAGCGGCCGGACCGGGCCGACCGAAGGCAGCGGCGCCAACCACGGCGGCATCGGCCCGTGGACGGTGCGCAACACCATGATCGCGTGGGGGCCCGACTTCAAGCGGAGCGCGGTGGTGAGGACGCCGAGCTCCAACGTCGACGTCGCGCCGACGCTCATGCACCTCCTCGGCATCGCGGCGCCCGACGCCGACGGCCGTCCCCTGCTCGAGGCGCTGAACGAAGGCCCCGACCAGGAGCAGGTGGCGATGGAGACGAAGACGCTGCGCGTCGCCAACGGCGCGTATCGCGCCGCGCTCCAGGTGAGCGTCACCGCGGGCAAGCGCTATATCGATAAAGGCTGGAAGGAAACACAGTGATGAGTGTTGAGTGTTAAGTGAACGGCGCTTTTAACTCAACACTTAACACTGCCCGGAGGGCTCATGGCGGCTTACTGGCTCGCACGCTGCAGGATCGACGATCCCGTCGAATACAAGAAGTACACCGACCTCGTCCCCGCGATCATCGCGAAGTTCGGCGGCAAGGTGCTCGCGCGCGGCGGCGACTACCGGATCATGGAAGGTCCCGAGAAATTCACGCGCCACGTCGTCATCGAGTTCCCGACGATGGAGCAGGCGGTGGCGTGCCATCGCTCGCCGGAGTATCAGGCGGCTGCGGCGTATCGTAGAGCCGACGGCGTCGGCGAAGTCGAGCAGGTGATCGTCGAGAGCGGGGATGCTACGACATGATCGCGTAACCTAAAGCGCCCGCGGGCGCGCCGGGAGGAGCGATGGAGCAAGTACTCGCAGCGGTCAGGACGGGGCCGGGCACGACCGAGCTCCGCGAGTTTCCGATGCCCGAGATCCCGCCCGACGGCGCGCTCATGAAGTTGGAAGTCGCGGGCATCTGCGGCACCGACGTCAAGCTCTACAAGACGCCGCCGTCGAGCGATCCGGTGATCATGGGCCACGAGAACATCGGCACGATCGCGAAAGCGGGCCGCGAGTTCACGCGCCGCAAAGGCTTCAGGGACGGCGACCTCGTCTTCGTCGAGCACTACGTGTCGTGCGGCCAGTGCGAATGGTGTCACGCCGGCCAGTATCGGCACTGCGAGAACACCGACTGGCGCGGCAATCCCGACGCGATCCGCTACGGCTACACCTCCGCTAGACTCGCGCCGCACCTGTGGGGCGGCTTCGCCCAGTACGTCTATGTGCCGTGGAACGCGATCGTGCATCACGTGCCGCAAGGCGTGTCGGCCGAGCTCGCCGGGCTGGTGACGCCGATGGCCAACGGCGTGGAGTGGTCGCTCTTCGACGGCGGCGTGGGCTACGATTCCAGCGTGCTCATCCAGGGGCCGGGGCAGCAGGGACTGTCGCAGACCGTGATCTGCAAGCAGGCCGGCGCTTCGCTCATCATCGTCACCGGCACCGCGAAGGATGGAGCGCGACTCGAAGTCGCCAAGGCGCTCGGCGCCGATTACGTCATCGACGTCGACCGCGAAGAGCCGTACGGCCGCCTCATCGAGATCACGCAGGGCAAAGGCGTCGACGTCGTGCTCGATTGCACCGCAGGCGCGGGCACCGCGCCGGCGCTGCTCGGCATCGAAGCGCTCAAGCGTAAGGCGGGAACGATGGTCGTGCAGGGCGAGATGGCGCTGTTCCCCGACTTCCCGATCGGGCGCATGACGACCAAAGCGATCACGCTGAAGAGCGCGCGCGGCCACAGCTACCGCGCGTGCGAGCTCGCGCTCCAGCAGCTCGCGTCCAGGCGCTTTCCGCTGGAGAAAGTGACGACGCACCGCTTCGGACTGAAGGACGTCGACCTCGCGATCAAATCGGTCGGCGGTCACGGCGTGCCCGATGTCATCCACGCCTCGCTGCTGCCGTGGCAATAGGAGGGCGCACATGATCACGCACGAGCAGAACGAAGCGATGATCCGGGTGGGGCCCGGCACGCTGATGGGCGAGCTCTTCCGGCGCTACTGGATCCCGGCGCTGCACGCTGCAGAGCTGCCCGAGCCCGACTGCGCGCCGGTGCGCGTCAAGCTCCTCGGCGAGCGTCTCGTCGCGTTCCGCGACACCCGGGGGCGCATCGGCCTCATCGACGAGTTCTGCGCCCACCGCGGCGTGTCGCTGTGGTTCGGCCGCAACGAGGACTGCGGCCTGCGCTGCCCGTATCACGGGTGGAAATACGACGTCACCGGCCAGTGCGTCGACCTGCCGTCCGAAGGCGAGGGCGGTCCGATGCGCGCGCGCATGAAGCTCAAGAGCTATCCGTGCATCGAAGCGGCGGGCCTGGTGTGGACGTACATGGGACCGCCGGCTCTGCAACCCGCGCCTCCGGGGCTCGAATGGGTCGAAGTCCCGCCCGAGCGCCGCTACGTTTCCAAGCGCCTGCAGGAATGCAATTACCTGCAGGCGCTCGAAGGCGGCATCGACTCCTCGCACGTCACCTTTCTGCACGGCGGCGCGCTCAAGACCGATCCGCTGTTCGTCGGCAGCAAGGGCAACGAGTACAACGCGGCGGACACGATGCCGCAGTTCGACGTCGTCGACTTCGACGGCGGTCTGCTGATCGGCGCGAGGCGCAACGCCGAGGACGGCGCGTACTACTGGCGCATCACGCCGTACATCGTGCCGTGGTACACCATCATCCCGCCGCGCGCGGGGCACCCGCTCGGTGCGCATGCGTGGGTGCCGATCGACGACCACCGCACGTGGGCGTGGAGCATCAACTACCACCCCGGCCGCGCGCTGACCGGCGCCGAGCTCACCGCGATGAAGAACGGCGCGGGCATCCACGTGCAATACGTGCCCGGCACGTTCGTGCCGCTCGCCAACAAGTCGAACGATTACCTCATCGACCGCGCGGCTCAGAAAAGCGGCGCCAGCTTTTCGGGTGTGACGGGCATTGCGATGCAGGACGCGTCCCTGCAGGAATCGATGGGACCGATACAGGACCGCTCGCGCGAGAACCTCTGTCCCACCGACCTCGGCATCGTGCGCGCGCGGCGGCTGCTGCTCAAAGCCGCCGAGGACAACCGCCTCGGGCATCGCCTGCCGGGCCTCGATCCGGCCGGGCAGCACGTGCGCTCGTGCTCGATCGTGCTGCCGCGCGAGCGCCACTTCAGCGAGCACGCGCGCCACGGGCTCTTCGCGCCGCTCGACACCGATCCGGTGACGGTTTAGCGCCGCGCGCCATCGGCCGTTCGACCGGCCGCGGCGTTGACTTCGCGCGGCACGCGATAAAGAATCGATCCGACGCTGCAGCGAACCGTTCATTCGGCGCGATTGCAAAAAAGCATATGGCCGAGCTTCAGAACCCGGCGACTGACGCTCAGGGCGCACCCGCTCCCGCGGCGGTGCCTTACGTGTTCTTCTCGTACGCGCGTTCGGATAAGAGCGAATATCTCAAGCGCTTCTTCAACGACGTCGGGGATCGCCTGACGCAATTGGTGCGCAAGACCAGAGACGAGCTTCGCTTCTTCGACGAAGCGTCGATCGAGACCGGCGCAGACTGGAATACGCGCATCGCCGATGCTCTGAAGAAGAGCAACGTCTTCGTCTGCCTTTATTCCCCGACCTTCTTCTCGCCCGACCGGACCCACGAGTACTGCGCCAAGGAGTTCTACGCGTTCATGACGCGCGCGCCCGGGCTGCGTTACGAGAACGTCATCGTCGGCAGCAAGACCTGGGTCGCGATCCGCGACACCCAGAACATCATTCCGATCCAGTGGCTCGGCGAGCTCGACCTCGCGCCGCAGAACCTGCCGCCGGCGGTCCTGTACTACATCCAGGCGAGCCTGAACGCGATCGCCGCGAAGCTGCCGCAGAAAGCCCTCGACCTCTACAAGGAAGAAGGCATGGAGAGGCTCGCGAGGAGCCGCGGCGTGTCGTACAGCCAGGTGGTCAACGGCCTCGCGCGCCTCGTCTTCAAGTGCGCGCAGACGCCGCCGCCGCCGCCCCCGGCGCCGCCCGATTTCAATACGCTGCGCAACGCGTTCTGGGATCTACCCGCGGCGCCCGGCGCCCTGGTCAGCGTCGGCCGCATGGCGAGCCTGAAAGCCCACGTCGGAAGCGCTTCGGGACCGCGCAAAGTGCTCGCGATCGTGTTGCAGGGCGACGGTCCGCGCGCGCAGTCGTGGTTCGCGAGCGGCGCGCCGAGTCCGTCGGCCGTCCTCGAGGAGCTGGTGCTGCGGCGGCGCATGCAATTCGCCCGGCCGTCGGTCCGCGCCCTGCGTGCGAGAGCATTCGATGAGGTTTGCCGCGCGCTCAAGGCGGAAACGCAGGCCAATACCACGCTGCTGCTGGTCGCCGAGCCCGCCTGCCTCGAGCAGGAGACCGGGCGCACGCTGTTGCGGCGGCTCCTGGCCGAGCCCGACTGGCGCGGCGGCGTGCTCCTGGCCGCGCCGGTGACGCCTGCGCAGCGCGCCGCGGTCGCGGAGCTTGCGCGACTGACGGCCGACCAGCAGCAGCGCATCGTGGTGCGCACCGAGGATGACGGCGGCAGCAGTCTCGCCCAAACGGCGCTCGGTCTGCTCGACGACGTCGCCGCACGCATCGTGAAGCACGGCGAGGTGCAACGGCCGGCGCCCGGCACCGACGGCCCCGACGTGCGGCCGACGATCACGAACGTCACGCCGCAGGCGACCACGACGTGAGCGCGCTCGGCCCCTCGGGGCGGGTCATCACGTTCTATTCGTACAAAGGCGGCACCGGCCGGTCGATGGCGCTGGTCACGCTCGCCTGGGTGCTGGCGAGCAACGGCAAGAGCGTGCTGGCCGTGGACTGGGATCTCGAAGCGCCGGGACTCCACCGCTATTTCCGGCCTTTCCTCGTCGATCCCGAGCTGAGGGACACCCCCGGCCTGGTCGATTACGTGTGGGACGTCGCGAAGGAACGGCTGACCCCGGCGTCCGCGCCGAGCGACACGCGGCGCGACACGGCGCGCACGCTCGACGATTACGTGGTCGGGCTCGACTGGGATTTCGGGGAGCGCGGCTCGATCGCGCTGCTGCCGGCCGGGCGGCAGGACGAGAACTACCCGCAGCGGGTCAACACCTTCGACTGGGACAACTTCTACGAGCGCCTCGGCGGCGGCAGGATCCTGCAGGCTGCGCGCGACGACCTGAGGAAGAGCTACGACTACATCCTCATCGACAGCCGCACCGGCGTGAGCGACACCTCGAGCATCTGCACGGTGCAACTGCCCGACATGCTGGTGGTGTGCTTCACGCTCAACCACCAGAGCATACGCGGCGCGTCCGCCGTCGCGCGCTCGGTGCAGGCGCAGCGCGGAGACGATTTTCGCATCTATCCGGTGCCGACGCGGCTCGAGAACGCCGAGACCGACAAGCTCAAGAGCTGGCTCAACGTCGCGACGACCGTATTCAATCCGCTGCTGCACCACGTGCCGCCGCAGAAGCGCGACACCTACTGGAGCGGCGTGCGGATTCCCTATCGGACCTTTTATGCGTTCGAGGAAGTGTCGCCCGCATTCAAGGACGAGCCGCATGCGTTCGACAGCATCCTCGCCTCGATCGAGCGTCTCGCGAGCTGGATCACCAGGGGCGACGTCGACACCATGCAGACCATCGACGAAGCGCGCCGCGAAGAGATCGTCAAGGCGTACGCCTATACCGATGCGGAGCCCGGCACGCCGCGCGCCGTCGAAGAGGTCCCGCTGAGCCAGCGGCTGCGGCGCGAGCTCGAGTTCCGCCTGCAGTTGAAGGTGCCGGTCGCCTTCGCCGGTTTCGTGGGGATCGTGCTGTTAGCCCTCTTCATGTGGACGCTCCAGTCGGAGCGCCGCGACGCACAGACGCAGCTCGTTCAACAGAAAGCCGCGCTGGAGCTGGCGAACGCCGACAAGGACAAACGGGTCGCGATATTCGACACGTACCTGTCGGCCTATTGCGACCTGAAGATCGGCATCGGGGAGGATCGCGACAAGCTCGCGCGCTGCATGTCGGACATCGAGCGCGCGCTCAGGGGAGTGCGCATGAAATCGGGCAAGTCGGACGCGCCGGATGCGCGGCAGGCCGCGAAGTACGTCGGCGAGCAGACCTCGAAATGAACGTCCCCGGATGAGCGACGCCATTCCCGAGATCTACGTGCTGTGGCATCCGAAGTGCGAAGTCGGAGAGACGCTGGCGCGCAGCGTCTACGGCTGGCTGCGGCCGGGCAACGGCCGGGGGCCGAAGGTCTACTATCGCAGCGAGCCCGACCCCACCGGCGCGCGCGGCAAGCTGCCGCTGCCTCTTCCCGGCGAAACCGGCAATCCCATGCCGCGAGCCGCGGGCGCGGCGGTCGCGAACATGCACATCGCGCTCGTCCTGATCGATGCGAACATGATCGCGGATGCGGCGTGGCGCCACTGGATCGAGCAGCTGCAGGCCGGTGCCGCCGCCTACGCGCCGTGCCCACGCCTCGTCGTTCCGGTCGCGCTCGACGCCACCGCTTTCAACGTGCCGCCGGCGCTGCGCGCCCTCAACTACGTGCGGCCGTCGGGCATCCCGGTGCCGGGGCGCGAGTCGGACCAGCGCGACGCCGTTCTTGCCAGGGTCAAGCGCTCGCTGCTGAAGCAGCTCACCGAGCTTTTGTGCCGTGTGCTGCTGGCGCCGGGTCGGCCCGCCAACGCCGATTCGGCGACGGCGCCGAAGATCACGGTGTTCCTCAGCCATGCCAAAGGCGACGGCAAAGCGCCTGCGCAGGCGATACGCGATTACATCTACAGCGACACCCAGCTCGCCGCGTTCTACGACGAGAACGACATCCCCTACACCGAGGCGTTCGGTCCGTGGCTCGACGCGAACATCATGGGCACGGCCGCGATGATCGCCATCCGCAGCGAGCTCTACGCGACGCGGCCGTGGTGCCGGCGCGAGCTCGCGCTGTTCCGGCGCCCGCGCCTCGAGCAGAACGGCGGCGCGGCCGGGCGCTGGCGGGTGAACCCGCTGGTCGTCGTGGACGCGCTCGAAGGCGGCGCTTCGACCTCGGGGATCGCCGAGCTCGGCAATGCGCCGATCGTCCGGTGGTCTCCCACCGTCCCGGACCAGGCCGAGCACGTGGTGACGACGCTCCTGCGCGAAGTCTTCCTCGCATCGTTTCATTACGCCATCGCGCCGAAGCTCGACAGCGAAGCGGCGGCGCTCGCGCTCAACGTCGTGCCCGACCCGACGACGCTGTTGCAGATCCCCGCGGTTCGGGCGGGCAGGGTCACTCGCGTCTACCACCCCGGCCACGGGCTTCCCGGGCTGGAGATCGCCGCGCTCCACGCGCTGCTGCCGGGCATACGCTTCGACGGCTTCCAGCAGGGCCGCACGCCCGGTGCGCCGGGAGGCGCGCAGAGCCATCGCACGACCGAGGTGATCGGCCTTTCGGTGTCGTACCAGCGCGAGCACCTGCTGCCGCGCGGCTTCGGCGTCGACCATCTTCGCGAGCTCCTCACGCGCCTCGGCCGCGAGCTCCTGCGGCGATCGGCGACCCTGGCGTATGCGGGCAACTGGGAAGAGCGAGACGACAACTTCACGCTCGAGCTGCTGCGCTTGATCGCCTCGGAGCAGGAAGACGGCAGCGCCGCCGGCGGCACGCCGCGCGAGGTGTCGCGCCTCTACAACCATTCGTCGTGGCCGAACTATCTGAAGATCACGCCGCACATCGAAGCGGAATGGATCAACGCCTGCCGCACCGTGCGCGTCACGCAGGCCATGGCGGGAATCGCTGCCGGGCGCGCGGTCGCGGACGGCAAGGCGTTCCACCGCACCGATCGCGCGACCCTCAACACGGCGATCGCGGTGTCGGCGATGCGCCGCATCTCCATGGCGGGCATACCCGCCGGTGCGGCGCCGCACGAGCAGGACGTACCCCCCATCGCAGCGCGCGTGCTGCTCGGCGGGAAGGTGAGCGGCTTCAGCGGGTTCCTGCCGGGTCTGTTCGAGGAGGCGCTCGTCACGCTCGACGCGGACCGGCCGCTGTACATCCTCGGCGGTTTCGGCGGCGCGGCGGAAGTGCTGGCGCAGGCGTTTACGTCGGCGAAGCTTCCCGCCGAGCTGAGCGCAGCGGAGCTGAAGCGCGCGACGCCGCAGGTCGCGAAGCTCGAAGAGCTCGCGTACGGCGCCGCCGTTCCGGAGGAGATGCAGACCGGCCACGCGATTGCCGCGCTCGTCGAGCACGTCACGAAGAGCCGAGACGGGCTTGCCGCGACGCTCAAGACCGGGCTCACCGACGCCGAGACCGGCGAGCTCATGACGACCTTCGACATGGACCGCGCGATCGGGCTGGTGTTGAAAGGCCTGGAGAACAACGACCTCATCGGACCCGCGTCATGAGCAGCCCTCCCGTCGTCACCCTGGGCCAGTTGATCCAGGAGCACCTGAAAGGCTACGACTGGTGCGACCGCGTACCGCGTGCGGCCTGCGATCTCAAGCTCACCGATGCCGACCGCCAGGCGGCGTGGGCGCTCTACGTCGAGCTCGCGTCGCGCATCGCGACCCAGCCGCTCGCCGACGAGGAAGGGGTCGAGCAGGCGGCGCTGAAGAGCATCGCCGATCTGTTCGAGATCGGGCGCGCCGCCCTGCGCGCGGCGGGGCGCGAAGCGGCCGCGTGCAGCGCGCTCGTGCTGACGCTCCTCAACGGCCGGGTGCGGCCGTTCACGGCCGAATGGCACAAGCACCAGACCGAAGGACGCTTCAAGGACCCCGCGATGTCCGGCCGCTTCAGGGTCGAGCTGCGCGAGCTCCAGATCGACCTGCGCGCCGCGGCGGACGCCCTCGCGGCGCTCGCCGGGGTGCCACGCCTCACCGAATACGGCACGCCGTGAGCGTGCCTCCCGAGAGCTCCGAGGTCTGGGCCGCGCTCCACTGGAGGGAGCGCCGCTGCATCGAACAGCGGCGCATCGACCTCGAGGCGGTCGTCCGCGAGCGCAGCCCGCCCTGCTACGTGAGGGCAGTCGATGCTGCGCTGGTGCGGCGCGATTCCGAGCTGCGCGCGTATCTGCGCGAGCGGCTGGCGGCGGGCCGCGTGCCGGCGCAGTGGCCCAACGCGCAGGTCGCACCGCTGCCCGCGCTGTCGGCTGTCGCGCTGTCGGGCGGCGGCGTGCGCTCGGCGAGCTTCAATCTCGGCGTCCTGCAACGGCTGCACGAGCTCGGACTGCTGACGAAGGCCGACTATCTGTCGACGGTCTCGGGCGGCGGCTACATCGGCTGCTCGCTCGCGGCTTACGCCGACGGCGTCGCGCGACGTGCCGCGCCCGGTCCGCTGGAATTTCCGTTCGAGCGCGCAAACGGTCCCGAGAACGACAACGTGGTCATCCGCCACCTGCGCCGGTTCAGCAGCTATCTCGTCGCCCGAGGCTTCATCGATGCGCTCGTCGCCGCACTGACCGCGATCGGCGGCATCGTGGCGAACGCGCTCGTTCTCGCGCCGCTGTTCCTGCTGTTCGCACTGCTGGCGGTGTATCAGATCGAGCTGGATCCGCGCGGCCATGCGCGCGTCGTCGCCGCTGCTCTGGCCGTCGTCGCGGCGATCATCGCGCTCGGCTACGCCGCCGCGCGCGCAGGGCCGGGCTGGGAAGAACGCGAAAGGCGCGGCCGCCGGGCCGCCGTCGCGGCGGCGGGGTGTCTGGTGCTCGCGCTGCTCTTGCTGCAGCCGGTCCTGATCGTCGAGCTGGATGGGCTCGGCTGGGGTTCGGCCCTGACCGGGGGCGGCCTCGCCTCGGTGCTCGCGGCCGCCGCGAGGCTGCGCTTACCCAGGCTGCGAGGCCCGGTGCGGCTCGCGCTGCTGCTGGCGCTGGTGCTGGTCCTGCTGTGGCTCGTGTATCTCGCGCTCGCGGCGTTCCTGTATCACCTGAGCGCCGAGCAGGGGATCGTGACGCTCACGGGCAACGTCGCCACGGTGTTCGTGGGCCTGTGGCTGGTCGGCAGGTTCCTGCTCCCCGCCAACTGCGGCTCGCTGCACGCGTTCTATCGGGACCGCCTCAGCAAAGCGTACTTTGTCGTGCCGCCCGGCACGCGTGACGCGTCGAGGCTGCAGCACCGGCAGGACTGCCAGCTCTCGACGCTGCGCACGGGCGCCGCACCGTACCTCCTCGTCAACGCGTGCCTGAACGTCAGCGATGCGCCGGCGGCGGACGACGACCTCGCCGGCGAGTACGTGCGGCCGGGACGCAAGGGGACGTTCTTTCTGTTCTCCACGCTCGGCGTCGGCAGCGACGGTCTGGGCTACGTGCGCGCGGAGGCGTTCGAGAACGAGAACGGGCTCGCGAGCTCGCTCGCCACGGCGATGGCGATCTCGGGCGCGGCGTTCGGGGCGAACATGGGCTACAACACCCGCGCGGCGGCGGTCGCGCTGCTCACGCTGCTCAACGTGCGCACCGGCGCGTGGATGAAATTCCCGTGGCAGAAGCATCCGAATGCGCTGACGGGCATGCCGTTCATGCAGAAGCTGCTCGGCGATTACGCCTATCTCACGCTCGCGCGCGAGGCGTGGTCACGCTTCGACAACCGCAATCGCCACGGCGACGTGCTGCTCAGCGACGGCGGGCACGTCGACAATCTCGGCATCTACCCGCTGTTGAAGCGCCGCTGTACGCTCATCATCGCGTCGGATGCCGAAGCGGATCCCGCGTACACGTTCGAAGGGCTGTCGGCGTCGGTGCGGCTGGCGAAGATCGATCTCGGATACACCGTCGACCTCGACTACGAGCACCTCGCGGGCGTCCGCGACGGCAAGCGTCATTTCGCCGTCGGCACGATCGACTACGGCGGCGGCCTGAACGGCACGCTGATCTACCTGAAATCGTCGATGACCGACGAAGCGCGCCGCAACGTCTTCCTGCTGCACTACCAGAAAGCCAACCCGGCGTTTCCGCACGAGCCCACGAGCGACCAGTTCTTCACCGAGTCGCAGTTCGAGGCGTACCGCGCGCTCGGTTATTTCGTGTGCTCGAAAGTGTTCGAGGGACCGGGCTGACGGGTATTACGCGAGCCAGCCGTGCTCGCCGTGGTGCTTCTTCTCGAACGCCTCGATCTCCGGCAGGTGCTGCAGCACCATGCCGACTTCGTCGAGGCCTTTGAGCAGCCGCTCCTTGTAGACCGCGTCGATCTGGAACCGATGCTGCTTTCCGTTCGTGTCGCTGACCGTCTGCGCCGCGAGATCGATGGTGAGCGTGGCGCCGGGCTTCGCGTGCAGCTGCTCGCGCAGCTCGCGGCAGGTCTCTTCCGGCAGGATCACCGGCAGCATGCCGTTCTGGATCTCGTTGGCGTAGTGGATGTCGCCGAACGAGGCCGCGATCACCGAGCGGATGCCCGAATCCAGCATCGCGTAGACCGCGCCTTCGCGCGACGAGCCGCAGCCGAAGTTCACGTCGGCGACGAGGATGCCGGCGTTCTGATACTCGGGGCGGTTGAGCACGAAAGTCTCGCGCTCGCGCCCGTCGGCGTCGCGCCGCACGTCGTGGAAGAGATACGGCGCGTAGCCGTCCGGCGGCGTGCGCAGCTTCCTCAGCAGGCGCGCCGGAATGATCTTGTCGGTGTCGACGTTGGCGACATCGAGCGGCGCCGCTATCGCGGTCAGTGTCGTGAAGGGTTGCATGGCTTCAGTTCCATTAAAAGCGTTTTAACCGCAAAGGACGCAAAGGACGCCAAGGAAAGCAAAGAGGCACGATGAGCGGTCTCGATCGCAGCAAAGCATCGTGTTCAAGCGCGCCGCGACCGCTGAAAACCTTTGCGTCCTTTGCGTCCTTGGCGGTCAATTGCTTTTTAGCTCTAAAGAAGGGTACGTACGTCGGTGATCCGGCCCGTCACCGCCGCGGCGGCGACCATCGCGGGGCTCATGAGGTGGGTGCGCGCGCCTTTGCCCTGGCGGCCTTCGAAGTTGCGGTTCGACGTCGACGCGCAGCGCTTGCCCGCCGGCACGATGTCGCCGTTCATCGCGGCGCAGCTCGAGCAGCCCGACGCGCGCCACTCGAATCCCGCCTCGGTGAAGATGCGGTCGAGCCCTTCGGCTTCGGCCTGGCGCTTGATCTGCGACGAGCCCGGCGAGACCCACGCCGGCACCACGACCTTGCGGCCTTTCAGGATCGCGGCGGCCGCGCGCAGGTCTTCGATGCGGCCGTTGGTGCAGGTGCCGATGAACGCGGCGTCGACCCGGACATCGGTGAGCTTGGTCCCGGGTTTGAGGCCCATGTAGGCGAGCGCGGTCTCCGCATGCGCGCGCTGCTCCGCGGCGGTGAAGTCCGACGGCGCGGGGATCGATGCGGACACCGGCAGCGCTTCCTCGGGGCTCGTGCCCCACGTGAGCGTCGGCTCCAGCGCGGCGCCGTCGATGCGCACCTCGCGATCGAACGCGGCCCCTTCGTCGCCCGGCAGCGTGCGCCACCACGCCAGCGCGCGGTCCCAGTCCGCGCCTTTGGGCGCGAACTCGCGGCCTTCGAGGTACGCGTACGTCGTGTCGTCGGGCGCGACCATGCCGGCGCGTGCGCCCGCTTCGATCGCCATATTGCAGACGGTGAGCCGCCCTTCCATGGACAGCGAGCGAATCGCCGATCCCGCGAACTCGATGGTGTGGCCGGTCGCACCCGCGGTGCCGATCTTCGCGATGACCGCGAGAATCACGTCCTTGCCGCCGACACCTTTCCCGAGCGCGCCGTCGACGACCACGTGCAGCGTCTTCGGCTTTTTCTGCCAGATGCACTGCGTCGCCAGGATCTGCTTCAGCTGCGACGCGCCGATGCCGAACGCGAGCGCGCCGAACGCGCCGTGCGTGGACGTGTGCGAGTCGCCGCAGGTGATCGTGAGCCCCGGCTGGGTCAGCCCGAGCTCCGGTCCGATGACGTGCACGATGCCTTGCCGCGGCTCGTCGATACCGAGGTGCAGGATCTCGTTCTCGCGGGCGTTGTGCTCGAGCAGCTCCACCATGCCGCGGATCTCCGGATCGGTGATGCCCGCAAGCCCCTGCTCGCGGCCGCGCGTGGGCACGTAGTGGTCGGCGGTCGCGAAGGTCTGCCGCGGCTTTCTCACCTTGCGGCCTTCCTTTGCGAGCGCGAAGAAGGCGTGGAACGAGCCTTCGTGGACGTAATTGCGATCGACGTACAGCAGCGCTTCGCCTTCGCGTCGCGTGACGACGTGCTGATCCCAGATCTTGTCGAACATCGTGCGGGGTGTGGTCATCTTCCTGAGTCCTTGCGGCGCCCGGGCGGGCGATCGATGCTAGCAGCCGCGGGCCGTCGCGCACAACCGCCTCGCTGCCGGTTGACCGTCGCTTCGCGTATGCCCTAACTTGCGAGGACTATGCTCAGCGCTTACGTGCAGGCCGGTGCGCCCGATACGTTGACGATCTGGGTGGGCCTCTTCAACCAGAACGCGAAGCCGGCGCAGCCGTCTGTGGAGCTGAACGGTGCGGCGGTGCAGCCGCAGGTCGTCGCGCCGGTCAGCGAGATACGCGACGGCAACCGCGTCAACTATCGCACGATCCTGCGCCTCACGGGGCTCACGCCGGACACGCCGTACGAGGTGGCCGTCGTGCACGGCGGCGAGCGCTACGAGCTTGCCACCGCCACGCTGCCCGAAGCGATTCCGCAGATGCTCGACGGCGCGTTCAACGTCCTGCTCTGCTCGTGCTACTCGCAGCCCGAGGACGGCTCGGGGCTGCTCGCCACGATCGTGTCGCAGCTCAAGGTGAAGCCGCACCTCACGTTGATGCTGGGCGACCAGATCTACGGCGATCTGCCGCTCGACGAGCGTCTTCCCGACGACCTCGAGCTCACCGCGCAGAAGATCGGCGCGAAGTATTTCGACAACTGGACGTCTTCCCAGCTCGGCGCGGCCGGGCTCGAATCGATCCTGAAGCGTGCGCCGGTGGTGTGCGTCGCGGACGACCACGAGTTCTGGAACAACTATCCCTTCGCGCAGACGCAGCTTCCCAAGACGTGGACCGAGGACGGCCGCAAGCAATGGACGGCGGTCGCGAAAGCGCTGTACGAGGATTACGAGATCGCCGGTCCCGCAGGCGGCACGCAGCGGCTCGAGATCGATCCGCTGAGCGTGCTCGTCGTCGACATGCGCAGCGAGCGCGACATGGGTTTCGGCAAGCTGGTGACCGACGCCACGCTCGATGACATGAAGCGGTGGGCGGACGACCTGATCGCGGCGAAGGATGCGGGCACGCCGAAGTTCGGCGTGCTCGTATCGGGGCAGGCGCTGTTCGCCACCCCCGCCGACGAGTCGGAGCGCGTCAAGGTCGACGCCGAGCTCGGCAACTACGATCAGTTCGACGGCGACATCATGCGCCTGCTCGACGACCTCGCCGACAACGGCATCCCGGTCGTGTACATCACCGGCGACGTGCACTGGGGCCGCGTCGCGCGGCGCTTCGATTTCGCGTCGCAGCGTCCCCTGCTGTACGAAGTGATCGCGTCGCCGTCGCGCATGATCAGGACCCCCGGCCTCGACAGGGCGAAGGAAGCCGCGGCGGGCTTCGGACGCCTCTTCGGCCGATCGAGCCCGTGGCCGCGTCACAGCGCGCCGCCGCCGGTCCCCGATCCGTGGGGCCGCAGCCGCAAGTACAGCCTCGAGTTCGCGCCGAAGTCCGGAGCGATCTACCCGCAGCAGGGCGACCAGGTCGCGATCATCTCGTTCGTGCGCGCGGGCGGCGGCGTCGATTTCAGCGTCACCTACTACGGCATACATCCCGACAAGGCGCTGCAGAAGTCGGTCACGACGCCGACCTATCAACTGCGCATCACCTGACGGAGCGTCATTCATGGTCAGACAAGCCCGCAGCACCGCGACCGAACGCAACCCGGACCTGTGCCCCCTCGATCGAAAGAAAGGCGAGAACAACTTCGACTGGGGCATGCGCGCGGTCAGGGAGATGAAGACCGGAGGGCGCAAGGCCAGCACCTACATCGCCCTCCTCGGCGGGACCGACACGGTGTCCTTCCGCACGCGCGTCGCGCAGTCGGTGCTGCGGCCCGACATGCTGCCTTCGTACTGGTCCGAGGCGATCCTGATCGAGCTCGAGAGCGATTCGCTGAAAAACGCGAAAGCCGCGTACGTGCCGCTCGCGCAGCCGGACAGTCCCGCGTTTCCGCCGATGGAGAACGGCGTCGTCGTCTGTCCGCTCGACAGCTTCGCCGACGCCGAGCGCTATCCGAACATCGCGCTCATCGCGCTGCCGGTGCCGCAGGAGCAGATCCTCGCCCGGCTCGAAACCTTCAGGCGCTCGCGCGGCACGATCGACGCGCTCGAGCACGTGGTGCGCTGGCTCGCGTACACGTGGGGTGTGGCGCGCACCACGAACCCGCTCAACGACAACTACGGCGTGCCTTCGGCGTGCATGCTCGAAGTCGTCTGCGCGGCCGAGAACTACGACCTCACGCCGGGGCTCGAATCGCGCGCGTCATGCCCCGAGGCGATCTGGGCCGCGACCGCGCACTGGCACGAGTACTACGCCAAGGTGAGCGCGGGCAAAGGCAAGGGGAAGAGCAGGACGCCGATGGGACGCTATACCGCGAAGCACCAGTACTCCATCGCGTCCGCGACGTGAGTCGCCTTAGAGGCTCGCGCGCTGGTCCTCGGGCACCCCGTACTTCTCCTCGAGCTTCATGATCTCGGGCAGCCCGGCGATCTCGGTGAACTCCTTGAAGGTCGCGGCGCTGTCGCGCATCGTGGAGACGCCGCCGCCTTTCTTCAGGTGCTTGAGCATGGCGGTCATCGCGGGAATCGCCGCAAGGATCACCCAGTTCGGGTAGATCGCGAGCCTGAAACCGAACTCGCCGAGCGTGTCGCTCGGAAGGTCGGGCGTCTTGCCGCTCGCCGCCATGTTGTAGAGCAGCGGCACGCCTTTGAAGTGCTTGCCGACTTGCTCGACCGCTTCGCGGCCGACCGGCGCTTCGATGAAGAGCATGTCGGCGCCGGCCTCGCGGTACTTCTCGCCGCGCTCCAGCGCGGCTTCGAGGCCTTCCATCGCGATCGCGTCGCAGCGCGCGATGATCACGAAATCCTTGTCGTTCCGCGCGTCGCACGCCGAGCGGATCTTGGCGACCATCTCGTTGGTCGGGATCACGCGCTTGCCCGCGAGATGGCCGCAGCGCTTGGGCCACACCTGGTCTTCGAGGTGCACGCCGGCCACACCCGCGCGCTCGTAATCGCGGATCGTGCGGCGCACGTTGATCGCGTTGCCGTAACCGGTGTCGGCGTCGGCGACGACCGGAAGGCCGGACGCGTCGACGATGCGTGCGGCGTTGTCGATCATCTCGCTCGCGGTGAGCAGCCCCACGTCGGGCTCGCCCAGCCGCGTGATGCTCGTGCCGAAGCCGGTCATGTACACCACGTCGAAGCCCTCGCGCGCGACGAGCCGCGCGGCGAGCGCATCCGCGACACCGGGGGCGATGATGCAGCGGTTACCGGAGATGAGCTTGCGCAGTCGGGTGGTGGGGCGTTGGGTCGTGGTCATGGCGAGTTCCTCGGTTGATCCTGAATTGTAAAAGCTTGAACCGCAAAGGACGCAAAGGACGCCAAGGAAACCAATAACAAAAACGCCTTTGATCTTCCTTTGCGTCCTTTGCGTCCTTGGCGGTTAAAACGCCTTTATCGGGCGCAGGCGTCTTCGAGCCTCCAGCCATTCGCGACAGGCTCGAAGCGCAGCGGCAGGCAGTTGGCGACCGGGCCTTCGGTCTCGACGATGTTCAGCGTTCGGCACAGCACGCGGAACACGCCCGAGTGCGCGACGATGAGCGGCACCTCGGCTTCGATGCGCGCGAAGCCCGAGAGCACGCGGCGCATGAAGGCTTCGGTGCTCTCCGCGCCCGGCGGCTTGACGCCGCGCGCGTGCGCGTGGCGCGGCATGCCTTCCAGGTCGCCCCAGTTGCGCTCCGCGATCTCTTCGACGATGGTCACCGGCAACCCGAGCGCTTCGGCGATCGGCTGCGCGGTCTCGCGCGCTCGCCGCAGCGGGCTCGCGTAGATCGCGGTGATCGGCTCGCTTGCGAGCGCGCGCGCCGCGGCGCGCGCCTGGTCGCGGCCGAGCATCGTCAGCTCCACGTCGAGCGACCCTGCGATCGTTCCCGCCGCGTTCGCCTCGGTCTCGCCGTGGCGCAGATAATAGAACGGCCGCATGAACAGCGGGATCTCGAGCTTCTTATTCATCGGTTGTCATTCAAAGTACGACCCGCCCTTCATACGCGAGGGCCGACGGCGCGAACGGCGTGCGTGTGCGAGAGCAGCAGCGCGTCGACCTGCCGACCTTCGAGACGTCGGGCCTGAGCCCCGGAATCGGCACCAGCCGCGCGCTCATTTGCTCGTCGCTCCGGAAGCTTTGACGACCTTGCCCCACTTCTCGACTTCGCTCCTGAGATACGTGCCGAGCTCGTGCGGCGTCGACGCGGCCGCTTCCAGACCCTGCGCGGCGAACTGCTCTTGGACCGCGGGCGTCGCGAGCACTTTGCGCGACTCGGCGTTCAGGCGGTCGACGATCGCTTTCGGCGTGCGAGCGGGCACGAGCAGCGCGTACCACGTGCTGAATTCGTAGCCTTTGACGCCGGCCTCGCTCATCGTGGGGATGTCGGGAAAGAAGCCCGTGCGCTGCGCGGTGGTCACGGCGAGCGGGCGGAGCTTGCCGGATTTCACGTGCGGCAGTGCGGACGCCATCGTCGAGACGATGAGGTGCAGCCGTCCGCCGACGAGGTCGGTGAGCGCGGGACCGAGGCCTTTGTAAGGCACGTGCACCATCTCGGTCTTCGTCATCAGCTTCAGCATCTCGGTCGCGAGATGCGAGGCGGTGCCGACGCCGCCCGAGCCGTAAGTGACTTCACCCGGTTTCGCGCGCGCGAGATCGAGGAGCTCGCGCACGCTCTTCGCCGACACGGCGCTGCTGACGACGAGCAGATTGGGTTGCCGTCCGATGAGCGACACCGGCGCGAGATCGCGCAGGGTGTCGTATGGAAGCTTCGGGACGAGCGTCTGGTTGACCGCGAGGCTGATGTTGTTGACGAGCAGGGTGTAGCCGTCGGGCGGCGCCTTGGCGGCGAGGTCGGTGCCTATCGTGCCGCCCGCGCCGCCGCGGTTGTCGACGACGAGCGGCTGGCCGAGCGCTTCGCCGAGCCGCGTCGCGACCAGTCTCGCGACGATGTCATTGCCGCCGCCGGGCGGGAAAGGAACGATCAGCCGCACGGGGCGGGTTGGATACTGTTGCGCGAGCGCCGCGGAGCAAAAAAACAATTGAACCGCAAAGGACGCAAAGGACGCCAAGGAAAACCCACCAAACAATCGCCGCGCACGCCCGAGGTCAGTCACGCTTGATTTCGCCTTCCTTTGCGTCCTTTGCGTCCTTGGCGGTCAACACGCTTTAATTGCCGGCGACCGCCATCTCCGCGGCTTTCTCTTCGATCTCGTATTGCACGTCGTGCAGCTTCTCGGTCGTCCAGAGCTGCTCGAGCAGCGCGCGCGACTTCGCTTCGCCCAGCACCGGGATGGCGAGCTCGAGGAACTTGTCGTTGAGCTCGTCGTCGGTGAGCGGCAGCTCGGGATCGCCCTTGCGGTAGGGCTGGAAGTGCGAGAGCTTGCGGCCGTCGTTCATCTCGATCTCGACCTGCGCCGCGCGCTGGTTCGGATACCCCTTGGAAAGCTCCGGATCGGCGACGACCTCGAACTTCTTCATCAGCTCGCGCACGTCGCGATCGGCCATGCGGTCGGGCAGGAAGGCGTTGAGCCGCACGCTGCCGTGGACCAGCGCGTGCGCGACGGTGTACTGGATGCTGAACTTCGCCTGGTATTCGCCTTCGGGCGTGGCGTTGTCGATGATGTTCAGCCCCGCCTTGTACGACGCGAGCCGGATCTTCCTGATGTCGCGGTAATCGAGGTTGTGCCGGTTCTTGAGCTCCAGCGCGCCGTCGATCGACGGGAAGGTGTGGCCGCAGCAGCCGTGGTTTTTGAACGTCATCTGGGTGATGTGATAGTTCTCGCCCAGACCGGCCGTCGCGCGCGCCCAGTCCTGCTCCTTGCTCATCGCTCTTCCGAACCCGACTTCGCCTTCGAGGATGTCGAGCGCGCCGGTCACGCCTTTGGCTGCCGCCATCGCGGCCATCGCGCCGGCATCGGCCGCGTGGCCGCCGTGCAGCGGCTTGCTCATCGCCTGCGAACGGAACGCCTGCTGGAGACCTGCGGCGAACGTTCCGGACGTCGCGACCGCGTGCATGAACTGCTCTTTGGTGCAGCCGAGGATCGTCGCCACCGCGGCGGCGGCGCCGAAACAGCCGACCGTGCCGGTGGTGTGCCAGAACGCGTAGTGCGAAGGCATCACCGCTTCGCCGATGCGCGTCGAGACTTCGTAGCCGACGATCACGCCGCGCAGGAATTTCTCGCCCGAGGCGCCGGTCGCCTGCGCAGCCGCGAGCGCGGCGGAGATGACGGGGCTGCCGGGGTGATAGCCCGCGTCGCGATAGATGTCGTCGAACTCGACCGAGTGCGAAGCGGCGCCGTTGATGAGCGCCGCGGCGCGCAGCGTCGCGCGGCGGCCCGACGCGAGCCGCGCGCGGCCGCGATCGAGGTCTTCGGCGAACGCCTGCTCGAGCAGTATCGCCGGCGCGACGCGGCTGCCGGGCAGCAGCGCCGCATACCAATCGATCACCGCGCGCTTGGCGTGGTGGATGACGTCGGCGGACAGCTTCGACGTCTGTTCGCGGAAGGCGTAATCGGCAATTTTTTCGAGCAGCATCTGGTTCTCCTCAGTTCAAACCGGGGTCCGACCCCAAAACGGCCGGGGTCGGACCCCAGGTGTCCGGAGGGTCGGACCCCGGCTTCTTTGGGGTCCGACCCTGGTTTATTCAGCGAACGATCAACCCATCAACAGCCACCACACCCTCGCCTTCACGCTTCACGATCAGCGGATTGATCTCGGCTTCCTTCACGTCCTCGATGTAAGCGATCTGCGACAGCGCGCTCACCGCTTGCGCGAGCGCGTCGAGATCGCCTTTCGGCATGCCGCGGTAGCCGCGGATGACCGCAAGCCCTTTCACCTCGTCGATCATCGCGCGCGCGGCGTCGACGCTCACCGGCGCGAGCCGCACCGCGAAATCCTTGTAGATCTCGGCGAGCACGCCGCCGATGCCGAGCACCACGACCGGCCCGACCTGCGGATCGCGCTTGTACCCCAGGATCAGCTCGCCGATGCCTTTCTCCATGCGCTGCACGAGGATGCCCTCGATCTTCGCGTCCGGATGCCTGGCGCCGACGCGCTTGAGGATGTCCACAGCCGCGGTCTTCAACGCATTCGCGTCGGCGATGTTGAGGACCACGCCGCCGGCGTCGGTCTTGTGCAGGATGTCGCGCGACAGGATCTTCGCCACCACCGGGAACGGCACCTTCACGCCCTGCTCGGGCTTCTGGATGATCTCGGTCGCCGCGCGCGGCACGCCGAGCGCTGCGAACACTTCACCCGAACGGTATTCGTCGAGCTGCGCACCGGCATCGCGCAAGAGCTTTTCTGCCGCAGAAACTTTCGCTTCGTCGCGTTTCGGCGGCTCGATCGGCGCCGTCCAGTCGCGCCACGCGCGGATCGCGTCGGCGCACGATTCGGGCGTGCGGAATCCGGCGATGCCCGCTTCGGCCAGCAGCTTCAATGAAGTCTCGGCATGCGGCGCCGCGAAGGACGCGAGCGGCTTGCCTTTGCGGTCGGCTTCGAGCAAAGGCTCGATCGCGACCTGCGGCTGGAACTGCGCCGAGCTTCCGGCAACCGCGAGCACGAGGTCGCAGTGATCCGAATGCAGCAGCGTGTGGAGCACCGCGCTGTAGATCTCTTTCTTCGCGCCGGCGAGCGTGAGGTCGGTGAGGCGCGCCTTGCTGATCGTGATGCCTTGCGCCGCGAGCTTCGACACGACTTCGTCGGTCGGCCCGACCACTTCCACGCCCAGCGTGCCGAGCCGGTCGACCACCGCCGCCGCGCCGCCGCCGGTGGTCGTCATCACCGCGACGCGATGGCGCTTCGACGGCTGCTGGCCGTGCAGGAGCGCCGGAAGCTCGAACAGGTTCTCCAGCGTATCGACGCGCAGGATGCCGTTCGCCTTGAAGAACGCGTCGGCCATCTCGTCCGAGCCCGCCATCGCGCCGGTGTGCGAAGCCGCGAGGTCCTGGCCGACTTCGGAGCGGCCGAGCTTGTACACCACGACGCGTTTGCCCGCCTTGAACGCACGGCGGGCGGCTGCGCCAAGCTTGTCGGCGTCGCGCAGCGTCTCGAGGAAGAGCAGGATCGTCCGCGTGTGCGGATCGTCGACGAGGAGGTCGGCGAACTCGCCCACCGACAGATCGGATTCGTTGCCGACCGAGACGAGCTTGGAGAAGCCGACGCCGCGGCCGAGGCCGCGCGAGAGCAGGCCGCCGAGCATGCTGCCGCTCTGCGAGACGATCGCGAGCGGGCCTTTCTTGATCTCGGGCAGGTCGAGCACCGCGTTGACCGTGATCGCGCAGCCGGGATCGGTCGTCACGAGGCCGATGCAGTTCGGACCGATGACGCGCACACCGCCGGCGCGCGCGATCTCGATGATGCGTTCCTGCGCCTTACGTCCCTCTGCGCCGGTTTCGGCGAAGCCGTCGCTGTAGATCGTCGCGACCGCCACGCCTTTCTGCGCGCACTGCTCGATCGCCGCCTGCACCGCCTTGGCGGGCACCATGATGAACGCGTGATCGACGTCGCCGGGAATCGACGCGACGTCGGGATACGCCTTCTCGCCACCGATCTCGTCGCGCCCCGGGTTCACCGGGATGATCTTGCCGGTGTAGCCGTGCTTGCGCAGATACCGTTGCGGGCGCGAGGTGTTCTTCTTCGCATCGCCGGACGCGCCGACGAGCGCGACGCTGCGGGGTTCGAAGAGGGCCTGGAAGAGGTCTTTGCCGGTGGCGGGTTTTCTGGACATGGTCTCTAGATCAATTCAAAAGCTATGAACCGCAAAGGCCGCAAAGGACGCAAAGGAAACGCGTTTGACGTGGCAGCAAGCCCACCGGACCGTCATTCCCGCGAAGGCGGGAATCCATTTTGAAAGCGTTGAACGTCAAAATGGATTCCGCATCACATCGCGCTGCCGCGCGGTCCGGAATGACGAATTTGATTTTCCTTTGCGTCCTTTGCGTCCTTGGCGGTCAAATAATCAAACCTTCGGCGGCCGCTGGTTGAACGACCGCTCGAACACCGATTCGGCGATGCGCTGCCTGAGGATCTCCAGCGAGCCGCCGGCGATCATCCAGCCGCGGCACTTGCGGAAGCACCACTCGACGAGCGTGTCCTGGGTGTAGCCCATGCCGCCCATCACCTGCATCGCTTCGTTCGCGATCTCGAAGCCGGCCTGGTTGCAGAAGAGCTTGGCGATCGCGGTGTCTTCCGCCGACGGCATGCCGCGGTCGGCATTCAAGGCGGCGCGGTAGAGCAGGAGCTGGCCGGCTTCCAGCTTCACCTTCATGTCCGCGAACTTCCACTGCAGTCCCTGGAACTCCGCGAGGGGGCGCCCGAACTGCTTGCGTTGCAGCGCCCACTGGCGCGCGGTCTCGTAGCAATAGCGGCCGAGCGCGAGCGAGCGCGCGGTGTTGCCGATGCGCTCGACGTTGAAGCCCGCGATCTGCTTCTTGAAGCCGCCTTCGCGCAAGAGCACGTTCTCGGGCGGGACGTAGACGTTGTCGAACCACGTCGTCACCCACTCTTCGCCGTTCATGAAGTACGAAGGCTTGCCCTGCTTCACCCCGTCGGCCTTGATCGGGATCAGTACCGAGCCGATGCCGCCGACACCGGGGCCGTAGCGCACGTAAACGACCATCACGTCGGCGTACGGCGCGTGCGTGGTGAACACTTTCTCGCCGGTGACGCGAAAGCCTTCGCCGTCGGGGACCGCGGTCGTCTTGAGGTCGGTCACCGCCGAGCCCGCTTCGGGCTCGGTCATGCCGACGCAGATCACGCCTTCTCCGGACAGCAGGCGCTTCAGATAGCGCTTCTTCTGGTCGTCGGTGCCGTATTCGGCCAGTACACGTATCGCGCCGAAGTTGCCGGCCTGCACCACGTCCGCGCTGCGCGGGCACACCTGCGCGACGGTCTCGATCGCGATCACCGCGTCCATGAGCGTGCCGCCCTGGCCGCCGTCTTTTTCGGCGATGGTGATGCCGAGCAGGCCCTGTTCGGCCATGAGCCTGGCGACATCCCAGGGATGTTCGGACTGGTGAGCGCGAGCGAGCGCGCCTTCGCGCAGGTGACGCTCGGCGAAGCCGCGTACGGCGTCGCGAAACGTTTCCTGATCGGACGTGAGCTGGAAATTCATGGGGGCTGAAGTGCGGAGGGGGAGCACCCGATTCTACCGCGTACCCGCCGCGACCTCGCGGCGAGCGCCGGGCGCCGGGCGCCGGCCGGGACGTCAAGGGCGGATCCGACAGAGCGTACGCCGGAATTGTTTTACACTGCGGACGCGGAGCCGTCCCATGAGCACCGACCGCAGCGACGAACACGACCTCACCATCGCCTCCTCCGGATTGACAGACGCCGGCGAAAACGTGCTGCCTCCCGGCGCGAAAATCGCCGAGTTCCGCATCGAGAGACTCATCGGCGAAGGCGGTTTCGGCATCGTCTACCTCGCGTACGACGAATCGCTCGACCGCACCATCGCGCTCAAGGAATACATGCCGTCGCAGCTCGCCGAGCGCGTCGCCGGCACCGCCAGCGTCCGCGTGAGGTCGCAGCGCTACGCCGACACGTTCGACGCCGCCCTGCGCAGCTTCATCAACGAGGCGAAGCTCCTCGCGCGCTTCGATCACCCGTCGCTGCTGAAGGTCTATCGCTTCTTCCAGGCGAACGGCACGGCGTACATGGCGATGCCGTTCTACGAAGGCCAGACGCTCAAGGCGGTGCTGCGCGGCCTGGACGGACCGCCCGACGAGCGGTGGCTGCGCCACATGCTCTACCAGCTCCTCGACGGGCTCGAAGTCATCCACGCCTACGAGTGCTATCACCGCGACATCGCGCCCGACAACATCCTGCTGCAGAACGACACCCCGATCCTGCTCGACTTCGGCGCGGCGCGGCGCGTGATCGGCGACATCACGCGCACGCTGACCGTCATCCTCAAGCCCGGGTACGCGCCGATCGAGCAGTACGGCGAAGACCCGAACCTGAAGCAGGGTGCGTGGACCGACATCTATGCACTGGCCGGCGTGGTGCATTTCGCGCTCACGCGCCAGGCGCCTCCCGCGTCGATCGCGCGCGCGATGAGCGACCAGCTCGTGCCGCTCGCGCAACGGCTGCGCGGGGTGTACAGCGACGGCTTCCTGACGACCATCGATGCGGCGCTGTCGGTGCGTCCGCAGGACCGCCCGCAGAGCGTCGCGCAATTGCGCTCGATGCTGCTCGCGAGCGACACGGGCGCTTACGCGCCGGTGCTGGCCATCCAGCCGCTCGCGGCGCCCGCGGAAGCGTCCCGCGGGGACGATGCGAATCCACCGCCCGTCACCGGCCGGGACGAGGCGCGCCCCGCTCCGGCCAAGCCGCGCAAGCCGGTCGCGTCATCGGCATCGCCGCTGCGCGCCGCCATCACCGCGATCGCGTTCGCGGCGCCCGCGGCGATCGCGGCGGTGTGGTGGGCGTCGAGCCGCCTGGCCGAGCCGCCGGCCACCGAGGCGAAAGCTCGGGTGTCAGCCGTGGAGGAAAGTCCGCCGAAGCAGCCCGAAAATCCGCCGCAGCAGGCCGCGCCGACCGTCGCCGCCGCGCCGAAGGCGCCGGAGCCGCCGCCCGCGCCCAAGGCGGAGCCGACTAAACCGGCCGTCGAGGTCGCCCGCGTCGAACCGAAAAGCCCGGTGACGCCGCCGCCGCGCGTCGATACCGCCAAGGCGAAAGCGCCCGAGCCGGCGAAGCCGTCGGCAGTGGCCGAGGCGAAGCCGGCCCCGGTCGCGCCGGCGCCGCCGCGTCCGGCCGCGCGGGCCGAAGAGACCGTGGAAGCGCCGCCGGCGCCCAAGCCTCCGCCTCAGCAGGTCGCGCGTGTCGAGCCGCCGCCCGTCCCGGCGCCCGCGCCTGCGCCGAAAGCCGAGGCGCCCAAGCCTGCGGTCGAGGTCGCGCGCGTGGAGGCGAAGCCGGCGCCCGCGCCGCATCCCGCGGCGCCCGCGCTGACCGGGCGCTACAGCGGCCGCCTGGTGGCGGACGGCAGCCCGGTGCCGATCACGCTGCAGATCCTGGCGGTCGACAACGGTTCGGTGAGCGCGACCGCCAATTACGGCACCGGCCGCTGCGAAGGCGATTACCGGATGACCGGCACCGTGCTCAACGATTCGCTGCGCATGCGCTCGACCCACAGCGGGGGGCGCTATGGAGACTGCTCGTTCGGATTCCGGGTGGCGATCCAGGGCACGAAGCTCGTCGGCCAGACGACCAGCGGCAGCCCGCTGGAGCTTTCCCGCTAATCCCGGGCGTCAGCTCTTGTCGACGTCCTTGTCGGTGGGCTGCACGCCCAACGTCAGCCCCGACAGCGTATTCCCCTTGAGCCCGATCTCCTGCAGCAGCGCATCGACCAGCGGCTGCTGCGCGCGGTAGGCGAGCGCGGCGTTGACCGCCTGCTCCGCGAGGCTGCCGCCGCCCGGCGCGAGCGGCACGTTCGAGCCGTTGGTCGAGCCCTTGTTGAGCCCGTCGACCTGCACGATCTTGATCCCGTCGATCTTCTCCATCGGCCGCACCGACTGCTCGATGATCCTGGGCAGCGCTTCGATCAGCGCGAGCTTGACCTGCATGCCGATCTGCTCGGCGGAGAGCTTGTTGATCGCGTCGTTGAGGATCGCCTTGCCTTCGGCTTCGACCTGGTAGTTGCGCAGGTTCGCCTCGGCGCGGATCTTGATCGCCTGCGCGTGGTTCTCCGCGGCGTCCTTCTCGGCTTCGGCCGAGACCCGGATGCCGATCGCCTGTTTCTGCGCCTGCTTCTGCGCTTCGACCAGCTCGACCTCGCGCTCGCGATTGGCCTCGGCGACCGCCGCCGCGGTGATGACGAGCTGCTCGGCTTTCACCGTTTCGGAGCGCGCTTCGTTCGCGCGCGCTTCGGCCTGCGACTGCTCTTCGGACTTCTTGGCGATCGAGATCGCTTTCTCCTGGTTGGCGATCTGGGTCGCGCGCTGCTGCTCGATCTCGGCGATCTTCACCGAGCGGTCGGCTTCGATCTGCTTCTGCCGTACCGCGAACTCGCGCGCGACCTCGGCTTCCTTGACGAGGCGCTCGGCGTCGATGCGCGCCTGTTCCGATTCGCGCTTGCGCTGCGCCTGGATCGACGCCACCTGCGCCGCCTGCTCGGCCTCGCGCACCGAGACTTCCTGCTGCTGCGAGAGCGTGGCGAAGCGCTGGTTCTTGTCGATGTCGAGCCTCACCTGCGTCGCTTCGTAGTTCTTCTGCGCGATCGCGACCTGGGTGTTCTGCTCGATCTCGTTGCGCTCCTTGGCGCGCTTCTGGGTCTCCTGCGTGAGGCGCGTCAGGCCTTCGGCGTCGAACGCGTTGTCGGCGTTGAAGAACTCTTTCGGCGTCTGGTCGAACTTGGTGAGCGACACGCTCTCGAGCTCCAGGCCGTTCTTCATGAGATCCTCGGCGACTGCGTTCTGCACCGCCTGGATGAAGTCCTGGCGCTTGTCGAGCAGCTCCTGCATCGTCATCGACACCGACGCCGCGCGCAGCGCATCGACGAACTTGTCCTCGACGAGCTCTTTCAGCGCTTCGGGATCGAGGGTGCGCTGGCCGAGCGTCTGCGCGGCGTTGGCGATGCCTTCGATCGTCGGGATGACGCGCACGAAGAACGCCGCGATCACGTCGGCGCGCATGCGGTCTTTGGTGAACAGGCTGTCCTTGCCCGCGCGGTGCACCTCGAGCTTCAGCGTGTTCATGTTCACCCAGATCACGCCGTGGAACACCGGGAGCTGGACCGCGCCGCCGTCCATGACCACTTTCTGGCCGCCCAGGCCGGTGCGCACGAAAGACCGCTCTTTCGACGCGCGCTGATACAGCCGCGAGAACACCAGCCCGATCGCGAACAGCGCGACGAGGACGATGCCGGCGAGTAGGACGGTGTCGAAGAGGCTGCTCATCGTTGTCTATCTCCTCAGGGGCTCCGACGGGAGCGTCAGAGCAGATCGGGACGCGGGTTTTTTATCGCGACGAAGCGGGTGCCCGACACGCGGCGCACGAGCAGCACCGATTCGTTGGGGGGAAACGTGGTCTCGGACGTATCGGGCTCGACCATCACGTACACGGTCTGGCCGTGCTCGGTCATGACCCTGGCCTGCGCGGGATAACCCTGGCGCGCGGTGCCGGCCACCACGGCGGCGACCCTGCCGACCAGCGTGTCGAGCGACACCGCGTAGCTCTGGTCGCGCGGAATGATGTGGGCGACGGCGGCGCCGACGCCGCGGACGACCGGCAGGGCGGCGATGAGCGCGATCGGGCCTGAGAGAAGCGCCGGCAGGCGCAGGCCGAACACGCCCGAGGCGACGATGTTGAGCGCGAAGCCGATCACCGCGAACGACGCCAGAAACACGATCAGCAGCACGAGGAGCGGCACCTTGCCGACGTGCAGCCAGCCGAGCACGCTGTCGGGGGCGTCGGCGTGTACCGAGTCGGGCAGGAAGCTGTCGACCCACTGCGAGGCGCTGAAACCGACGAGCAGCGCCAGCCCTTCGACCAGCGTGAGCGCCAGCAGGACCAGCGTGGCGGCCAGGAAGGGCCAGGATTCGGGTGCGAGGAACACGCTCATCGCTTTCCTCGCCTCCGGACTACTTACCCTGCCGCGCCTTGAGCTGCGCCAGCTTTTCCTCGATGCGGTGCGTGCGGTGCAGCTCCTGCAGCTCTTTCACCTGGGCGGCGTTGGCGGTCGTCTCGCCCGACAGGCCCGTGACGCCGGCCTGCTTCGCGAGCACCCGGTCGAATGCGGCGCCGGCGTTGTCCACCCGGCCTTGGGCCGAGCCTCGGGCGCCGCCTCCGGACTGCGGCGCGGTCGCCGCCGCGGCGCGCGACGCGAGGAACTCGCGCAGCGTCTGCTCCATCTCGCGCTTCTTGGCGACGAGCGCGGTGATATAGCCTTCGAGCTCCTTGCCGCGCTCCTGCTGCTCGGCGAGCGATTTCTGCAGGACCGGCATCTGGTCTTCGATGTTGATCTGCTTCTCGACCCCGGCGCGGGCGAGGTCGTCGCGCCCCTGGGCGAGCGCGGTCTCGATCTGGGTGGCGATCTGCTCGTTCTCGGTGTTGAGTTTGTTGATCTGCGCCGAGACGAGGTGCTTGGCCGCCTCGACCTTGCCGAGCTCGGCGCGGACCTCGTCGGTCACCTGGTCGACCTCCCTCACCGCCTGGCTCATCATCGCTTCCGGCGCTGCGTTCTCCACCGCGTCGAGCACGGCGTGCACGCTGCCGCTGACGATCCGGGTGACGCGGGTCGCAATCGAGTCCGTCATCTCTGAGCCTCCTTGTTGGGTGCGCGGTTCGCCGAGATGAGCTGGGTCAGCTCGAGCACGCGCGGCAGGTGTTTTTCGATGACGTCCGCAGTGTAACACTCGGCCGTCGGCGTGATTCCGAGGCGCAGGAGCGCGCTAAGCAGTTGAAAACATTGCTGCACCAGCGCCCTTTCGAGCGCCGCGACCGACTCGCCATCGTCGCCGCCCCGGTCGCGGCCGGCGAGCAGGGTCGCCATGACCTGGGGCGTCCACTCGATGATCGCGGTCAGCGCGGCCGAGTGGATCTGGTGGCGGTGCTCGACCCCGCGGATTTCGGCGACCAGCGGCGCGACCAGCTCGCGCAGCCACGCGACGCACGCGGTGTAATCGAGCGTGCCCTCGTGCTGCCGGCGCATCTGCGCGATCAGCGCGCGCAGCTTGTCGCTGGGGGTGTAGGCGCCCGGCACCTCGAGCCCCGCGAGCCAGGCGAAATCGTCGGCGGGAACCCGCGCCGAGAGCGTCTGCATCTGTGCGCTCATCGCAGCACCTGTGTTTTCATTTGCATACGTTTGCAAACGTTAACGCCAACGCGTGGGCGATGTCAACGGGCAAAAGCAAAAAATCCGGGTCAGAGTCAGATTTCGGGGGTGTAACCCTTCGGCGCTTCCTGCATCAGCGCCAGGGTATGGCCGTCGGGGTCCTCGAAGAAGGCCATCCAGAAATCGTGATCGTCCATCTTCGCGATCAGGTGGGGCGAGGAAGAGAAGGTCAGCCCGCGCCGGGCCAGCTCCGCCACGGCGAGCGCGATATCGGCGCAGCGGAAGTAGATCGTGCCCTGCCGCCGGAAATCGGACGGATCGCGCACCTTCTCCAACAGGAGGCGCACGCCGGCGCAGTCGAAAAACGCGAGGTCGCCGTAGCGATAGAGCTTGCGCAGGCCGACCACTTTTTCGTAGAACGCTTCGGCGCGGTCGACGTCGGTCACCGGCAGAGCGATCTGGCCGATCTGGCTCAAGTTGAGCAGCATCGCAGCCCCCCACAATCTGACTCCGGGTCAGATTATGGGCGCGAAATCTGACTCGGAGTCGGATTAAGCGCGCAGCAGCGGGCGGAGGTTGCGCATGCTCGAGACGTCTTCGAGCGTCCAGACGGTGTCGCAGAGGAGCCGCGCGCGCTTTTGCCCGAGGATGGGCTTGAGCAAGTGGAACGCTTTCTCGTCGACTTCGGCGCGCGTCATCGGGTTGTCCGAAGTGCCGCGCACCGCCTTGACGTGGCACTTCAAGGTCTTGTTGTTCTTCAGCGTCAATTCCACGATGCCCTGCCGCGACGGCATCGCCTTGGTGAGCGCGTCGTCGCCGTAGAGCTCGATCTTGCTGCGCAGCTCCTGGACCTTGCGGTCCTTCATGCGCTTCTCGTCGTGCGCCGACTCGAACGTGACGATGCCGTCGATCAGCATCACCGCGCACATGTGCTGCAGGCAGATGTCCGGCATGTCGCGGTTGTTGACGGTGTTCGCGCCCTGATGCGCGACGCGCACCACGAGCTTCTTCACGTCGTCGGCGCGCACGCTGTTCGCGCGGATGAGATCGAGCAGCCCGTCGAGCGGCGCCTGGATGGGCGAACCGACCGACCAGCGCTTGATGTTGGTGTTCATCACCTCGAACTGCTCGCCCAGGCCCTGGATGAGCAGCTCGGGACGCACCGGCTTGCCGGTGCGCTTGCTCTCGTCGTACGCGACGAAGAAATTGCGCTCGCCCGAGAAGACGTCTTCGACGCCGGTGAAGCCGTGCGCGACCATCGTCGCGGCCGCCACGCCGTTGCGCGCGGGCATGCCGCCGAAATCGAACGCCTTCTCGATGTGCTCGGCGTCGCGCATCCAGCACGAGACGCCCGACGCCTGCTGCGCGGTATACGACAGAAGGTGGCGAACCTGTTCGTACTTCAGGTTCGCGATGCATCCCGCCGCGACCGCCGCGCCGAACATCGGGCCGAAGCTGTGCGTGGAGTGGCCGGCCTCGCGGAAGTCGTAGGCGTTGAGCGCCATCGTCATGCGGCAGCCGACGTCGTAGCCCAGCGCGACCGAGCGCAGGAAGGCGTTGCCGCTCGCCTGCTCGCGCTCCGCCATCGCGAGCGCCGCGGGCACGATGCCGCAGCCGGGATGCGTGAGCGAAGGCGCGTGCGAGTCGTCGGTCTCGTCGGCGTGCGCGAGCATGCCGTTGGCGAGCGCGGCGTTCTCCGCGCTGGTGACGATGCGCGAGCCGATCACGGTCGCTTCGGCGACCCCGCCGCGCGTCTTGATGTAGGAGATCGCGCTCTCGCCGGGGAGGAGCTTGGAGCCCGAGACCATGGCGGCGATCGTGTCGAGCACGTGGTGCTTGGTCTTCTCGACGATCGGCTTGGGCAGGGGCGCCTTGCGCGCCTTGGAGATGTAGGTGGCGAGCTCGTGCATGACCGGGGAGATCTCGGTCTTGCCGGGCTTCAGTGCGGTGGCGTCGTTCTTCATTCGTAGTCCAGTCGGCCCGTCCGGGCGGGACCGCCGGCGGTCGACGAGTTACTGCGGGACGGTCGCCCGGGCGAGCTCGCCGGCGTCGTCGAGCGTGTCGATGCGCCAGCAGAGGTCGATCACGCGGGCCGCCGCGGCCTTCGGAAGCACGCCGTCGGTCAGATCCGAGAGTTTTTCTTCGAGGTCGCGGTCGCTCATCGGCCGCTCGACCGTGCCCAGCGCGTGCTCGACATGCTTCTCGAGCACCGTTCCGTCGCGGAGGCGGATAGTAACACGTGCCTCCAGCTTACGCACCGACGGGCTGGCCGTGACCGCAATGCGGTCGCGTACTGCGATGACGTCGGGGTCGCGCACGACCGCGTCCGCGAACTGCGCTTCGCCTGCCGCGCCGTGCACCAGCGCGACCGCGCAGGCGTGATACACGCTGAACTTGCCTTCCAGCCCGTCCTTCGGCGTCTGCCTGCCCGTCAGCTCCGGGACCAGCGGGCTGGTGAGCAGCTCGACGCGCTCGATCCGGTCGGGCTGGAGGCCGTGCTCGCGCTTCAACTGGATGCAGCCGTCGATCGCTGCGTGCACCACGAGGCCGCAGGCGTAGGGCTTGTACATGTTCTTCGAGAGCTCGTAGCTCGCGCCCAGGCCGGTCGTGATGACGGACGGGTCGAATTTGGTCGACGTCACGTGTCCGAAGCCGCGCGGCGCCTCGATCGCGCGCTCCGAGCTCGTGAAGCCGCTCGCCGCGAGCATCGCCGCGGTCATGCCGCCCTGCGCCGCGCGTCCGGGGTGCAGGCTCTTGCACATGCTGCCGAACATCTCGCGCAGGCCGGAGGACTGGGTAGCCGCGATGCCGAGCGCCCACGACGTGCGCCGCACGTCGAGGTTCAGGAGCTTGGAGGTCGCCGCGGCCGCGCCGAAAACGCCCGCGGTGCCGGTGATGTGCCAGCCGATGTCGTAATGCTCGGGAAAGACCGACAGCGCGATACGGATCTCGGCTTCGACGCCGAGCACGAAGGCGTGAACGAGATCGCGGCCGCTGGTCTTCTTCCATTCGGCATACGCCAGCAGCGCCGGCAGCACCGGCGCGCTGGGATGCACCGCGCGCTGGTGGGTGTCGTCGAAGTCGAGCACGTGGGTGCTGATGCCGTTGACGAGCGCGGCGTTGAGCGCGTCGAGCTTCTCGCTGCGGCCGAAGATCGACGCTTGCGGCGCGCCGGCGAAAGGCGTCACCGCGCTGAGCGCCGCCTCGACCGTCTCGTGCCGCGCGCTGCCGATGGCGCAGCCCAGGGCGTTGAGCAACGCGCGCGAAGCTTCGTGGCGAACGGATTCGGGGATGTCCTCATAGCGCGAGGCGACGAGGAACTCGGACAGCGTGCGGGTAGCGGTCATGGTGTCATTCCACCTTGGCGCCGGAGGCCTTGACGACCTTGCCCCACTTCGCCACTTCGGACTTGATGTACGCGCCCACCTGCTGCGGCGTGCCGGACAGCGGCTCGCCGCCCTGGGCGACGATCTTCTCGCGCACTTCCGGGAGCTGCACCGCTTTGACGACCGCGGCATTGACGCGATTGACGACGTCGCGCGGCGTGCCCGCGGGCGCGAGCAGCGAGAACCACGTGCCCGACTCGAAGCCGGGGTACGACTCGGCGACGGTCGGCAGGTTCGGCGTGCCGGGATTGCGCCTGGCGCTCGTAACGCTAAGCGCGCGCAGCCGGTTCGTCTTCACGTGCGGCAGCACCGACAACGCGTTCGCGAACATGAACGTGATGTTGCCGGCGAGGAGGTCGGTCACCGCGGGCGGCGTGCCTTTATAAGGAACATGCACGACGTCGATGCGGGTCTGCAGCTTGAGCATCTCGGTCGTGAGGTGCGGCGAGCTGCCGTTGCCCGTCGAGCCGTAGGTGAGCGCGCCCGGCTGCGCTTTCGCGAGCGCGACGAGATCCTTCACGTTCTTCGCCGGCAGCGACGGATGCACCACGAGCATGAACGGCACGCCCGCCATCAGCGCGACCGGCTCGAAATCCCTGACGAGATCGAACGCGATCTTCGGATACAGCGTCTGGCTGATCGCGGTCGACGCGGGCGCGGTGAGCAGGGTGTAGCCGTCGGCGGGCGAGCGCGCGACGAGCTCGGCGCCGATGTTGCCTGCCGCACCGGCGCGATTGTCGACGATGAACTGCTGGCCCAGCGCTTCACCGACTTTCGGCGCGACGAGGCGAGTCGTGATGTCCGCGCCCGAGCCCGGCGGGAAAGGAACGACGATGCGCACCGGTTTTGCGGGATACGTCTGCGCATGGGCCGCGCCGGCGAATGCGGCGACTGCGATGAGCGCGCCCGTTCGCGCGATTTTTGTAAGCATGGGGGGTTCTCCTCGGGGGCAGCGAGTCTAGCACGCGCTGTCTCGACGGGGTCTCGCGAGGGATGCCGCTGTTAGAATACTCGATTCACTTCGGAGGCAGGCGTTGAAACGAGCGTTGGTCGGAATCGCGATGGGCAGCCAGAGCGACTGGAGCGTGATGCAGCACGCGGCACAGCAACTCGAAGACTTCGGCGTGCCGTTCGAAGCGCGCATCGTGTCCGCGCATCGCACGCCGGACCTGCTCTATGAATATGCCGAGGCCGCGGCAGGCCGCGGCCTGAAGTGCATCATCGCCGGCGCGGGCGGGTCGGCGCATCTTCCCGGCATGCTCGCGGCGAAGACGATCGTGCCGGTGCTCGGCGTGCCGGTGCCGACGCGGCATCTCAAAGGGCTCGACTCGCTGCTGTCGATCGTGCAGATGCCCAAGGGCGTTCCGGTCGCGACGTTCGCCGTGGGCGAAGCGGGCGCGGCGAACGCGGGACTCTTCGCGGTCGCGCTGCTCGCGCGCGACGACGCGAAGCTCGCGAAGAAGCTGGACGCGTTCCGGGCCAGGCAGGTGCGTACCGTACGCGCCATGAAGCTGCCGGTTACGAGTCGCGGTGAAGCGACGCGCAACAAGAAGCGATGAGCTCGATGATCTATCCCGACGCCATGCTCGGCATGCTCGGCGGCGGGCAGCTCGGACGCATGTTCACACTCGCCGCGCATGCGATGGGTTATCGCGTCGCGGTGCTCGATCCCGATTCGCGGTCGCCCGCCGGCGCGATCGCGGACGTCCATCTGCGCGCGGCTTACCAGGATCGCGAAGCGCTGCAGCAGCTCGCCGACAGCTGCGCGGCGGTGACCACCGAGTTCGAGAACGTGCCCGCGGACAGCCTGCGCTGGCTCGCGTCGCACTGCATCGTGCGGCCCGCCGGCGACAGCGTCGCGGTCGCCCAGGACCGCACGCGCGAGAAGCGTTTTCTCACGGAGAACGGTTTCGACGTTGCGCCCTATGCGGTCATCGAGCACGCCGGGGACTGCGACGAGGCGGACGCCGCGCTCTTCCCGGGGATACTCAAGCGCGCGCGCTTCGGCTACGACGGCAAGGGCCAGGCGCGAGTCGCTTCGAAAGAAGAAGCGAAAGCGGCGTTCGTCGACCTCGGCGAAGAGACGTGCGTGCTCGAAAAGCAGGTTCGGCTACGCTGCGAAGTGAGCGTCGTCGCCGCGCGCGCCGCGAACGGCGAGACCAGGAGCTTTCCGGTCGCGGAGAACGAGCACCGGAACGGCATCCTCGACGTGTCCATCGTGCCGGCGCGAGTGCCGGACGAGATCGCGCGCAAGGCAGAGTCGTGCGCGCAGGGCGTCGCGGCGAAGCTCGGCTACACCGGCGTGCTGGCCGTGGAGTTCTTCGTCACCGAAGACGGCCAGCTGCTGGTCAACGAGATCGCGCCCCGCCCTCACAACAGCGGCCACTACACGATCGACGCATGCGCCACCTCGCAGTTCGAGCAGCAGGTGCGCACGCTGTGCGGGCTGCCGCTCGGCGGGACGCGCCTGCTCGCGCCGGTGGTGATGGTCAACCTGCTCGGCGACGTGTGGCAGCACGGCCAGCCGCAGTGGCACCACGTTTTCGCCACACCCGAAGCGAAGCTCCATCTCTACGGCAAGCAGGAAGCGCGGGCCGGCCGCAAGATGGGCCATTACACCGTGCTCGGCCGCGATGCGGACGACGCGCTCGCGAAAGCGCGGGCGATCCGCGAAAAACTCTCTCCCGATTTCAACCTCGAGCGCGAATGATCATGAGCGACGCGCCTATGCTCCAGTCCAGTCTCAACAGCCTGCCTTTCCTCCACCGCGGGAAGGTGCGCGACATCTACGCCGTCGGCGACGACAAGCTCCTCATCGTGCAGACCGACCGGCTGTCGGCGTTCGACGTGATCCTGCCGACGCCGATACCCGGCAAGGGGCGCGTGCTCACCGAGCTTTCGCTCTTCTGGTTCGAGAAGCTCTCGCACGTCGTCCCGAACCATCTCACCGGCATCGATCCCGCGACGGTCGTTGCGCCCGAAGAGCGCGCGCAGATCGAAGGCCGCTCGATGGTGGTGAGAAAGCTCACGCCGCTGCTGGTGGAGGCGGTGGTGCGCGGCTACATCATCGGCTCGGGCTGGAAGGACTACCAGGACAGCGGCGCGATCTGCGGCATCGATCTTCCCAAGGGCCTGCAGCAGGCGCAGAAGCTGCCGCAGCCGATCTTCACCCCGGCGTCGAAAGCGCCGGCGGGGCAGCACGACGAGAACATTCCGTACGGCGAAGTCGAGACGCTCGTCGGCAAGGACATGGCCGCGCGCGTGCGCGACGTGTCGATCCGGCTCTACGCCGAAGCGGCCGATTACGCCGCGCAGCGCGGGATCATCATCGCGGACACCAAGTTCGAGTTCGGCACCGACGACAAGGGCGGGCTCGTGCTGATCGACGAAGCGCTGACGCCAGACTCGTCGCGCTTCTGGCCGGCGTCGGAATACAGGACCGGCATCAGCCCGCCGTCCTTCGACAAGCAGTTCGTGCGCGACTGGCTCGAAACCCAGCCGTGGAACAAGAAAGCCCCGGCCCCGGCGTTGCCGGATGATGTCTTGAAGCAGACTTCCGACAAATATCGAGAAGCTCTGCGGTTGCTCAAAACCTGAAAGTCTTACCGCAGAGGACGCAGAGGACGCAGAGGAAAGGCAAAATCAAGCGTAGGGTGCGTTAGCCGCGAGAGCGGCGTAACGCACCGTGGAGACCCCGGTGCGCTCGCGCGCACCCTACGTTGGATTCCGCGCCCGCACCATTCTTGCTTTTGATCTTCCTCCGCGTCCTCTGCGTCCTCTGCGGTTAATACGCCTTTGACTTTGACGCCCGACATAGCAAAAGCAGTCAAGGTCCTGAAATCCGGCGGCCTCGTCGCCTTCCCCACCGAGACCGTCTACGGCCTCGGCGGCGACGCGTCCAACGTCGATGCGGTGAAGAAGATCTATACCGCCAAGGGCCGGCCCCGCAATCATCCGCTCATCGTTCATCTCGCGCGCGTCGAGCAGGTGTCGCAGTGGGCGCAGGTTTTCACATCTACGGCGCAGCTGCTCGCCGAGCGCTACTGGCCCGGTCCGCTCACGCTGATCGTCAAGCGCGCGCCCCACGTGAACGATCTCGTCACCGGCGGCCAGGACACGGTCGCGCTGCGGGTGCCCTCGCATCCGGTCGCGCGCGCGCTGCTCGAGGCGTTCGGCGGCGGCGTCGCAGCGCCTTCCGCGAACCGCTACGGCCGCGTCTCGGCGACGACCGCCGAGCACGTGAGAGCCGAGTTCGGGAACACCATCGACTGCGTGCTCGACGGCGGTGCGACCGACGTCGGCATCGAATCGACGATCGTCGACGTGTCGGGCGACGCGCCGGCGCTGCTGCGGCCGGGACACATCACCGCGCGGGATCTCGAAGCAACGCTCGGACGTGCGCTCGCCGCCCCCGGCGCCGCATCGCCGCGCGCGCCGGGAACGCTTGCCAAGCACTATGCGCCGCAGACGCCGCTCATGGTCATGGAAGCCGACCTCGTGCTCGAGCTTGCGTCGAGCATGGCGCGGCAGGGTCAGAAGGTCGCGGTGCTCGCGCGCTCGGCGTTGCAGCCGGTGCTGTCGGGCCTCACATGGGTCGCCGCGCCGCGCGACGCGGCGGGCTACGCGCACGATCTCTACGCGAACCTGCGCGCGCTCGATGTTGCCGGTTGCAACGCGATATTGGTCGAACAGCCGCCGCTGGAAGCGGAGTGGGCGGCGGTGCTGGATCGGTTGATGCGGGCGGCGGCGGGCAGCTCACCGCCAGACGCCACTTAGGCGGCTTGAACCTCCTTTCCGGTTAAACCATCCCCCCAAAAACAAAAAGCCCGCCGAAGCGGGCTTTTTGCTGGAGCGGTGAAACGCTAGTCGGTGATGACGTCGCGCTTCCTGCGGATCGCCGGCAGCGCCATGATGATGACGATCAGCGCGGTGGCGATCATGAAGCTGAGACTGATCGGCCGCGTGAAGAACACCGATGGATCCCCGCGCGAGATGAGCAGCGCTCTTCGCAGGTTCTCCTCCATCAGGGGTCCGAGCACGAAGCCGAGCAGCATCGGCGCCGGCTGCATCTCGAAGCGCATCCACATGAACCCGATCACCCCGAAGAATGCCGTGAGGTAGATCTCGAACGAGCTGTTGTTCACGCTGAAGATGCCGATGCACGAGAACGCCATGATGCACGGGAACAGGATGCGATACGGCACTTTCAGCAGCGACACCCACAGCCCGATCATCGGCAGGTTCAGGATGACGAGCATCGCGTTGCCGATCCACATCGAGGCGATCAGGCCCCAGAAGAGGTCGGGTTTCTGCGTCATCACCTGAGGTCCGGGCGCGATGCCCTGGATCGTCAGCGCGCCGAGCATCAGCGCCATCGTCGCGCTCGCCGGGATACCGAGCGTGAGCGTCGGGATGAACTTGCACTGCGCATCGGCGTTGTTCGCCGACTCGGGGCCGGCCACGCCTTCGATCGCGCCCTTGCCGAAGCGCGACGGATCCTTCGCGAGCTTCTTCTCGACCATGTAGGACGAGAACGAGGCGATCGCGGGACCGGTGCCCGGCAGCACGCCGAAGAACGCGCCGATGCCCGTGCCGCGGATGATCGCGCCCGACGACTGCTTGATGTCGGCCCACGTCGGCCACAGGTTCTTCACCTTGGAGGTGAAGATCTGGCGCTCTTCCGGATCGCCGAGGTTGGCGACGATCTCGCCGACGGCGAACACGCCCACCGCGATCACGATGAAGCCGATGCCGTCGGTCAACTCCGCGATGCCGAAGCTGTAGCGCGCCATGCCCGAGTTCACGTCGGTGCCGACCACGCCGAGCAGCAGGCCGAGGCACACCATCGCGAGCGACTTGATCATGTCGCCGTGCGCGAGCACCGCGGCGGTGACCAGACCCATCAGCATGAGCGAGAAGTATTCGGGCGCGCCGAACTTCAACGCCATCTCGGCGATCGGAGGCCCGAACAGCGCGATGATCAGGGTGCAGACGCAGCCCGCGAAGAACGAGCCGATGGCCGCAATGCCGAGCGCGGGTCCGGCCCTCCCCTGCCGCGCCATCTGATAGCCGTCCATACACGTGACGACCGCC